>NZ_JBSWYY010000006.1:0-217190 GCF_056161325.1 Alteromonas sp. ABE4_545
AGGCAAGGCGTCAATAAAAGCCCTATGGGAAGGATGGTTCAAACTACAAACCATCCTTGAAGGTTACGATTTGGCCCGTTCTCTTGAGGCTGACTTGTGATCAAGAGACAGCCCTCGGGAGCCTTTTTTGTCTGAGTTAATGGTAGTTATAACGCACTATCAGCATTATCAAATTGACATCCCTTTTCGGCTCATTAGTATTTTCCTTTTCCTCTCTACCCAACTGTTTATAACAAAGGGAATACAATGGCTAATACTTCTCTATTTACGCCGTATCAAAGTGACAAGCTAACTTTGGAAAACCGTATTGTGATGGCCCCAATGACGCGCCAATTTTCGCCCAACGGTGTACCCACTTCTGATGTGGCGGGTTATTACAAAAGGCGTGCCGAAGGCGGCACTGGCCTGATTATCACTGAAGGCACCACAGTGAACGACAAAGTCGCGACAATGGACGCCAACATTCCGCTTTTTCATGGCGAAGCGGCGTTAGCGGGTTGGAAGCATGTGGTTGATGAAGTACACAGTGTTGGTGGCAAAATCATGCCTCAGTTATGGCATGTGGGCATGGCTCGCGTTGCTGACAAAGCCCCTTTCCCTGAGTTACCTAGCGCTGGCCCTTCAGGTTTGTTCAAGCCCGGTAAACAAGGTGCTGAACCTATGTCTGTTGAGCACATTGAAGCGGTTATTGCAGCTTTCGCTCAAGCCGCTGTTGATGCTAAAGCAATTGGTATGGACGGCATTGAAATTCACGGTGCTCACGGCTACCTGATCGATCAGTTTTTCTGGGAAGGTACTAACCAACGTACTGATAGCTGGGGCGGCAGTATGGAAAACCGCGGGCGTTTTGCGGTTGAAATTATCAAAGCCATTCGCGCCGCGACATCACCTGACTTCCCCATTGTATTGCGTTACTCACAGTGGAAACAGCAAGACTACACCGCGCGCTTGGCAACCACGCCACAAGAGCTTGAAGCTTTCTTGATGCCGTTAAGTGAAGCGGGTGTCGACATATTCCATTGTTCTCAACGCCGTTATTGGGAAAACGAATTTGAAGGCAGTGAATTGAACCTAGCAGGGTGGACCAAAAAAATTACGGGCAAGCCTACCATTACGGTAGGGTCTGTGGGTTTAAATGATGATTTCTTCGGCGCCTTTAAAGGGCAAGATTCTGGAACGCGCGCTGTCGACGATTTGCTGACCAGACTTGATGCCGGTGAATTTGATTTAGTCGCGGTGGGCCGTGCATTGTTGCAAGACCCTAACTGGGCCAACAAGATCAAAAACAACCGCATGGACGAGTTAGAAGAATATTCGGGTAAAGCGTTAGCGACCTTGTCATAACACACGTCGACCTTTACAGATAAAAAGCGGTATATATTGCGAGTTGCTTATCAATAAGCGCTCGCAACCTTTGTTCTCATCCATGCCTACTTCGGCACAGTGAATAATTTCATAGAAATGTCACAATTCACTTCACTTTTTGTGTTCTCACTCAAGGTAACGACCTAAAAAAATACAGCAGTATTCCTGTAATGCCCATGCACTCGCGCTTTGCGGGAATCCAGCGTGGTAGCGCTTTGCACACTACCAACCCAATCTCATCATTGTTTGCACTTTGTACAGCCGCCAATTGTGACAAGAACCATCGAATATGACAGTTATGTAATAAAACTGTCATAGAAAACTCCTATCCTACGCGCAGTTTTTTAGTGGTCGGCAATACCGATTTCTTTCAATAAAAAGGTTTGAATGTATGAAGCTTTTCAACATGTTACTGGTGTCTACAGCGATGCTTTCAGCAGCTGCGCTAGCCCAGGATGACAAGGCGCTAGAGCCCGTAGTCAAAACCGCCAGCGAGATCAACCAATCTGCTGCGGATTCACAGTCAAAAATCAATAAAATCACTGATCAAATTGATAGCAAACTTCAAGCGTTTAAAACCCTGAATAAGGAAATCGAGGGTCTTGAAGTTTACAACACACAGTTGCGTAAACAGATTGCTAACCAAGAACAAGAAATGGCTGACCTAAACGCAGCGATTGACGAAGTATCGGTTATCGAGCGTCAAATTACGCCATTGATGATGCGCATGATTGACGGCCTAGAGCAGTTCATTGCTTTGGACGTACCTTTCTTACCTGAAGAACGTGAGAACCGTATTACAGACCTTAAAATCATGATGGATCGCGCAGACGTAGCGGCCTCTGAGAAATTCCGTCGTGTGATGGAAGCGTACCAAGTAGAAATGGACTACGGTCGCACACTAGAAGCTTACTCTGGTATTCACACTATTGACGGACAAGAGCGCGACGTTGAGTTCTTGCGTCTTGGTCGTACTGCTTTGATTTATCAAACTCGTGATGCAAGCCGTCAAGGTGTTTGGAACAAGCAAACTCGTCAGTGGGAAGAGCTAGACAGCAGCTACCGCACGCAAATAACCAAAGGTTTGCGTATGGCGAAGAAGCAGCTTGCACCTGATTTGCTAATGCTACCAGTTGCGATTACAGACTAAGAGGTTAATGAGACATGTTTAAATCGATTAAATTTATCGCCGCTGGTCTGGCTGCTGCATCATTGAGCTTCGGTGCTCTGGCACAAAACGACCGCGCCCTTGACCTAGATGCGTTGCTTAAGCAACTAGAAGAAGGCAAGTTTGCGCAAACACAACAAAACAAAGCCCGTGAAGCTGAGTTCGTTCAAAAGCGTTCAGAACAAGACCGCATTTTGAAAGAAACTGAACAAACACGCGACAACATGTTGAAAACGTCTGAGCGTTTAGAAACTCAGTTCGAAGAAAACGAATTTAAACTGGCTGACTTAAACGGTGCCCTTGAAAACCGTCTAGGTTCATTGAAAGAGTTGTTTGGTGTACTTCAGCAAGTGGCTGGCGACACTAAAAACAAATTCTACAACTCAATGGTTTCTGCACAAATCTCTGGTCGCTCTGCGTTCCTAGACGAAATGGCACAAGCCATGGGTAAAAGCTCTAAGCTAGCGTCAATCGAAGAGATTGAGCAAGTATGGTTCGAAATGCAGCGCGAAATGACTGAGTCAGGCAAAGTGACTAAGTTCACTACCGACGTTGTTGAAGCGGGCGGTGCGAAAGTAAGCAAAGAAGTGGTACGTGTTGGTCCATTCGCTTTGGTTGCTGACGGCAAATACCTTGATTACAACGGTGTAACCGGCACGGTTGCTGAGTTACTTCGTCAACCTCCAGGTCGTTACGGCGAGTCAGCGGCAGAGCTTCAAGGCTCAAACGGTGAATTGGTACAGTTTGGTGTTGACCCTACAGGTGGTTCAATCCTAGGTTTGTTGGTGCAAGCGCCTACGTTGAAAGAGCGTGTTGAGCAAGGTGGTGTGGTTGGTTACATCATCCTGATTGTAGGTGCATTTGGTTTGCTACTTTCAATCGAACGTTTGGTGACATTGACGCTTATCCGCGTGAAAGTAAATGGTCAGCTTAAGTCTTCTGAAGTAAAAGAAAACAACCCTCTTGGTCGTGTATTGAAAGTGAAAGAGAAATATCCTCAAGCGGATACCGAAGCACTTGAACTTCACCTAACAGAAGCGATTTTGGCAGAAGTACCTAAATTAGGCCGTAACCTGACCATCATTAAGATTATCTCTGTTGTGGCTCCGCTAATGGGTCTACTAGGTACAGTAACGGGTATGATTAACACCTTCCAAGCCATTACTTTGTTCGGTACAGGTGACCCTAAACTGATGGCTGGTGGTATCTCTACTGCATTGGTAACAACAGTACTTGGTTTGGTTGTTGCTATCCCTACAACCTTGCTTTACGCCATGCTGAATACACGTAGCAAAAACATTGTTTACATTCTGCAAGAACAAGCGGCAGGTGTAATTGCTGAGCGCGCTGAGAAAGGCTAATTATCATGATCGAGTTTCTCGAAGCAATTCGCGACTTTACAGAAACCGGAGGCCAGGTACTCCTGGTCATCGGTTTGCTGATATTCGTCATGTGGCTTTTGATCCTCGAACGCGCGCTGTACTTGCTGATTTGGCACAAGAACTTTAAGAAGCAAGCGGTTGCTGACTGGAAAGCCAGAAACGACCGCTCGTCTTGGAACGCTGAGCAAATTCGTCAAAAGGTGATTTCTAACCTGACGATGCAACTCAACGGCAGTATCCCAATTATTCAAGCTTTGGTAGCACTCTGTCCGCTACTGGGTTTGATGGGAACGGTAACCGGGATGATAGAAGTTTTTGACGTAATGGCTATTTCAGGTTCAGGTAATGCTCGTTCGATGGCATCGGGTGTCTCGAAAGCCACAATCCCCACCATGGCCGGTATGGTTGGCGCACTCTCTGGAGTATTTGCCTCTACTTGGTTAAACCGCATGGTGAAATCTGAGCGAACGCATCTCGAAGATGCACTGACAATTCAACGTTAATGCTTAGGCGTTAAGGTAAGGTACTTATTATGAAGCAGCATTTTCAAAACCTGGTAGACGAAGAAGAAGCGAACATCGATATGACACCGATGCTCGACGTGGTATTCATCATGTTGATCTTCTTCATCGTAACGGCGTCTTTTGTAAAAGAAGCGGGTATTGATGTAAACCGTCCGGAAGCGGCCACCGCCGTGCAGAAGGATCGCGCGAATATTTTGATCGCGATTTCGGACAAAGGTGAGATTTGGATCAACAAGCGTCGCATCGATGTACGTGCGGTTCAGGCAAACATTGAGCGTTTGCACGCTGAAAACCCACAGGGCACTGTAGTGATTCAGGCTGATAAAAAGTCGACTACAGAAACATTGATCAAAGTAATGGACGCGTCACGTGCCGCTGGTGTGTACGACGTATCGATTGCAGCGCAAGAGCAGTAAGCTATGCCACGATTTCTCATCGCAATCATTGCATCAGCAGCAATAACCCTAGGGTTGTTCTTCCTGATGCAATCGTTAATACAAATGGGCGGCAGTGCACTCACTGAGCCGCCTAAAGGAAGCGTTCTTGACTTTGTGCGGGTGAAACAGGAAGAGACGGTTGAGAAGAAAGATCGTAAACCTAAGAAGCCACCTAAGCCAGAACAACAGCCTCCACAAATGGAGCAACCTCAGATGGACTCGCCGTCGCCAGATGCCTCTGGCACTAGCATGGACTTTTCATCAGATGTGGGTAATGACGTATCACTCGATGGCGGCTTAGCGCTAGAGTCGGGAGATGGCGAATACTTGCCAATCGTTAAGGTTGCACCTGTGTATCCACGTCGTGCGTTACAGCGTGGTATTGAAGGTTTCGTGATTGTTGAATTTACGGTAAACAAACAGGGTGCAGTGCGTGACCCGATTGTTGTTGAAGCCAGCCCTGAAGGTATTTTTGAACAGGCCGCTATTGATGCAGCACTTAAGTTTAAATACAAACCTCGTGTGGTGAATGGTGAACCGACTGAAGTATCAGGCGTTCAAAACCGTATCACTTTCCAAATCGACGGGTAATGAAAGTATGAAACTAAGACTATCAAAACACCTGTTAGCAGCGTTGACACTCGCATCAGTCAGTGTACAAGGCGTGTTAGTCTCTGCGGCATTTTCGCCTGAAGTTCAGGCCCAAGAAAAAGCCAGTGAGAAGAAAACTCGCCGTACGCCAGCTTTGCGTTCAAAAGTGTATGAGCAGCTTGCTCGCGCTCAGGCTCAAGCGGATGCCGATAACATCCCTGGGGCTATTGAGATCCTCGATGACGTGAAAGACAAAGCCAGCTCAATGAATAGTTATGAGCTAGCCATGATGTACAACTTTTACGGGTTTATCTACTACAACGCTGAGCAATACGACAATGCCCTTGCATCTTTTGAGCAAGTGGTGGCGCAACAGCCTATCCCTGAATCATTTGAAATGAGCACCTTGTTTAGCTTGGCTCAGCTTCATTTGATGCAAGGTAACTACGCCGATGCGATTAAGTTCTTAGACCGCTGGGACGGCCTAAATACTGGCAAAGTGCCCCCCAAGAACTTAGTGATAAAAGCACAAGCGTATTATCAGAATAAGCAGTACGAAGAAGCAGAAAAGAACATCACAGCGGCCATTAAAGGTCACGAAGAGGAAGGCATGTTGCCTGACGAAGGATGGTTGATTCTGCAACGTGCGATTTATTATGAACTGAAGCAGCCAGAAAAAGTACGCGACGTACTGATCAAGATGGTGCAGTTGTACAACGAGCCTAAGTATTGGATCCAACTTGCAGGTATGTACGGTGAGCTTGGTGAAGAGAAAAAGCAGTTAGCCATGATGGAAACGGCTTATCAGCAAGGCTTTGTAGAGTCTGCAGCGGATATCTTTAACCTCGCTCAGCTTTATTACTATCACAAAGCTCCTTACAAAGGCGCCTTGTTGATGGAACAAGCAATGAAAGACGGTGTTCTCGAACGCAACTTGCGCAACTTGAAGTTCTTAGGCCAAAGCTGGACCTTAGCCAAAGAACAAAACAAGGCAGTGCCAGCTATGATGGCAGCGGCTGAATTGTCAGAAGACGGCGAGCTTGATGCACAGTTAGCACAAATCTTCTTGAACCTAGAACGATGGGATGATGCCATTCAAGCTTCTGATCGCGCACTAGAGAAAGGCGAACTGCGTAACCCAGGTGTAACGCACTTGGTGAAAGGCATGGCGTTCTACAACAAGAAGCAATACGCCCTAGCGCTGAACGAGTTAGCGGAAGCAGAAAAGCATAAGTCGAGTCGTGGTATGGCCCAACAATGGAAAAAGTTTGTTGAGTCTGAAAAGCAAACCAGCGACAGATTAGCTGCGGAATTGTCTTCTTAAAGACCTACAGTGACGCAAAAATGCAAAACCCTGAACTTGTTTCAGGGTTTTTTTTTGTGCTAGTGTTAACGGATTAAATGGGGCAAATTCAAAATTTTCAAAATTGCATTGGAAGGAATCAATGAACAAACTTTCTCTTCACCTCTTATTAGCAACTGGCCTAACTCTCTCTTCTGCGTCATTTGCTCAAGCGGATTTTTCTAGTGTTTATCACGCGTTTCAAGCTGCGTATGCAGAAAAGGACTTGGATAAAGCATTGCCACTGGCTAAGCAAGCTTATGAATTAGGCGCGCAAAAGTTTGGTGCCTCTTCGACGAATAGCACCAACTTGGCTCTTACTTACGCCAATATGCTGTCAGAGAGCAAACAGTACGAGTTGGCCTATGATGTGTTTATGGACGTTGAAGATATCTACGATGATGAGTATGGCGAGGAGTCGGTTGAATTTATCACACTCCAACTTACCGTACTGTCGATGCTAGAAGACGCGGGATATCGCTTTAAAGACAGAACTGACCGCCAACACAGAGCGCTTAAAAAGCTCTTCTTCAACGCCAATGATGTGATCGAAGCAAACCCTGAGCTAGCAACGGGGATTTACTACAATACGGCTAAAACATTGCTGTCTATCGGTACCATTCCGTTTTCACTTGGGCGGGCTATCGATTTCGTCGAAGAGGCACAAGCCAAGGTTGACGAAGAGTACGGCAAAGAAACGGCGCAATCGTTAGAAATGCAGTTTATTCTAGCGGCCTTATACCAATCTAAAGGGCGCAAAAATCAGGCAATCGAAGGGTTTAATGCCGTAGTGAGTATTTTGGATGAAAACCTGTCGTTTTCTCATCCTTGGGAGCTGGCTGCCCATGCGCGGTTAGTGAGCTTATATGAGGACGAGGGCGATAGCGAGAATGCCACAGCACATTGCGTGGCAATCGGGCAAATGACTCCTTGGAAAGACGATATTACGCCCACGCCTTTGTATCGAAAAGAGCCCAAGTACCCCATTGATTACGCCCGCTCAGGTAAAGAAGGTTGGGTAAAAATGGAGTTTGATATTTCAGAGTCGGGGTTTGTTGAGAATGTCCGGGTGCTTGAGTCTTCTGGCGGGAAAAAGTTTGAACGTGAGTCAGAAGAAGCGTTGAAAGGCTGGCGTTATGCGCCTAAGTTTGAAAATGGTAAGCCCACAGTGGCAACCAGTCAGCTCGTACAGTTAGATTTTAAACTTCAAGCCTAATCGCCTTTCATTGGCGATTTTTATAGCAAAAAATATTGTAAAAACGCCCAATTCTATGGGCGTTTTAAGTTAATACACATCTCTGTGATAGCGATGAGTGTCGATAAGTTGTTGTATGTTGTCGGCACTTAACACATCGATTAATGCTTGATGCACATCTTGCCCCATGCCTTGATAACTGCCACAGACATAAATGTGCGCGCCTGCTTCAACCATTTGTTGAATGTTTTGAGCGTTTCGAAGGAGCAATGTTTGTACATAGGCGGGGCGGTCTCCTCTTGAATACACGGTATCAATACGCAAACGCTTGTCATGTTTTAACGTGTCGGGAAGTAGCTTGTCGATCACGTTATCTTCACTTGGAGATCGTTCACCATACATTATCCAAATGGCAGCACGACTGTTACTCATTAACCGTTTGAATGCTTGAGCACGTATTCCCGCTATACCACTACCCGCACCAATTAAAATGATTGGTGCTTCGTCAATGGCAATATGACAGCTTGCATTAGGTTTAATATGCACTGCAAACATATCCTCGGCAGTGGCAAATGTGGTTAACCAACCAGACCCTAGCCCGGGATGTCCATCTTCGCGATACTGTTTGCGCACAATAAGCTTAATGTGTGGGTTACTGTGTGTCGGCTCTTGTTCGACGGAAGCAATACTATAGCTGCGAACAGGTAAGTAGGGCAGGTTCAGCACTTGCTCTTGAACATCTCTGTTGGTGTCGAGCTTATGCAATTGACGGTGTTTAATTAAGGTCGCCAGTGTTTGGTTAGTTGAGCCTGACATTGGTAACTCTCCGTCGAGTTGGTGCGCGCCTAACCAGCGTTGAATATCCTGAAGGCTATTTTGAGGCTCTATGTCGACAATGTCGCCAGCTTCCCAGGTGCAAGGTTCGTCAACAGGGGCGAGTTCTACCATATATAACTCTCTTCCCTTTCCCTCATTGAGTTGTTCGCGGTTGACGATACGACACTGGTTTACTTCTGTAACATCGCTGCGGTGGGGATTCGACTGATCAACTCTTTCAATGGCTTGAAATGGGATTGCACCAAAGTTTTTTAACCAATCGTACAAGTTCTCACCAAAGGCACAAAAATGCGGGTAACGGCTATCACCAAGTGCGATGACGCCATATTCGAGCCGTTGCAAAAGAGTTGGCGGGAGTTGCTGGTTTTGTATATCTCTGGCAAATTTTCGACCGCTATCGGGTGGTTCGCCATTGCCATAGGTACTCACAATAAACCAGGCTTTGGAGACATTGCTCAAATTACTGACGCTTAAATCGGCTAACGACAACAAAGTAACGTTTTGCTTTTTACCAATAGTGGCGGCTTTCTTTTCTGCTAGGCGGCGCGCAGTGCCTGTTTGGCTTGCGTATGCAATGAGCACGGTATCTTGTTCAAAGTGGCGCTTTTTCCATTTGGGGGCATAGTATCGCCATAGTAAGCGCGCTACCCAAACAACGTAGATTGCACACAACACAAAGGCGAATAGGGCTTTTTGGTTTTCGGTCATCACTGGTACCCCTAATGCACAAAGAGTAACAGAATGACAACCGGAGCAAGGATCCCCAAAGCCGTAATCGGCCACGTTGAAGACTTATGTGGCGCTTGCTTTATTAGCAGTTGTAACCCAGTGATGCTGAAAATAATGACAAACGCAGCAAAGATATCAATGACCCAAGCCCATAGTGCACCTGTGTTGCGGCCCTTGTGCAAATCATTGAAATAGGCAATCCAGCCTCTGTCTGTGCTTTCATACAGCAAGTCTCCGGTTTCTGTATCTAACGACAGCCAGCTGTCTCGTCCCGGACCAGGCCAGGCAAAATAGAATTCAATACCGTCGAATTCGCCTACCACATTACTGGGAATTTGAATGTGAAATTCAGACGCCAGCCATTGACTGATTGGCTCAGGTAAGGCGTGGCTCTCGTCATCAAGATTTTGTAATTCATCCATTAACGAGGAGGGGAGGGTTTGCTCAACCTCTTGTTTTTCCGGTTCAATAAAGATATCGGCAGCATGATTTAACGTGATACCGGTTATGGCAAACATAAACATACCAGCCAAACACACTGCGGCACTAATCCAATGCCATTGTCTGGCGCTACCCAACGAAATTCGCATGACTCAAGTTCTTTCTATTTTGCTACCAATAGTACAGGGAAGTGATGCCCCCTCGCTATCGAAAATTATAACCACTCACTTAGTAATTCAGTATTTTATACCGACAAAGCAATCATTGATAAAGACGATTCTCAGAATGGAGTGGATAAGCCTTGGTGTAGGCGAGAGCTAAAAACACGACCACTTCGCTCGCCTGAATTGACGCCAATACTATTGATAATGGTTATTGTTTGCAATAATATTAACGTCTATTTTTGTCGTGTAGATCAGTAAATAATGAAACGTTTTTTAGCAACTTTGCTGGCGGGAAGCTTTAGTACCATCGCCTTAGCACATACTCCTTACCTTAAACCCCTGAATTTCGAGCCAGTGAGAGGCGATACCATTAGCCTTGATGCGTCATTTGCTGAGCAGTTTTTTGTGCCAGAAGTGGCTATTAGCAACGCGAAATTTGAAGTGGTTACTCCTAAAGGTGTTGTGCAGCCAGTTGATCAAGTTGTGAATTTGACTTCGCGTAATGTACTTGAGCACAAGCTTACCGACGAAGGAACCTATCTAATTTCTACGGGTAAGCGTTTGGGAGTAATTTTTCGCGTTTACGAAAAAGACGGTGAGCGAGGCTCTGTTCGAGGCAATGACACTCCTTTGCCTGAAGGTGCAGTGTTAACTGATCACTTTCAATCACTCACGTATGCCACGACTTACGTGAGCAATAAAGCGCCCAATGATGTGGTATTAAAACCGAAAAATGAAGGTTTGGAGTTCTATCCAAAAGTTCACCCGAATGGGTTGTTTAACGGCGACACATTTACTGTAGATGTTTTGTTCAACGGAGAGCCTGTTGCAGAGCAGGAAATCAAAGTGTTTTTAGCAGAAGACCAGTTTTCAGAAGAGTCTGATGCGCTAACCGTTACAACCAATAGCCAAGGCGAAGCCTCATTTACCTTACAGGAACAAGGTGTGTACTTACTACAAGTACGTAAGAAGGGACCCGCACCGGCAGACGCTGAGGTGCCGAAATACAGCTACACCACCACACTTACAGTCGAAGCTTACTAATAATTAACCGGAGAACGACTCATGAAATTGGGTTCACTAACTTTATGTGCCATCGCGCTGACTAGCGCGTTTCAAGTTGCTTATGCCGCACCGCACAGTGCCAGTGGCATTATCTTGACTTACGATTTGAACAACGACCAAGCGTTGCTGCTTGAAGAATTCGTCGACGCGCGCCGTGCGCGTTTTAATGCTACCGATACCAACAAAGACGGTGTTATTGACGAAAGTGAATATGTTTATGAGTGGGAAGGTAAAATGACTGAACGTTTGCAGGCGGATCGCGCTGCTTCGGTCAAACAAACCCACATTCGTTTTAATGCCGTTGATAAAAATGACGACGGTTTTATTACCATTGATGAAGTGAACGCCGTTGGTGAGCGTGGTTTTGATCACATGGATGCAAACAAAGATGGTGTGATTCTAGCGAGCGACCCAGAGCCTAAACCTTGGTCGAGCAACAATGCCGACAAAAAGCCTGAAAAACCGACATTGCGTCAACGCCCTATGTTACGTATGCCAACAAGCCACAATATTGAAGGTTTTATGGCCCTTTACGACACCAATGGTGACGAAAGCGTGGATAAAACAGAATACTTGGCTGTACGTAAAGCACAGTTCGAGCGTACCGATGAAAATAACGACGGTAAATTGACCGAACAAGAATACGTACTTGAGTTTGAAGATCGTCTCGATAAGCAAATTGAAAAAACCTATGAAGGTCAGATCAAGCAAACTTATGTGCGCTTTGGTGTGCTTGATAAAGATGAAAATCAAAAAATGACGTTCAACGAATACATGCAATCAGGCTTCCGCAGTTTTAGTCGCTACGACACTGATGGTGATGGCGCTATTACATTGGCAGATCCAGAGCCTGCACCACGTGCCCCTCAGCCTGCTGATAAAGCTGAAGACAACAAGGGACAAACGGCACAGGTTCGTACCGAATGAAACAAGTAGTCTTTGTTTTCTTAACGGCAGCCCTCGTGGCTGCCGTTTTTCCGAGTAGTGCAGAAACTTATACCTTAGCGTTGGGTGGTGGAGGTCAAAACGGGCCGAAATCGTTAGTGTTGCACTCTGCGCAAGCACTTGATGAACCCGAGCAGCAACAAGTGCAGACATTAGTTGAAAACACGCTAATGGCACTGGATCGACAAGCTCATGATAGTGTTATTAGTCAACTGAACCGCGGTGAGCGGCAATCACTTCCCTCTTGGTTATATGCTGCATTGGCCACGTGTGAGCGTTGGCATTTGCGTACTGAAGGCAATGTAAGCTGCAGAAATGGGGCGTTATACGATTATTGGCATGCATATGTTGATAATAAGGGCCAGCTTGAACGCCGTGAGGTACGTAAACTGGCACGCGCGTCACGTATTGCTCAAGTGGCTCTCGATGAGGCGTTATCGTCAGTGCAAGCCGATTCATCGGTGGTGTGGGACTTAACGCCATTTGCTGATGCGATAGCACTGAAACGAGTACAAGAATACCTTAGCGATACTGTGCAACTCTCACGTTATCAAGTATCACTGAACAATGCCGTTGTTAATGTTGATGAACACAATAAACCTTGGCAATACCAAAGCGTTGCAACGGGTGAGTCTGTTCCTCAAGCGTTGATTAACATTGCCAGTGTGACGATAACACCGTGGACTCGCGCTGTGGTTGATGGGGCAAAAGAACAAGGCGTGTTAGACCAGAGTGATGGGTGGCCTGCGGCTGTGTTCAGCGCACAAGCGCTGAGTGCTGATGTAGTGGAAGCCAGTATTCTTGCGCATTTGGCCGCAGTAAAACCAGCGCGCGTATCGTTTGAATATGTGGACAGTGCAGAGCAGCAGTTTTTGCGTTTGGTTGACCAACAACAACGTGTGTATACCAGTAACGGCTTTACCGCCGTTGTGGGCGGCGACGCAAAACAACATGATATTTTACAGCTAACGGTGACTTTCCCTCGTTTTAATGTTGCTGATTATCGCGGACCTTATGCCTCGGTGTGGTTGTCGGATAAAAAACAACATTTGGTGAAAAGCTTAAGTATTCGTGGCGACAGTGCTCGATGGCTTAATGAGCTACGCGTTTGGTGGCGAAAAGTCGGGCGTAGTAATGAAGCCTTAATAGACGGTTTTGCTGGCGCAACGCGTAAATATCATCCACTCACGCTGACTTGGGATGGCCTAGATGAATTTGGTCAACCGGTGAAAGAGTCTGAACTCATTTTACATATTGAAGCTGCACGCGAACACGGCGGTCACACCTACCAGAAAATACCCCTTAATCTCGATGGACTTAAGCAACAATCTATTGTTGTGCCCGAAGAAGGGGAGTTGGGCGAAATAACGATTTCACGCGCTCAGTAAGCTCTCACAATACTCACTCCATCAGTACGGATTTCTAACCCTGATGGAGTGCTATTTTTCCGTTAATCATTCAGTTACAAACCATAAGGTTTAAGATAGAGTAAACCTAGGACGTACTATGGATGAATGAAAATGAAAATGAAAACGGATAACCTATTTAAATTTATCTGGAATGTGAATGGCTTAGCGATTTTCGCTGGTATTGTTATTGCCGCGGTAATGCTACTCGTTGCGCTAGTAGGAGACATTATTGACGGCCCTCGCCATGTTCCCGCACCAGTGAATCTCGCCGAAGACAACAAGCAAGAAGAGAATTGGCAGTTAGGGTATGGTCGCTCGATTGGCGATACCGATTACCAATACATCCCCCTTGAATCAGAGAAGTTAAGCGTAGATACGCGAGACAGACATCATAGTTTTGAAATGTTCAGCGGCGGTAGTGGTTATACACCAACACGTGCAAAGAATGTGTTGTTTATCAATACCAAAACGAACAAGGCTCGGTGGTTGTTTGCCACTGTCGATCAGATTGTGGTTGATATCACCTCCCTGCAAATTGGCAGCTACAACGAATCGGCTAGAGTCTTTGGTATGTCTTACGACGTCATTAACAAAGATACTAATCAAGATGGCCTGTTAGACAACAAGGACCAAAGTATATTGGCGGTGAGTAGGGTTGACGGTTCTCGTTACACTGAAGTGTTAACAGGTCATTCAGAGGTCATCGAATCGAGTCTTAATTCTGACGGCAATTTGTTTGTTATTTACATTGAAAACAACGAGGTGTACTCGATGATTTTCGATATGACCCGCTTCAAAGTGATGGCAAAAGGGCGTTTACCGAAAGTCGCTGAGCGCTAACCTGTTATGTCTTTATGTTGACATCTACATCGATACATGTGAAATTTCACATATGTGTTATTTCGTATATGTAGTGCTGAACGAATGCTAAATCCTTGCAAGTTTTATAAATGTCTGGCCGATGATACTCGTCTAAAATCATTACTTTTGCTGGCGGAAAATGGCGAGGCGTGTGTATGTAACCTGATGGTTGCTCTTGAACTCGACCAACCAAAAACATCGCGGCATCTAGCGGAGTTGCGGAATTGCGGTATTGTACATGGCGAACGGCGAGGGAAGTGGGTTTACTACCAATTGCACCCTCAACTTCCCAAATGGGCGATGGACGTAATTCAAACCACCGCGACACATAACCAAGATTACATATCAAAGGCGCTCGCTAAATTAAAGGCCTGCGATACCTCTCAAACCCAATGTTGTTGATACTCGACCATCACGAGCAGGAACACCCATGAAAATTTTATATATTTGTACTCACAATCGGTGCCGCAGCATTTTATCTGAGGCGATTACCAATGACCTGGGGCAAGGCGTACTTGAAGCTAAAAGTGCTGGCAGTCAGCCATCGGGGCAAGTCCATCCGTTGTCTCTCCAATACCTCGAAGAAGCGGGGATCAGTAGCATTGGGTTAAAAAGCCAGTCTTGGGATGAATTTGAAGACTTTGAAGCCGATGTGGTTGTTACTGTGTGTGATTCAGCAGCCGGTGAGGCTTGCCCAGTGTGGTTTGGCAACAGTATCAAGGTACATTGGGGGTTGGAAGACCCATCGAAAATTGAAGGTACAGAAGACCAAAAAGCGGAAGGGTTTCGCGCTTGTATCGCAGAAGTTTCACGCCGTGTCGAAGAGTTAGTCGCGATTGCTAAGCAAGGTTTGACGAATAGTGAATTACGCACAGCACTGGCTAACTTGGGAGCAAAGTAAATGGGGTTGTTTGAACGTTATCTTTCTGTATGGGTTGGGCTTGCGATCCTTGTGGGTATTGGTGCTGGGAGTCTCGTACCGTCTTGGTTTGCTATGGTTGTAGAGTGGGAATTTGCTCATGTGAATCTACTGATCGCGGTACTGATTTGGCTCATGATTTATCCGATGATGGTGCAAATAGACTTTTCATCGATTAAAGACGTAGGCCAAAAGCCCAAAGGTTTGGTACTTACGCTAGTGATTAACTGGCTGATAAAACCTTTCACTATGGCACTATTGGGCTGGTTGTTTTTTAAGGGTATATTCGCTGATTGGGTCGATCCTCAAACGGCGACTGAGTATATCGCTGGAATGATTTTGTTGGGTGTTGCTCCGTGTACTGCAATGGTTTTTGTTTGGAGCCAGCTCACTAAAGGCGATGCTAATTACACATTGGTACAAGTTTCAATAAACGACGTGATAATGATATTCGCTTTTGCGCCGCTGGCAGGATTGTTGTTGGGCGTCACAGATATAACAGTGCCTTGGGACACCTTATTACTGAGTGTGGTTTTGTATGTCGTTATACCCTTATTGGCGGGAGCGATAACGCGAAAAGCATTAGATAAAACCGATGATCATCAAGGTCTAGAACAGTTTTTAGCAACCATGAAACCTTGGTCGATTATCGGCTTGATTGCGACCGTAGTGCTGCTCTTTGGTTTTCAATCTGAAACTATTCTGTCGCAACCTGAAGCCATCGTGTTGATTGCCATTCCTTTACTTATTCAAACCTATGGCATTTTCGCTATTGCTTACTGGTTGGCTAAGCGACTTAAGTTGTCTCATAGTGTCGCCGCACCGGCATGTATGATAGGTACATCTAACTTTTTCGAACTGGCCGTGGCGGTTGCCATCAGTATGTTTGGACTGCATTCTGGTGCGGCGTTGGCAACCGTTGTCGGGGTACTGGTTGAAGTGCCTGTGATGTTGTCGTTGGTGTGGTTCGCCAACAAAACTCGACACTGGTTTGTGCAAGGACGCACTTTTTCAAAAGTCGGAAAAAGTGCGTCCTTGCACAACATCCACTGAGCGTGGGCGAAAGGTTAAATTCGTTGACTGAATGATAATGAAATAAAGTCTAGTCCGGGATTGGGTTTTTTAAAACCTGCATTTGAATAATGTAGGTAACGCAATGCAATTCGGTACTTTTTATTTGGTCCCCAGTGGGTGCTTACACCGATTCTGTCCTCAAATTGGTAATGAGTAGACACGTCTTTACCTGCAAAGTGGGTATCATTTATCAGCGATACCCCAATACCCAGTTCCGCTTCTAGCGGATATTGCCCAACTTGAGCAAATGGGTAACGAACAATAGGTGAAATAGCCAACACTACATTGGAATCATGTTTGTCGTGCTCACCGTACTCCCAGAAATTCATACTGGTTTCCATCACTACCGACACCGGCCATGTCTCAGGTAAATAGTCGTCTATGGCGTATTGGTAGGCAATCTTAATGCCGTCTACTTCTCCCTCACCGTGAATATAGTCTACGGCGTAGTAGTGATTTTGCGCTGATGCTTGGAAACTGGTGATCAGTAAAACCAATAAAAAGGTTATAGATGTCTTCATTTTAGATCCTTTCGGTTATATATGTAGACAAGTTCATTCAAACTACCTGTGCTGAACACGTGAGTGAATGAAGGTGCCAAGTTTGAGTTGGTTTGTTCGAGTCTGACCGCTGAGGGTTAACTGGATTTCTTATTATGAAAGTGTGTACTCACACACAATTTGAGCGTTAAAAAATATGCAGAAGCAGAATGCTAACTACCTATTTTACTCTCTGGATAACAATATTATATTGGCGGGATCGGCAGATCCCAATACGAAAAAACCGTTTTTATCATTCAATTTTTGTATTCAATTCATCACAAAACTGAATTGGTCTTATTTTGATGCATTTCTAGACTTTATGAATCGGATTGGTGAAAGCAACTCAACAAAGAGTAAAACACCAATGGCTCCGGCTAAACATTGGCATAACAGGCCGGCTGGTGTGCGGGCGCCGGCAATTAAAGTAACGTTGAGAATGGGCTTCATTGCTAAAAGTAATGCGAGCATAGCGAGGCCTCCGAGCGTAAAGCCCAGTATCATGCGTAATGCGGTACCAAAAGAGCGTTGATGGAGTTTTAATAACCGTGTGAAGATGCGCGCAGCGACGCAAGCGAGGATTAGAGTTACCGCTATGGCGGCGCCATAGCCCGGCAGTAAGCCCCACCAATCAGAGATCATCATAAATACGCGCTCAGACACACTAATGTTGACATTAATTTCATGCAATGCCTGCAAGACAAAGTAGGTGTGACTGATGCTGGCTAACGAAAATGCGATAAGCCAACACAGTAAAAACACGTTGAAAGCAGAAGCCGGGCGATGCATAAAATATCTACAATAGTTAAGACTCCGTGTATCATAGACATGAAAGGCCATTTGGCTCAATAGTGTTGAATAATATAATTTGGATAAGTTGTTGTTAAGCTCAGAAAATTTAATAACGATCAGCCAACTTTTAGTATGCCAGTAGTTGGGATTTATTGTGCGTAAAATTGTCAGTTTGATGCTCTTTTTGTGGGTTGGGGGTGTGTCTGCCTCTGCCTCTGCCGAAGTCACCCTCACCGGCGACTTTTTTCAACATCAGGTCGTTGGTAAGTTACATCGCCCTTGGGCGGCCACGCCTTTGCCCGATGGCGGCTGGCTCATCACAGAACGAGACGGCCATCTTGTTTTGGTGAATGCCAGTTACCCGAAAAAGCGTATTGCTCTGCCTATTGATGATTTGTATGTTGCGGGCCAAGGCGGCCTGCTCGACGTTACACTTGCGCCGGATTACCTCACCTCTAAAACGGTATTTGTTACATACTCAGCAGGCGACTCCAGTGCTAATACATTAAAGGTTGCTAAGGTCATACTGGATATTGAATCTCCTACCGTCACCGAGATATTTTCGGTGCGCCCTCTTCGTGATACACCGGTACATTATGGGGGACGGTTAATTGTATTGCCGGATCATACCTTGTTGTTGAGCAGCGGTGACGGCTTTGATTATCGTGAGCAAGCGCAAGTGATGCAAAGCGAGTTAGGTAAAACCCTACGCTTTGATATGCAAGGTGAACCGGTGTCAGATAACCCGTTTTTCTCAAGCCACAATAAGCAAACACAGTATGTTTATACGTTGGGGCATCGCAATCCCCAAGGGCTATTGTTCGACGATAAAACACAGCAGCTACTGCTCAATGAGCACGGCCCTGATGGTGGCGATGAAATAAACTTGCTGTCTGCGGGGAAAAATTATGGCTGGCCAGTTGTGACATTGGGCAAAGACTATTCTGGCGCGCGTATCTCTCCGTTTCGGCAGTACCCCGGAATGATTGCACCCGTATTCAATTGGACGCCGTCGATCGCGCCGTCGAGTATGGCAATGTATCACGGCGAGATGTTCCCCGCGTTAAACGGCATGTTGCTTGTGACTAGTCTAAAAAATAAAGCGGTGTATGCATTAGATTTAAGACAAAACCCCATACAGGTTGTGGAAATATTTGCTACTATTAATCAGCGATTACGCGACGTCATTGTGGGCACCGACGGTGCAATTTATATACTAACGGACGAAGAAGAAGGGCGTTTGTTAAAGTTTTCGCCGGTGGTTGAAAAATCTCCATCTGGCACCAGTAATATCACTCAGAATGACGAAAATTACCCAACACATAGTCTGGCTGAATAACGGTTATTAATGAACAAAAGTGCAAGCAAATTTAAATTTGTTTTATAACTCGTTATAATTCCAGTGTTTTAATAGTCACTTTCTACCGCCAAGACCGTAAATCCACGTGGTAGTTACAAACATGAGGAATCTATCGTGTTAGAAGATTATCGCAAACACGTTGAAGAGCGTGCTGCAGAAGGCATCCCCCCCAAACCCCTAAATGCCGAACAAGTTGCTGGACTCGTTGAGTTGTTGAAAAATCCTCCCGCAGGCGAGGAAGACTTTTTGCTCGAATTGATTTCAGAGCGCGTGCCTCCCGGTGTTGATGAAGCCGCTTACGTAAAAGCGGGCTTTTTAAGCGCAATTGTTAAAGGCGAAGACAGCTGTGATTTGATCAGCAAAGAAGCGGCGGTGAAGTTACTTGGTAACATGCACGGCGGTTACAACATTGCGACTTTGGTTGAATTGCTTGACGATGAAGCGCTAGCTCCACTCGCTGCTTTAGAGCTTAAGCACACATTGCTTATGTTTGATGCGTTCCACGACGTGGAAGAAAAACACAAAGCAGGTAACGCTTTTGCAACTGACATCATCAAATCTTGGGCTGAAGGTGAGTGGTTCACATCTCGTAAGCAAATGGACGAGAAAATCACTTATTCTGTGTTTAAAGTAACCGGTGAAACTAACACTGATGACTTGTCTCCTGCACCTGATGCATGGTCTCGCCCAGATATCCCTCTTCACGCATTAGCCGCGTACAAAATGACGCGCGATGGCCTAGAGCCAGAAGAGCACGGCGTGAAAGGCCCGATGAAGCAAATTGAAGAAGTAAAAAACCAAGGTTACCCCGTTGCTTTTGTTGGTGACGTAGTAGGTACAGGTTCTTCGCGTAAGTCTGCAACTAACTCAGTACTTTGGTTCTTCGGTGAAGATCTTCCAGGCGTGCCTAATAAGCGCGGTGGCGGTGTATGTATCGGTTCTAAAGTAGCGCCAATCTTCTTTAACACCATGGAAGACGCCGGTGCGTTGGTATTTGAAGCTGACGTAGAAAAAATGAACATGGGTGATGTGATCGACATCTATCCATTCGAAGGCAAGATCACTAACCACGAAACAGGTGAAGTACTTGCTGAGTACGATTACAAATCTAAAGTCATTCTTGATGAAGTACGTGCTGGTGGCCGTATTAACCTAATCATCGGTCGTGGTTTGACTGAGAAAGCACGTGAAGCGCTTGGCCTAGGTCCATCAGAGCTATTCCGTAAGCCTGAGCAGCCAGCTGATTCAGGTAAAGGCTTCTCATTGGCTCAGAAGATGGTAGGTAAAGCATGTGGCGTTGAAGGTATCCGCCCAGGCACTTACTGTGAGCCTAAAATGACGACAGTTGGTTCTCAGGATACAACAGGCCCAATGACACGTGACGAATTGAAAGATTTGGCATGTCTTGGTTTTACTGCTGACCTAACGATGCAGTCTTTCTGTCACACAGCGGCTTATCCTAAGCCTGTAGACATCGAAACACAGCACACGTTACCAGATTTCATTATGAACCGTGGCGGTGTATCACTTCGCCCTGGTGACGGTATCATCCACAGCTGGTTGAACCGTATGTTGTTGCCTGACACAGTGGGTACTGGCGGTGACTCGCACACGCGTTTCCCTCTTGGTATTTCATTCCCTGCGGGTTCTGGTTTGGTTGCCTTCGCGGCGGCAACGGGTGTTATGCCTCTTGATATGCCTGAGTCAATCTTGGTTCGCTTTAAAGGTGAGCGTCAGCCTGGTATCACCTTGCGTGACCTCGTACACGCGATTCCTTTATACGGTATCAAGCAAGGCCTATTGACGGTTGAGAAGAAAGGTAAGATCAACGCATTCTCTGGTCGTATCCTTGAGATTGAAGGTCTTGAAGACCTAACGGTTGAGCAGGCATTCGAATTGTCAGATGCGTCAGCAGAACGTTCTGCGGCAGGTTGTACAATTAACCTATCTGAAGAGTCAATTGCTGAATACTTGCGTTCTAACATCACCATGCTACGTTGGATGATCAACGAAGGCTACGGTGATCCACGTACGCTTGAACGTCGCGCTCAGAAGATGGAAGAATGGTTGTCTAACCCAACATTGATGCGTGCTGATGCCGATGCCGAATACGCAGAAGTGATTGAAATCGACCTAAGCGAAATTAAAGAGCCTATCGTTTGTTGCCCTAACGACCCAGATGATGCGAAAACACTGTCTGAAGTTGCTGGCGACAATGTTGATGAAGTCTTCATCGGTTCTTGTATGACTAACATTGGTCACTTCCGTGCAGCGGGCAAATTGCTCGAACAGTACAACAAGACAATTCCAACGCGTTTGTGGATTTCTCCACCCACGAAGATGGATAAAGCACAGTTGATGGAAGAAGGGTACTACAACATCTACGGTCGTGTAGGTGTGCGTACTGAAATGCCGGGTTGTTCACTTTGTATGGGTAACCAAGCGCGTGTAGAAGCGGGTACAACGGTACTGTCTACTTCAACGCGTAACTTCCCTAACCGCTTAGGTGATGGTGCTAACGTATACCTGACTTCTGCCGAACTAGCAGCTGTGGGGGCTATTGTTGGTCGCATTCCAACGGCGGAAGAGTACATGGAATACGCAAGTAAGATTGATTCTATGTCGGGTGAAGTATTCCGTTATTTGAACTTCGACAAAATGCCATCATTCAAGAAGGCAGAAGAAGAGGCTAAGGCGAAGATTATTCCTACGCTGAATGTTGCCTGATTGAGTGTAAAAACTTAGACTGACAAGCCGGGCAACATAGCCCGGCTTTTTCGTTTAGGGTAATTTACTTTATCCTGTCGAAAAACAAGTGAAACACAGGAAAGAACAACACCTCGTCATCACATAAGGACAGAGAGTATGAAACACCCAAAATCAAAGGTTTTAGCGTGGGTTGGTGCCGTCGGTATCGCGTTGTCTAGTATCGTTTTCAACGTCCACAGCGCTGAAGAAGATATGGACTTTGCTCATGCCACCATTTCGGTGAAAGACTTAAACCTTGAAGTGGAGTACGCAAAAACGCCTCAACAGCGTGCGCGAGGTTTAATGTTCAGAAAAGACCTGTGTGAAGACTGCGGTATGCTGTTTTTGTTCACACCACCGCGTAGAGCGAGTATGTGGATGAAGAACACCTTTGTACCCTTGGATGTAGCGTTTATCGACAGAGACGGCGTAATTACAGATATAAAGCCACTACAACCACACGATCTCACTTCGGTGGGAGCGTCGACGAAAGTGATGTATGCGCTGGAGATGAATCAAGGTTGGTTTGCCAAAAATAAGATTAAAGTCGGCGACCAAATCCGAGTCCAACGTTAAACCGGCCACAAGCCGAATTATTTTACGGAGAACCCCGTGACTACAGCTTTAACTATCGCCAAGTTTGGCGGAACCAGTGTTGCCAACTACGAAAGCATGCAGAATTGCGCGAAAATTGTCGCTAGCAATAGTGCAACACGCATTGTGGTAGTAAGTGCCTCTGCAGGCGTGACAAATTTACTCGTTGACCTCGCGCACACCGCGCTTACCCAAGATCAAATCGCAGAGCGTTGCCAGTCAATTATCGATATCGAATACGCGATTTTGAACAAGCTTAAAGACAAGTCGTCAGTAGCGTCAAAGCTAGAAGACTTACTAGAAGAGCTTCGCGGTCTAGCGTACCACGAAGAGATTCTTCACCGTCATGATGTAAAAGACCAGTTGCTCTCAATGGGTGAGCGTATGTCTTCACTTTTGTTCAGCGCAGTGCTTGCGGAACAAGCGGTGAGTACCATGAACTTTGACGTGCGCAAAGTATTGCGCACCGATAGTGAATTCGGCGCTGCTGCACCTGAGTTAGCGACTATTGAAGCCCAAGCGGAACAGTTAATGCGCCCAGAGATTGCGGAGCATATTTTGGTTACACAAGGGTTTGTTGGTGCAGACGAAGAAGGCCGTACTACTACCCTTGGTCGAGGCGGTTCAGACTTTACCGCAGCTTTACTTGCAGAGGCGTTAAAAGCGGAAGTTTGCGAGATTTGGACCGACGTAACAGGGGTTTATACTACCGACCCACGTATTACTCCGGCGGCTCATCCACTGCCTGAATTGAGCTTTGAAGAAGCCGCAGAAATGGCGACCTTCGGTGCTAAAGTATTGCACCCTGCGACCATGGAGCCTGCATTACGTCAAAATATTCGCGTGTTTGTTGGCTCAAGTAAAGAGCCAGAGAAAGGCGGTACTTGGATTGTTCGCGACTGTGAAGAAGAGCCACCTTATCGCGCTATCACTCGTCGTAAAGAGCAAGTGATGGTAACGGTTAAAACACCAAAAATGCTTTACGCGCAGGGCTTTTTACAACAAGTATTCTCGATCATCGCTAAGCATAAGCTGAGCGTAGATTTAGTGACTACGTCAGAAATTTCAGTGTCGTTTACGTTGGATAACCCTGCGAATTCGGTGGCACAGCGCCTGAACAAGCAAACCATTGCTGAACTTGAAACCATCTGTGATGTAAAAGTAGAGCATGGATTTGATTTGGTTACTGTTGTGGGCAACCACATGCATTCTGCAATTGGTGTATCTAGTAAGATATTTGCCGCGGTGTCTGATTACAACTTGCGTATGATTTGCTTCGGTGCCAACCCTCACAACTTGTCTTTCTTGGTTAATGAGCAAGACAGCAATGACATTGTGAAGGTGTTACACAAAGCATTGTTTGAATAATATCGCATTATTGCTTATCGAAGGCCTCTGTTTTATGAGGCCTTTTTTATTCCCATTGCACCTGATTTCGTCCCGCTTCTTTTGCTTTATACAAAGCGTCATCGGCTGCTTTCATCAGTTGGTCAGCGTTAAATGGCTTGCCCTGATGCTTGGCGCCCAAACCAATTGATACGGTTATCACGTTAGCGGTAGAAGAGGCTTGGTGAGGTATTTGAAGATCATGAACGCACCGGGTGAGGTTTTGCGCCACTTTTATCGCTTCGGCATGAGACGTATCACGCAAAATAATAGCGAATTCTTCACCGCCATATCGGCAGACAACATCGGTAGATAAATGGGTGTTGTGCATCAGTGTTTGTGCAACCCGAATCAGTGCTTTGTCGCCCATGGCGTGGCCATAGTGGTCGTTGTAGTGCTTAAAGTGATCAACATCAATTATCAGAACGCTAATTTCGTTATCCCGAGTTTCTTTGTCACTGGCCAGTTTGGCTAATGTCGCGTCTAAATACCGTCTATTATACAACCCTGTCAAACCGTCAGTTTCACTCATCACTTTTAGTTTTTGGTTGTGCTCTTGGAGGCTTTTTTGTTGCGTTTTCACTAGCGAAAAGAGTTGTTCTAAACGGTTCGCCAGTAATGTCATTTCATCATTTCCGCGATAGGGGATAGTTTTATCGAAATCACCCGAATCCGTTACGTGTTGTACTACACCAACAATGCTGTTGAGTGGCTTCAATACAAATTTGTTGATAAACCAGTACAAGATACCGAGTATGCATATAGATAGCCCAATGCCGACCAGCAGAGAACTGTCTATTAAGCTGTCGTCGTAAGGGTGAGGTCGCTCTTTAAATGAGATAGCGAAAATAGGCGTATCGTGAATATCGGTAAAACCAAGGTAGAGGCGTTCATTGTGTGAAACGATATTGGCCTGGTCGTTATCAAAGTTCCATTGCGAAATGAGAGAGGTTAACTTTGTCAGGGCACTGCCCCCGTGTATTTGTAACCCCAAGTTAAGTTCTTCGTCGATATTTCCAATTAAGTCGTCATCGATAAACCGCCATATCAATGCAGTGCCGACCGAAGGGCCTGTTTGGTCAGAACGCACAATCGATTGCGTTAATATGAGCGCTGGCCGATTTTGAATATAGGTAAAGCCCCATTTTTTCACCAATGCTGACGTATCTGCTGAGGTCTTTTGGGTAATGAGGAGGTTGTTAACAACGTCGTCGTGAGGCTGAGATAACACTAGATTATTGAAAGGCTTGAAATTAATGTCGGTGCTAAGACCTTGTTTGAAGTTGCCTTGGCTATCATAAAAATACCAACCATGAATATTGAGGTATTGGAACGACTCTTTGATAAAGTAATTGCTTACAAACCAATCTGTATTGTTTTGCGACATGGCGGTATACATTTCATCCCACGCCGCGTTATCGTACAGAATGTTGCTAAGTTGGTTAATGCGCTGCGCGAGTGCAGAAGCAACGGTGTTCAACGCATTTTTATCGTTCTTTATTGCCATTTCGTTTAACGACGGCAATATCCAAATCGCTCTTATGGCTGACTGTGCGGAGAGTATGAGTATACAGGTAAGTGCAACGGCGATAAGAAGTTTGGCTTTTAAGCTAACGCGCATAGGAGCCTCTAGGGTCATTGATGAACAAGGTTTATCATCAGAGCTATCCTAGCTACAGAATGGGTAAACGGACTCCTTTAAGTATATGCGATTTTGTGAATTTTGCTTTTTTTAGCCGTTCGGTGAAGAAAATACTCTAGGCATAAAAAAACACCGTCATTAGACGGTGTTTTTTGAACGGTTAGAAGGGCCGTGATGTGCTAAACGCGGAACTGACGAATAGACTGTTGCAGCTCTTCTGCGAGTCTTGCCACTTCATGGCTAGACTCAGAGGTTTGCTGGGAGCCTACTGACGTTTCTTCTGCAATACCGACTATGGTTTCTAGCTTTTCACTGATTTCCTGAGACACAATATTCTGTTCTCGTGCCGATTGCTCAATCTGAGAGCTTACGTCATGAGCTCGGTGAACGGCATCTGAAATCACGTCCAGCGCTTGTGTGGCTTTTTCTGATTGCTCAACACAGATTGCTGTTTGTTCTTTACCTTGATTCATAACCGCTACGGCTTGTTCTGCACCAGCTTGTAGTACTTCGATCATGGCATTGATTTCTTGCGTCGATTCTTGTGTTCGGCTCGCAAGTGTACGTACTTCGTCGGCAACCACGGCGAAACCACGACCTTGTTCACCGGCACGTGCTGCTTCGATAGCGGCGTTGAGTGCCAACAAGTTAGTTTGGTCTGCCACACCGCGAATTACGTCGAGAATGCCGCCGATACTGGCACTGTCTTGGTGAAGCTTGTTAATAACTTGGGCTGCTTCTTCAACGTCTTTCGCCAATACTTCGATGGTTGTTTTGTTTTCCACCGAGATATTGCGCACATTCTTAGCTTCTTCATCTGCATGACGAATTTGAGCCAAGGTGTCTTCTGCGCTTTGCGTAACGATTTGCGAAGTTGAATGCATTTCTGTTGTTGCAGTAGCAACATGAGAGATTTGCGCTTTCTGATCCTGAATCGACTGCGTGGCTTGCAACGTTACGGCAGAGGTTTGCTCTGCTGCGGCTGATAGTTGTTCGGCACGCTCGTTAATAGCAAGGATCAATTGCTTTAAGCTGCCAATCAATTTATTACAGTTACGAGCAAGCTGACCAAATTCGTCTTGTGCAGAGTCGTCCAGTTTATGCGTTAGGTCACCTGATGACGCTACGTTCAGTAATTCGTTAACTTTAGACAAGGGGCCGGTGATCGCGGTAACGGTTCTAAAACCGATAAAGAAGGCGATAGCCAGTGAAATTGCCACAATCACAAGGATCCAGAATGTGCCTGATGACACCGAGCTGGCGACTTCGGATTCAATCGTGCGCGCGCGCGTGTTCGCCAAGTTGAGCAAATGCTCTAGCTGGGCGATAGCTTGTTCAGCTTGAGCATCTGAACTATTCAGTGCTTGCGCTGCGCTGTTGCGATGATTCAAACGTTTAACGTGCAAAGCTACTAGACCGTCGCTTGCCATTACCGCGTTTAATGCTTCGTTAACCATGTCGCTGATGTCGTCAACTGTGCCTGAAGTGTCTTGCCCTTTGGCAGTGCTAACAAAATCGCTAAGCTGTTTAGATACTTGTTCAACGGTAAGTTTTACTTCGTTGCCCAAGGTGTCTGCTCGTACGAGTGAATCTGTTTTGATGTAATCAGACGAGACTGTCATCAGTGACAATAGCAAGGTTTCTAAACGCCCGCCAAGCTCGGCTGCATCACGCAAGTTGCGGTTTGACTGGACGGCGTCTAAATCTGAAAAATCGAGCAAATAGGTTGAGGCGTCGTCGGCGTTATCTTCGACATCCATGAGTTTGTCTTCTAACTCATTGCGAATATTCATGTAAGCCAAATGGTTTTGGTACATGCTTTCGATGTCAGATACCGCTTTGTCGTAGTAAGTTTTCACTTTATTAAGCGTGGCACTTAACTCGTCGTCACCCGATACGACTTGCGCGAGTTTTTTATACTCGCTGCCAAAGCGCTCTTTGCTTTCGTTAAAGCTTGCTTGTTTATTTTTGAGGCTGTTGATGTCGTCATCAATGTAGGCTTCGAACGTTGTTCGGCCAATCATTAAAAACGACGCTTTTAGCGCATTGCTTCCCGAAAGCGTGGGAATAGCAAGTTCATTGACTTCGTCAGTGGCACTTTTAACGGTGTTTAGGTTAAATAGCGACGAAACGCTAATCACGATCAACAAAATACTGATAGTGACAAAGCCACCAATAATTCGCATTCTTACGGTTAAATTCATTACAGCTCCCGGAGCACTTTTTTTTTATTTTTGTCTGGTCTGCTAAAGTCCGACAAAAATTCAACTTCAATTCTTAGCGTTCTCTCGTTTTGGTTTTCTCGCACACGTTTTAAAAACATGTCCTTGATGCGAAAAACTGAGACCTTAAGAGCACATTCCAACGTATTGGATGCTACACTCTATTAAGCTTTATCGGTTTGATTCACGAATGCTAAAGTGACAGATAGTAGTTTATCACTTTTATGTTCAATAAAGGAGCAAAACGTGCACCATAGCACTGAGCTTATTGCTTAACTGTATTACAGTTCTATTGTGAAGTGTAGAGTCTAATTTGCTTTTGTGCGATAAAAGCGTTGATTGTCCAAGCAATAGAGTGTGAGCGTGTTGCCCCACACATACCCAGTGTCGAGACCGATATAGTGGGGATGCTTTGTCATGCCTTCCAATGCAGCCCAATGACCGAAGAAAACTTGTTCTTCTTCGCCCAGTTTTTTATTGGTCACTTTATACCATGGGGTCAAAGACTTAGGCGCGTCTTTAGGGCCGCATTTTGTTTTCATTTCCAGCGCTTTGCCCGACGTTAGAAAGCGCATGCGTGTGCAGGCATTGATGATAAATCGCAACCGTGCAAAGCCGGTTAAACTGTCATCCCATTCACTTGGGCCGCTGCCGTACATGTTTTCCAGTAAATCGATGTAATCCGCTGACTGCAAGGTGTGACTGACTTCGTCACTCAGCGCTAACAGTTGCTCGGTGGACCATTTAGGAAATAACCCAGCATGCACCATCACGTGCTTTTCTGACAGTCGCATCGCTAGCGGAAATTGGCGTAACCAATCGATTAACTCAACGAGATCTGGCGCATCGAGCAGAGATTTGAGCTTGTCTTTCTTGTTCGCTGGCTTAACGCTGTTGGCCACACTCAGAAGGTGTAAATCATGATTCCCCAAAACCGACTGGAAACTGCTTCCCAGTGATTTTAGATACCGCAGTGTAGACAATGAATCTTCGCCACGAGCCACAAGGTCACCAACCGCGTAGAGGGTGTCTTCGCTTGGCGTAAACGCGACTTTTTCCAACAACGCGCGTAAGCCCTGATAACACCCTTGAATGTCACCAATGATATAACGTGCCATCGTTAATTAATTGCGTTTGGTAAGGCTAAACTAAAAGGCGCAATGGGCGTTTTAAATGAACGGCCATCTTGAGTGGTCATCACGTAATAACCCTGCATGCTCCCAACGGGGGTATCAATTACTGCACCACTGGTATATTGAAATGATTCACCGGGGGCAATGGTTGGTTGTTTACCTACAACACCATCACCTTGAACTTCAGAGCGCTTATTGTTGGCATCGGTAATAAGCCAATAACGGCTCTCTAACGTCACGGGAAAGGTGTTGTGGTTACGTATTGTAATTTGATACGCAAAGGCGTATTTATCAGCACTATCTGGCAAGTGGTCTGGTAAGTAACGGGTAGACACCTGTACGGCCACTAAATCCTCTGGTGCAAGCTCAGAATTATCACTCATGTTCATCAACCCAATTCGCGATTGCAGCAAAGTCTTTTAACGATAAAGCTTCAGCACGTTGGGATGGATCAATGCCTAATTGAGTTAAACTGTCAGCGTCGATAACTTCTTTCAGGCTGTTGCGAATAGTTTTACGGCGTTGATTAAATGCTTGGGCGCATACGCGTTCAAGGGTTTTCGCTGAGGTTACTTCAACTGGCGGTGTTTTGTGCGGCACCAGTTTAACTACCGCTGAATCGACTTTGGGCGGTGGTACAAAAGCGCCAGGTGGTACATTCAATACTGGAATGACATGGCAATAATATTGCGCCATCACCGACAAGCGGCCGTAATTTTTGTTACCCGGGCCAGCGGCTAAACGGTTTACCACTTCCTTTTGCAGCATAAAATGCATGTCTTTTACTGCACCAGCAAAGCTAAACAAATGGAACATCAATGGAGTCGAGATGTTGTACGGCAAATTGCCGAAGACACGCAAGGGTTTGCCTTCAGTGGGCAAGGTGGTGAAATCCATTGTCAGGGCGTCTTGCTCGATCACCGTTAATTTGTTGGCATGGAACGGGTGATGGCGAAGGCGTTTGGCTAAGTCTCTGTCTAACTCGATGACCGTTAGCGCATTAACCTGCTCGCAAACGGGCTCGGTGAGGGCGCCTAAACCAGGACCAATCTCAACCATAAAGTCGTCATCCGTTGGATTGATGGCGGCAATAATTCGGTCAATAACATAGGCGTCGTTAAGGAAGTTTTGTCCAAAACGCTTGCGGGCAGTGTGCCCTAAGTGTGTCTTATTCATTGTTTGTGCTGAGCTAATTCTATTGCTTTGTTAAGTGCGACACGAAAACTGCCGCAGTCAGCCTTTCCGGTTCCGGCTAAATCGAGAGCGGTACCGTGGTCGACAGATGTACGAATGAATGGCAACCCAAGTGTGATGTTCACTGATTTACCAAAACCCATATATTTTAGCACAGGTAACCCTTGGTCGTGGTACATGGCTAAGACTACGTCGGCGTGTTCTAAGTATTTGGGTTGGAAAATAGTATCGGCAGGCAACGGACCGGTAATACGCAGCCCTTGTTCGCGCAATTCTTCAAGTGCTGGCGTAATGGTAGTAATTTCTTCAGTACCTAAATGGCCGTCTTCACCTGCATGAGGGTTAAGGCCACACACGTAAATGTGGGGGTGCGTTATGCCAAACTTGAGTTTTAGGTCGGTGTGAATGATGTGCAACACTTTGTGTAAACGTTCACGAGTGATCGCACGCGACACATACTCCAGAGGAATATGAGTTGTAGCGAGTGCAACATTCAGACCTTCTGTCGACAGTAACATGACGACGTCGATGGTGTTTGATTGCAGGGCAAAATATTCAGTATGACCGCTAAACGATACCCCTGCTTTATTAATAATCCCTTTATTCACTGGGCCGGTCACCACAGCGTCAAAACTTCCTTCCATGTTTGCTACGCAAGCTTGGCGTAGCGTTTCAACCACGTAATGGCCATTTTCACTGTTTAATTCACCCGCGATGGCGTGGGTTGCCATCGGTATGGGTTGAATATAAAGCTCACCCGCAGATTGAATAGCATAATTGTCTTCTTCAAATGGGCGCAAAGTGATGGGCAAGCCGAGTTCGGCTGCCCGTGTCTCTAACAGCATGGGGTCGGCAAATACAACCAACTGCGCTTGCCATGCTTCTTGCGCCAACTTAAGAATAAGATCAGGCCCAATACCCGCAGGTTCTCCTGGAGTGACGGCAATGCGTAAGGGCTTCATTGTTGATTCCTGATTCAAATTACTGGCCTACGACTTCGATGTATGCGGCATCGCGCATTTCACGCATCCAGTTTTCGGTTTCTTCTGCAAATTTACGGTTGAAGATCAGCTGTGAGGCTTTTTCTTCTTTGCGTTTTTCGGTTGCGTCATCCACGCGGCGGTCGATCAACTGCATTAAGTGCCAACCGTGAACTGAACGCACAGGTTCACTGTATTCACCGGGTTGTAGTTTCGCTAGTGCATCTTTAAACGCTGGTACGTATAGGTTTGGATCAGCCCAACCTAGCTCCCCACCACGCAATGCTGAACCTGGGTCTTCAGAGTACTCTTTTGCTAACTCAGCAAAGTCTGCTTCACCGGCAATTAATTGCTTTCTGAAATCTGCCAGCATATTTTTGGCTTTTTCTTCACTTAAGATAATAGACGGCTTAATAAGAATGTGACGCGCGTTCACTTCTTCTACTTCTACAACATCAATACCGCGTGTGTCTTGAATTTTAAGAATGTGGAAACCGGCACCACTGCGAATTGGGCCAATGAGTTCATCTTTGCGCTTGCCTTGTACCGCTTCAGCAAACAGTGTGGGCATGGCGTTAATATTTAACCAACCCATGTCACCGCCTTCTAATGCTTCTGAGCCAGAAGATGAGGCAATGGCAATTTGGGCAAAATCAGAACCGTCTTTTAATAGCTCTAGCACGCGATTGGCGCGCTTACGCGTATCTTCCACAGCTTCGTCGGTAAGCTCAGCGGGGAAACCAATTAAGATGTGGCCTAAACGGTACTCAGCTTGCTGTGAGCCTTGTTGTTCAATCAAATCAACCAGTGATTCTACTTCTTGAGGGGTAATGTAAACACGACGGCGCACAGCGGCACGGCGTACTTCACCCATAATCAGTTCGTCTCGAATTTGTTCGCGATAGTCGTCGTATGACAAGCCCTGACGAGCCAACTCCGCTCGTAACTGCTCAGAGGTTACGCCTTGATTGGCGGCAATGTTCGCAATGGTTTGTTCGAGTTGGGGGTCGCTGATACGAATACCCATACGTTCGGCCATTTGCATTTGCAGGCTTTTGAGAATAAGGCGTTCGATGGCCTGTGTTCTCAGCGCTTTGTCAGATGGCAACTGTTGGTCGCTTTCATCTGCATTGCGTTTTACCTCATCAACCAAAGCTTGTACTTCACTTTCCAGTACTACGCCCTGATCGACGATCACAGCCACTTTATCGAGGGACTCTACTTGAGCAACACTGGCGAATGCCACTACTGCGCTTAACCACAAACCCTGAATTAGAAACTTCATACACACTCTTAATTGTTACTATTGTTTTAGCCGAATATTCTCGACGCTTAATTTAAAATGTACGGTTGGCGGTAACCAAACATGCCGTCTACTAGCATGTCACGGTTGCTGCTTTTGGTACCAATACCTTTGAAGATAAACTGCAAAGAAATACCCGAATCGAATTCGTCGGTGTTTTGCATGTCATCGCCATACCGGTTACTCAATTGGCGTTGCGCGACAACGCGTATTGCCCAACAACAAGATTCGTACTGTAAACCAAAATAGTTTTCAATGCTGCGATCTCGCTCTAAATCTCGGTATGAGCGGCCAACAAAGTGCCAATTGTTGGTTAGCGGCCAACTCACAGATACACCGGCTTGGTCGATGACTTCGCCAGATAAATCTCTTACGTAGCGGTGAGTTAACTGAACGAGACTGTTAGCATTGTGACGATATTCAAAGGTAACACTACTACGCTCTACTTTATCGGTTTCCGTTGTAATTTGCACATCGGTGTGTACAAACATACGGCTACTTAATCGCCAATCTAATTCAGCCGCAAGTGCGGAACGGTCGGTCGATTTGGTCGCAGCGGTGACTTTGTTGTCTGTCAGGTAGAATATCTGACCCAAACTTAGTACAAATTGTTCCCTGTTGTTGTCGTCGATTATACGAGATGTCATCCCAAGGGTAATTTGGTTGTTGTCACTTATTCTGTCGAGGCCGGTAAACTCGCGGCCTCGGAACAAACCGTTTACGTCGGTGAGCAAAGCGGTAGTGTCGTATAAACCAATATCAGATTGGTCTTCGTACGAGGTGTACAAGTACTGCACTTTTGGCTCGAAGGTCATGGTTGTGTCTTGATCAAACCAGTGTTGTTCGCGTTCGAAGTACAAGGTACCGAATAATCGCCCTTGTCCCAATGTGCGGTTTACGCTCTCTTTGAGTTCTGTGCCTTCAACCTTATCTTGTTGATAATACGTATTGAGCAAGCTGACTTCGGCGGTTAATTCACCCCAGTGGCGTTGATAAGGCAGTGCGATAGTTGGCGCAACGTGCCAGCGCATGGCGGTGGGGTTGGCTTCGTTTGCACTTTCAAAGTAGGCGAGTTCAGAGTCGATGTTAAAGGTGAAATAACGCCCCAGTGCTTCGTGGTAGTTCAGCTTGGCTTCTGGCAACGCACGATAGATATCAGGGTGATCGCCGATGGTTTCAAAGTCGCGCATATACAGGCTAAAATCCAGATTGTCTGAATAATAATCCAGCCCTATTGTGCGGTACAAATGGGTGTCGGCGCGGTTATAAAAATCTGAATTTAAATCAACAATGTAATTGTCATCGCTCAAACCGTTAAAGTCGACATTTAACATCCAGTTGTCGCTCAATTCACCTTGGTGAACATAGCGATAAAAGTATCGGCTCGGATTGCCCGCTTGGTCATCGTCGCTGGGTAGATATTCAAAGTTGAGTTGTCCGTTGCCGGTTTTGGTTAAATAACGAAACTCTGTCTGCAACTGAACCCCACGGTTTGACATCATACGCGGCGTGATCAACATGTCGTAGTTGGGCGCGATATTCCAATAAAAAGGTTGCTTGATATCTATTCCCGTCGAGCTGGAAGACGAAATTTGAGGGAATAGTAGGCCTGTTTGACGCTCGTTTGAAACAGGAAACGCAAAATAGGGTAAGTACAGCACAGGTACGTCGCCGACATAAAAACGCGTGTGATAGGCTTCGCCCAATGAAGATCCATTGGCAATGCTAATTTCAGACGCCTGTAAGCTCCAGTCTTCCTCGCCAATCGGACAAGTCGTAAAGGTCACGTCTTCTAACACTAAGCCGTCATTCGTGTTGAGTTTGATTCTCTCCGCCGCACCATGACCAACAAAGCCTGTCAGTTGATAAATGGTGTTGTCCATTGTGAGAGATTCTTTTGACGAACTGATCTCAATTGCGTCGCTCTGTACTAGTAATTGTTCGTCTTGGTAGCCTACTTGTCCTGTAGCCTTGAGGGTTTTTGTGGCGTTTTCTAGCTTGGCTTCTTGGGCCGAAATAATGGCGCTGTCACTGACAATATTCACATCGCCTTTAAATTCCGCTTTAGCGGTGCCTATGATCTCAGCTTCCTGTGCTTTTACTTTTATTTGCTCTGGCGGCATCAGTTGTTCACTGGAAAACCGCACGGGCGCTACGGCACACAGGTCAGATTGTGCAGGCACAGGTGTTACTAATGCGGTGTCGCCGCTCTGAGCATAGACCGGGAGTGACAATGCACCAATGAAAAGGGCAGAGATGTTAGCTTTGAAGTGTACAACGTTGTTTTTAATCATTCAGCGTGTGGCTTTACAGGCAATCTTTTTTAGGCTGTGAACAATTTATCAGGCAATGCCTGTGCGAATTCTATGCTGTGACCTTGGGTTTTGTGCGAACGTTCACATTATTTAACGTTCAGTTGTTACAGCTTAAGGGCGCTAATTCTAAGCACTTATGACGCAATAACCAACATTCAACACAAAAAAATAGTGAAAATATCTAATTCACAGTGACATTCTTGGCATTTTACGGTCAAGTAATAGAGTAATACAGCCAATCGCAGACACGGGAGAATTTGGCCATGCAGGTATGGGGTAAGATCCTCGGCTTACTTTTTGGATATATGTTTTTAAGAATCCCAGGGGCGATTATAGGTTTGATAGTCGGTCATATGTTCGACCGTGGCTATAGCCAAGATTTCAGCCAGATGGGGGGATTTGGACGATTTTTTACCGAACAGGGTGATTTAAAAAAACAGGCAATCTTCTTCCATAGTTTATTTGCAGCACTTGGGCACTTGGCAAAAGCCGATGGTAAAGTGACCGAGTCTGAGATTGCCGTTGCCACGGCACTGATGGACGAAATGCGGCTGGAAGGCGACGCTCGACGCGAAGCGCAACAAGCTTTTCGCGAAGGCAAAGACGCAGATTATCCCTTGTACGACACGTTGCGCAGTTTGCATGAGTCGTGTCATGGTCGGCGCGATATTTTGCAGGTGTTCTTGGAAATACTCATCCAAAGTGCATTCGCTGACGGTCAGTTGTCGAAAGAAGAATACAACGTGCTTGAAAAAGTGGCGCGTGCTCTTGGCTTTAAACGTCAGGATTTGGATTTTCTCGTCGCTGCGTTTGAAGCTGAAATTCGTTTTCGTCAGCGTGCTGGCGGGCGTGGGCAGCAGCGCGGTGGTGGTCAACAACGCTCGGCTTATTACAGCGAGAGTCAGTCATTAGAAGATGCGTATGCGATTCTCGGCGCCAATGCCGCCGATGACGATAAAGAAATTAAACGCGCATATCGCAAGAAAATGAGTGAACACCACCCCGATAAATTAGCGGCCAAAGGGTTGCCGCCACAAGCGATGGAAATAGCCAAGAACAAGGCGCAAGATATTCAAGCGGCGTATGAATTGATTAAACAGAAGCGGGGCATCTAAGGCTTGAACAAATCGATTCCTTTGACGACTCGAAGTCAGACGTTAATCGATGATTTCATCGAAATGTTGTGGATTGAAAAGGGGTTAAGTGATCACACCCAGCAGAGTTATCGCACTGATCTGGTGAAACTGGCGCAGTTTGCACAGGTAAAGTTGCAGCAACCTCTGGCAAATTTGGATGTGCCCCATATTCAAGATTACCTTGCCTATCGTCATGAACAAGGGTTGTCAACGCGTAGTACGCAGCGAGCAATGAGCGCTATGCGTGCGTTCTATCGCTATTTAGTGGCACAGCGAGTTCGGCTTGATAACCCCATTACTCAACTGAAAAACCCGAAAACAGCGAAAAAGCTACCCACGTCGTTATCTGAGCAAGAAGTTGACGACTTGTTAGCTGAACCTAACGCCGACGATGCAATGGAATGTCGTGATAAATGCATGTTGGAAGTGTTGTATGCGACCGGCTTGCGGGTGAGTGAATTAGTTGGCTTGCGATTGTCACAGATTTCGACACAACAAGGCGTAGTGCGGGTAACAGGGAAGGGAGACAAAGAGAGATTAGTCCCACTTGGAGAGGAAGCCGTTGAGTGGCTAGAGCACTATATGAAATCTGCGCGCGGAGAATTACTTCGCCACGCAACAGATGTGGTATTTCCGAGTAAACGGGGTGTGCAAATGACTCGGCAAACATTTTGGCATCGCATTAAACACTATGCTAGTAGGGCAGGGATAAAACAGTCTTTATCACCCCACACGCTTCGACATGCTTTTGCCACTCATTTACTTAATCACGGCGCCGATCTTCGCGTGGTACAAATGTTACTGGGGCACAGTGACCTGTCGACCACGCAAATATACACTCACGTGGCCACAGAACGGTTGCAGAACCTTATTCACACCCATCACCCAAGGGGGTAGACAAGTGAAGGTAGCTATACTTTTAAGCGTGATAATTGAGCGTCCATTTGGGTAATTTGGGCGTCGATGTGCTGATAAACCTGCTGAAGCACATTGCCCAGTTCCGCAAGTTCTACACTGCTGTCACTCACGGCAACAACGCGTTGATTGATATCTTCACTGACCTGACTTTGCTGGTGTGCAGCAGTGGCAACTTGACTGATACTGTCGTTAATGGCTTCTAAGTTTGTCAGCGTAAGCGAGATATCATCGTAACTCTTTTGGGTTTTGCTGACCGTTGATTCAACCGAAGTACTGATAGACTGCAACGCCGATACCGCTGATTGCACACGTTGTTGTAGTTCAGAAATCAGCTGGCTAATTTCTAATGTCGAAGTTTGTGTTCTCGCGGCAAGGCTTCTTACTTCATCGGCGACCACAGCAAAGCCTCGCCCTTGCTCTCCAGCTCGTGCCGCTTCAATGGCCGCATTGAGTGCGAGTAAATTCGTTTGCTCCGCAATAGCGCCTATGGTTGTTAGAATGCCTGTGATGTCTTCGGTTTTGCTCGCAACGTCGTTGACATTTTGCGCCGAAGACTGGATGGCACTGGCAAGACTATTGACCTCGCTAACATTATGATTAAGCGAAACCTGAGTCTCACTCAACATGGTATTACATTCTCGGGTATGTTGTGCGGTATTCGCGGCTAAGTCGGCAACCTCGGCAGACGATGAACTCATTTCTGTGATCGCCGTTGCAATGCTGTCTAATTGATGTTGCTGATCTTCTGTGCGTTGATGCACTTTGTTGGCACTGTCTGAAAGCTGGTTGAGATCGTCAACCAGCGACGTCGCGCTCTGTTTACTTTGACGAATCATGTCGGCGAGCTTAAAGATAAAGGCATTCAAGCCCTTCGCTAACGCAATTAATTCAGCATGAGAGTCGACACTAACCGATTGTGTGAGGTCGCCTTCTTGAGTGGCCAGTGTTTGTACCGATTGCGACACTTTGCCAATAGGGCTTGCAATAGAGCGTGCAACCCAGATGGCGATTAATACCGCAGCGATGACAAATATAACCGCAAAAATCACCAAGAAGGTGAGAGACTGGTTAACGCTGTCTTCACTGAACGTCTGCATTTGATGCATGGTACTGAGGGCTTCCGTTTCGGGTAATGACACCACTAATGTCCAACTTACACCGGTATCGGCAATGGTAAATTCATGGGTAACGTGCCATATGCCTTTGTTGATCATTAACGTATCTTTGCGCTCCAGTACATTTTTGAGCTCGGTGTCTATCTTTGATAAATGCTCGCCTAATTTATTGGGGTATTCGCTCGACGCCACAACAAACTGGCGTTGGCTAATAAGTGTTAACTCAGCTTTTCCTGAAAACAGTGTGTTGCTGTATTCGTCTATCCATTTTTGTAAGATAGGCAGATTGATGTCCATACCAACCAAACCACGAAATTGCCCATTCACCAGTACAGGCACGGTGAGAGACGTCATTAATTCTGAGTTGCCAGGTTCAATTTCATAAAGGTATGGGTCGGCAATACAAGGCTTTTTGCTGTCCATACTGCACAGGTACCACTCGGCCTCGCGCAGGCCGTATTCGTTTTTCTCAGACAAGTACTTTTCGTTCGGGTCGTCGACGGGGTACATCACAGGGCCCGACGCTTCTTTCACCCAATACACTTCAAATGAGCCGCTTGGGGTACTGTGTTTTTCAACGCCGGTAAAGGCTTTGTCGTTGCCATCATAACCATTGGCTTCAAACTGAGCATAGGTTGAACTGGCAGACGGCGTGCCCATCATGGCTGATTGTGCCAGTTGTGTGGCTTCATCCCGTGACAGCGAGTGATTGGGCGTTGCTGTATCGGCAAGCATAGTGGCGAGTGCTTGTATCGATGAGAAGGTCTTTTCTAACAGGCTTTTCACTTGCAGAGAGGTTTTCTCTGCATTTAATACCATTTGTGCTTCAATGTTTTCTTTTAGCGCTGATTCGACACGGGTTAATTGCTTGTCAGATAAAGCGTTGAGATTCATCATCGCCACCTGACTTAATGTGACGGTGCAAACTACCACCAATAGCACTAAGGCACATATTAATTTGACTTGGATGGACATTTCCTTAAAAGACATTGTATTCCCCTACTGTGCAATGACTTATTCTGCTTCTTCGGATATTGCAGACAGAGAGCAAAGAGTGTCTTTCTATCTGACTGATTTAGAGAGCATGTTTGTATTTTTTCGCGCGTATTTTAAGCATATAGGGTATTTTCAATTTTGCTATTTTTGTTCGATATTGACGGGCAAAAAATAGCGATAAAGGTACCGTGTTGTGTCTTTGGTATGACAAAGTCTGTTATCTGTCGGCAAAGTGTTGGGTGTGGGCAGCGGATAGTGTAATCTTTATGGTCATTGTCCGGTCTGAGAAAGATGTGTCCGGCGTTCACAGGAGTAAGATGAATGAAATTGTTACGTAGCATGGTGGCCGGTATCTGTGTATTGGTGTCAACTAATGCCTTTTCTGAAGAAAGCCAAGCCATGTCAATGGAAGCCGTGCAAACAAGTATGCAGGCAAAAGTCGGTTTAAAAGTGCTTTCTATCGCAGACTCTCCCGTTCCTGGTCTCTATCAGTTGAGTACCGCTCGTGGGTTATTTTATGCCAGTGTCGACGGCAATTATTTACTTCAGGCGCGTGTATTTAACGTGAATGAAGGCATGAAAAACGAAACAGAAGAAGCGCTCGCTGCTATTCGCCTTGACGGTGTGGCGGAATTTGCCGATGACGCCATTGAATTTAAAGCGAAAGACGAAAAACACGTGATCACCGTGTTTACCGACACCACTTGTGGCTATTGCCGCAAACTGCACAATGAAATTGGCGAGCTGAACGACAATGGCATTACGGTTCGGTATTTGGCCTTTCCCCGTAGCGGGTTAACCTCTGCCACCTACGATGACATGGTATCAGTGTGGTGTTCTGCCAACCCTCAGCGCGCTTTAACAGAGGCAAAAAGTGGGGAGTCGGTTAATACAGCAAAATGCCAAAATACGGTGGCGCAACAATATCAATTAGGTCAACGCTTAGGCGTTACCGGTACGCCGAACATTATTTTGGAAGACGGTACACTGATCCCAGGTTATCAACCTGCACAGGTATTAATTCAAGCGTTAAACGCTCGCGGTTAACACACATGGGGTGTGACACGCTCATACCCCCCATTCAGTCATAAAAGATCTGTTGTTATGAGTTTGTCGATAAAACGACGCGTCGTGGAATCGACGCCTTTAAACCCTGCATTCCATCCTGTTCTCGACCGTATATATCGCGGTAGAGATATTCAGTCATTATCTGAGTTAGATACCCAAGCCAGTGCATTAGCGCATTACAAACAATTAACCGACTGTGAAAAGGCGGCTGGCATTATTGCTGATGCAATGGCCGCGCAAAAAAGTGTGGTCATTATTGGTGACTTTGATGCAGATGGCGCGACCAGTACATCGATCTGCATGTTAGCTTTGTCGTCGATGGGGCTGCAATCTCTCGATTACTTAGTGCCTAATCGCTTTGACTTTGGGTATGGGTTAAGCCCTGAAATTGTAGACGTCGCCCATGAACAAGGCGCAGAACTGATTATAACCGTTGATAATGGTATTGCCTGTTTAGCTGGGGTTGCACGCGCTAAAGCTTTGGGATTACAAGTGATTGTGACTGACCATCACTTGCCGGGTGACGAACTGCCTAATGCCGATGCGATCATTAACCCAAATCGACGCGATTGTCAGTTCCCGTCAAAAAGTTTAGCTGGCGTGGGCGTGGCGTTTTATTTGATGTTAGCCGTACGAGCTGAATTACAAGCGCGAGACTGGTTTTCACAACACGCAATTGCGGTACCCAACCTTGCCAATTTACTCGACATAGTGGCGGTCGGAACGGTGGCTGATGTGGTGACACTCGACCAAAATAACCGCATACTTGTGCATCAAGGTTTACAGCGAATCCGCAGTGGTAAGTGCCGCCCAGGCATTCGTGCGATTGTTGAGGTTGCACAACGCGAGTTGCACATGCTGACCTCATCTGATTTAGGGTTTGTGGTGGGGCCGCGCCTCAATGCTGCAGGCCGTTTGGATGATATGTCTCTGGGTATTGAATGCTTATTGAGCAGTGATAGTATGCAGGCGAGAATGATGGCCGCTGAGCTGGATAGCCTGAATCAACAACGCCGTGCAATCGAAGCCGAAATGAAGGCCGAAGCAGAGCGGGAATTAGCCCTGCTTCAATTTAACGAAAAAGCTATTCCTGCGGGATTGGTGCTGTACAAGGAAGATTTTCACCAAGGGGTCATCGGGATAGTCGCGGGCCGGATTAAAGAAAAGTATCACCGCCCGACGATTGCTTTTGCTCATCAGGATGAAAACGTAATTAAAGGGTCGGCCCGTTCTATTCCTGGCATTCACATTCGCGATGTACTTGATGAAATCAATACCGCTCACCCAGCACTGATCATCAAATTTGGTGGTCATGCTATGGCCGCCGGCTTATCATTAGAAAAAGCCAAGTTGGCTGAATTTGAAGCCGCGTTCGCTGAACGTATGGCGGTTCATCTTGCGCAGTTGGGCGACAACCAAGACATTGTCACCGACGGTGAGTTAGATGGGCAAGATATTGTGCTCTCTTTGGCTCATACGTTGCGCTCTGCTGGGCCTTTTGGTCAAGGCTTTGAAACGCCTTTGTTTGATGGTGTGTTTGACGTAGTACAGCAGCGTATTGTCGGTCAAAATCACTTGAAATTGGTGTTGCGTTACCAAGGGAATGAAGTCGACGCCATCGCCTTTAATGTCGATACGGCAATATGGCCTAACCCTAATGTCAAACGCATTCAGGCTGCTTACCAATTGGATGTGAATGCCTTTAGAGGAAGGGAGTCGGTGCAGCTACTCATCGAACAGTTGGCGGCTTATGACGATTGATAAGACAATTGATAAATTACTGACAAAGCACAACCAGCTGAATCATTCTGAAAATCAGAAGGTTGTGTCGCATGTGCAACGTGAAGATGGCGATTGGGTGCGTCATACCATCATGTTAGAAGGGGTTGACGTGCCTTTTATTTTTAAGCGCAAAGAGGGCTACAAAAGTTTGCAGGGCGCACGCGTCAACCTTACCTATTACCGTCAGGTAGAAAATGTAGCTGGGCTGGAATTCGAGACCATGAAAGTGGTACGACTTAAACGGGCTTGATCGACAGAACATGCAGAATGAGTGGCTAACAGGCTATGTGCTTCATCGGAGAAGTTACCGGGAAACCAGTTTCTTAGTCGATTTTTTTACCTTGGAACTCGGCAAGGTACGCGTGGTAGCGAAAGGGGTACGAGGAGCCAAAAGTGACAGAAAGAGCCTGTTGCAGCCGTTACAATCTCTCAAACTTCAACTCACAGGCCGTGGCGATTTAAAGAATTTAAAAACCATCGAAGCCAACGCTTCGTCAGTGCCGTTAACAGGCCAAGCTTTGTTTTGTGCTTTTTACGTCAACGAATTGGTAAATCGTCTAATGCCCGAAGGGTTGGCCTCCGAATCCGTTTACAACGGCTATCAAGCGGCTCTACATGCGTTAAATCATTCTGACGATGTAGAACCCGTTCTTCGTCAGTTTGAATTTATAGTATTAGAAGAAATGGGGGTGATGCCTGACCTCGGCTATGAGGCGAACGGCGGCGATGCAATCTCTCCTTCGGCATTTTATGCGTTAAGCGCGGAAGAAGGGTTAGTGTTTTGTTCAGAATTTGCCAAAGGGGTTAAACTTTCAGGTCAGGGTATTATCGAGCTTCAACAGGAAAACTGGACGCCCTTAGCTCGCCAAACTGCCAAGTTACTTTGCCGCTTAGCGCTCAAACCTCTACTGGGTGATAAACCGCTGAAAAGCAGAGAGCTTTTTGCTGCGTATAAACGCTAATCCCACGCTAATAATTTCGTAAATTTCTCCGCTATAAATCCCACGTTTGCAGGGATATTTGTTACACTGTCACCCATCTAGGTTGAAGCGATAGTATTGAGATGAAAGAAATCTTTTTGGGTGTAAATATCGATCATATTGCGACATTGCGAAATGCGCGCGGTACCAATTATCCAGACCCTGTTCATGCTGCAGATATGGCTGAACGCGCGGGAGCCGACGGCATTACCGTGCATTTGCGTGAGGATCGCCGCCATATTAAAGACCGAGACGTACGTATTTTAGCGGAAACCATTAACACACGTTTGAATTTGGAAATGGCCGTTACCGAAGAAATGTTGCGTATTGCTGAAGAAGTAAAGCCGACATTTTGCTGCTTAGTACCTGAAAAGCGTGAAGAGTTAACCACTGAAGGCGGTTTGGATGTAGCGGGTAACCTCGAGAATATCACCGCGGCATGTAAACGATTGGCTGATGCGAATATTATTGTGTCGCTATTTATCGATGCAGACAAAGCGCAAATCGACGCGGCTAAAGTTGCAGGCGCGCCTTTTATTGAAATTCACACCGGCCAATACGCAGATGCCCCTTCAGAAGCCGCACAAGAAAAAGAATTGGCGCGCTTGGTAGATGGTATTCGTTACGCAGATAGCCTTGGTTTAAAAGTGAACGCTGGACATGGTTTGCACTATCACAACGTAAAACCAATTGCCGCTATTCCAGAAATCATCGAATTGAATATTGGCCACGCCATTATTGCTCGTGCTGCGTTTGACGGCCTACACAAAGCGGTAGCAGATATGCGTAGTTTGATGCAGGAAGCGCGACTTCAGGCATTAGTACAAGGTTAATTATGGCGTTGATAGGTTTAGGAACAGACATCGTACAAATTGATCGGATTGAAGCGGGGTTGTCGCGTTCCAACAAACTGGCTGAACGGGTATTAACCTCTAACGAGCTAGCGGTGTTTTTGTCGCATGCTCAGCCGGCGCGTTTCCTTGCGAAGCGATTTGCGGCAAAAGAAGCAGCCGTTAAAGCGCTGGGAACCGGTATTGGGAACGGCGTTGGGTGGCAGCACATCGAAGTGACTAACAACGAATATGGTGCGCCCGGACTGGTCTTTTGCGATACGTTTGCCAAGCTGTGCGAGCAGCGAGGCGTGACCCACGCTCATTTATCGATAGCGGATGAGCAAGCTTATGCAGTGGCCACGGTAGTGTTAGAGTCCCAAGGGTAGCGTTGTGGTTAGTTTTTATAAGCCGAAAAAAAGTCCTCGGTCTGGCGCCGATAAAGTGACCAAGGTCACGGTAACCATTGACGATGTAGATGCTTTTGGACAAGGTGTCTGTCGTCAGCACGCGCCAATCTTATTTGTCGATAATGCTCTGCCGGGTGAAACTTGCGACGTTAAAGTTACACGCAAAAGCAAACACCATTGGTCGGGTAAAGCGGTGCGTATTAGCCAGCCTCATTCAGCTCGACAAGCGCCGTTTTGCTCACATGCATCACAATGCGGTGGTTGCCATTCTCAGCACGTAGATGCGGATGCAATGTTGGCGTGGCGACAAGGCGCGCTGGATGAACAAATCAAACGTCAGCTTTCTATTGCGGCACTGCCTTGGTGTCAACCCGTGAGCAGTGAGCGCCCTGCCTATCGCAGAAAGGCGAGGTTGGCGATTGATAGCCGAAATCCCAAAGCGTTCAAAATGGGCTATCGAGAGCAGGGAAGCAAAAACATCATTGATATTGATGCCTGCCCCATTTTGGTCCCTGAATTAGCCCGCTTGTTATCGCCACTAAAAAATACGCTATCGGCGTTGTCGGGGCGTAAATTTTTAGGCCATGTTAGTTTAATGGCCGCTGATAATTTGCAGCAGGTTGCACTGCGAGTTACCCGTGAGCTAAATACAGCCGACACTGATTTGCTTCAACAATTTGCCATCGATAATCAGGTACAGTTGGTGTTGGAGCCGCAGGGAAAACCGCCAGTTTGCCTGTCTGGCGAAGAGCTAGCGCTGATATGTGAAACCCATGATAATTTGCATATTCGTGCCAAAGACAGCGACTTTATTCAGGTGAATAAAGCCGTGAACAGCAAAATGGTAGCCCAAGCAATGGCGTGGTTGGCACCTCAGCCCAGCGACGTGATAGCTGACTGGTTTTGCGGGCTTGGTAATTTTACATTGCCATTGGCGAAGTCGGGAGCAAGTGTTAGCGCGGTAGAAGGTGTACCTACCATGGTTGAACGAGGTGCACACAATGCGCAACTAGAGGGCATGACCGGCATTAACTGGGTGCATCACGATTTGAATGACGGTGATGCAGTACGCGAATATCTGGCCAGCCAGCCCAATAAAATACTGCTCGATCCCTCCCGAGACGGGGCGCGTGTCGCTTGTGAACAAATAGCGAAAAGCCAAGTCGAACAAGTGTTGTATGTTTCTTGCAACCCAGCGAGCTTTATTCGCGATGCAGCCTTTCTGCTCGCGGGTGGCTATAAGCTGGACAAGATTGGGCTATTAGAAATGTTTCCGTTTACGCAGCACGTTGAGTTAATGGCGTTGTTCTCGCATCCACGGACAGTTAAGTAGCGAGTAAGAGATTATGGTTTCAACGAGAAAAGTACATGAATCAGATCGCCCCGGTTTTGAGGGGTGGTTAGACAGTTTGTCGCTTAGCCAAGAAACAAAGCAAAAGCTCCGAGATATATCCGAGATGCCGGAGCAGTTGCTTGTTGGCCAAGAAATGGTTGAAATCCTCCATCAACTCAATATGGACGATGTTACCCTTCAAGCCGCTTTGGTGTTCCCGTATTGCGAACAACACCAGTTGAGTGAAGAAGACATTCACAACGAGTTTGGTGAAGAAATTGAACAGTTGATCCTCGGTGTGCGTCGTATGGACGCAATTAAAGCGCTCCACGCGAGAAAGCAAAGCGGTAGCGTATTATCAGCCCCTGATGAACAGCATATTGATAGTATTCGTCGTATGTTATTGGCCATGGTCGAAGACGTACGCGCCGTGGTGATCAAAATGGCTGAGCGCATTTGTGCGCTGCAAAAAGTGAAAAAAGCCGACGAAGAAACGCGGGTAATGGTTGCGCGAGAGTGTTCAGCTATCTATGCGCCATTGGCTAATCGTCTGGGTATTGGTCAGTTAAAGTGGGAGTTGGAAGACCTCGCTTTCCGTTACTTGCACCCTGATACTTACAAACAAATTGCCAAGCAACTCGACGGCAAGCGCAAAGAGCGTGCTGAGTACATCGAAAACTTGGTGGCTGATCTACAAGCACACCTCGACAACGAGCATATTCGCGCTGAAGTGTATGGGCGACCTAAACACATCTATAGCATTTGGAAGAAAATGCAGAAAAAGCGCCTTACGTTTGAGCAGCTTTTTGATATTCGTGCAGTGCGTATTATCGCAGAGCGATTGCAAGATTGTTATGCCGCACTGGGTACGGTGCATGCTGCTTACAAACATATTCCCCAAGAGTTTGACGACTACATCGCGACCCCAAAAGCCAACGGTTATCAGTCAATCCACACGGTTATAGTCGGGCCGGAAGGCAAACCAGTTGAAATTCAAATTCGCACCCAACAAATGCATCAGGATGCAGAATTAGGCGTCGCTGCGCACTGGAAATACAAAGAAGGTTCAACGGGCAAACAATCAGGGTACGACGAGCGCATTAACTGGTTGCGCCGCATTTTGTTGTGGCAAGAAGAAGTGGCGGAATCTGGTGATATCGTTGAAGAGTTGCGCAGTCAGGTGTTCGATGATCGGGTTTACGTATTTACTCCAAAAGGCGACGTGATCGACCTGCCGCAAGGTTCTACACCGTTGGACTTCGCTTATTACATTCACAGTAATGTGGGGCACCGTTGTATTGGGGCTAAAGTTAACGGCCGTATTGTGCCGTTTACCTACCAAATGCAAAGCGGTGATCAGGTTGAAATTCACACCGGTAAAGAGCTCAACCCCAGCCGTGACTGGATGCACCCTGGCTTGGGCTATGTGCATTCTTCTCGTGCAAGGGCTACGATTCACTCGTTCTTCAAGAAGCAAGACAAAGAGAAAAACCTGCAAGCCGGTAAAGAGTTACTTGAGCGAGAACTGCAACGTGCTCAGTTACCAGTGAAAGACGCGGTGAAAGCCTGTGAGAAGTTTAATATGGGTCATGTAGACGACCTGTACGCGGCAATTGGTGCTGGCGACGTGCGCGTGATGTCGGTTGTGCATTATTTGCAGCAGTTACTTCAGCCAGAACCTGAGCCTGAAGTGAGCCCCAAGCTCAAGACCCGTCGTTCGGCCGGAGCAAAAGGCAAGAAAGACAGTGTGGTAGTAGAAGGGGTAGGGCATCTATTGAGCCAATTGGCCAACTGTTGTCAGCCAGTGCCGGGCGACCCCATATTGGGCTATATCACGCAAGGCCGGGGCGTAAGTGTACACAAAGAGTCTTGTGAACAATTACAAAATTTGCTCAACCAGCACCCAGAACGCCAAATTGAAGTAAATTGGTCAGAGTCGATTAAAGTTGGGTTTGAAACCGGTATCGACATTTACTGTCACGACAGAACTGGTCTGTTACGAGACATCACTACAGTATTAGCCAACGAGAGTGTGGCTTTACTCGGGGTGAATAGTTTGAGTGACAAAGCGCGTCAAACTGCGTTAATTACCATTTCTGTAGAAGTACCAGACACCGAAACCTTGTCAAAAGTGATGAGCAGGTTACGCCAACTTAAGGATATTCAAGATGTGGTCAGAAAGTCCCAGTAATCCTCAAGACGCGTTACAACGGTTACTGGATGTTATGGCCAGATTGCGAGACAAAGAACATGGCTGCCCGTGGGATGTTAAGCAAACAATGGCTTCGCTCACGCGGTATACCATTGAAGAGGCCTATGAAGCGGTCGATGCGATCATGCGCAACGACAAACTGGACATCAAAGACGAACTCGGTGACCTGTTATTTCAAATTGTTTTTTATGCCCAAATAGCAAAAGAAAACGGCGATTTTTCGTTTACTGATATTGCCAATGCGATCAGTGACAAGATGGTCCGTCGTCACCCTCATGTATTCGCCGATGGTGGTGCGACTGAATCTGAATTGGCTGAGCAGTGGGAAGCCATTAAGCGCCAAGAACGCGAGTTGAAAGGGAAGTCTGTGACTTATTTACTGGATACCGTTCCCAATGGGTTACCCGCTCTCTTGTATGCACAAAAGTTACAAAAAAAGTGCGCAACCGTTGGGTTTGATTGGTCAGATGTCGCTCCAGTGCTTGATAAAGTGCGGGAAGAAGTGGATGAAATTCACGCCGAGCTGGTTCGTACTCCTCAAAACGCCAAAGCGATAGAAGAGGAAATTGGCGATGCTTTATTTGCTATGGTGAATTTGGCTCGTCATTGTCAGGTTGACGCAGATACCGCGTTACGTAAAGCCAGCCTTAAATTTGCAACGCGCTTTAACCATGTTGAGGCCTTGGCTAAGCAGAAGGGGACACCTCTGGTTAACTTGAGTTTAGACGATATGGAATCGCTATGGCAGCAAGTTAAAAAACACAGTGAATAACCTGCCAAAAAAACCTTTATCGTCCCTTTATTCAGTTACTTTTTTTCACGGTGTTGGGTGAGCATTGAAATGCCAATTTGTGGGTCTTTGGCCCACAATGTATCGTCAAAACGATACGACAAACTCGGGTTCTCGATGTCAAAAACAACGCGCTCTTTATCGGCAATTAGTTTCATAGCACGTTGATGGTTTTGGTGCTGCATAAAGAGTTTGGCAAGTTCGCCACTTTCTAACAATCGAATGAGCCCTACTTCCAATCGCTCAACTAACTCTGGGCGAGAGGGAGAAACAAAGAAATACTCATAATTGGGGTACCGCAGTAGGTGGTATTGCTCCAATTCGATTTTCTTGTCTTTGTGCCGGTTTAAGTCACGGCTAACTTCAATCACGTTGCGAGGAAAATAGTCGACAACACCGCGTTGAATCGAGTTGTACATTGACGCAAACCATTGACTCCAATTGGCGCCATTCACGTTAAACCCGTTTTTTTGCATTACCACCAAATCGGGCCAGTCTATCCCTTGTACGGCGGTTTTTTCACGTAACATGTCTAATGTCATGTCTTTGGGAAATGCATCTTGATTGTCTTTTTGGATAATAAAAACCCGATAACCCGCTAATCCCTGTAATAGTGGCAAGCGAACTGGCAAGAGCTTTTTTTCTCTTTCGTTCGTTGTTGCCGACCACATCACGTCGGCACTGCCTTTTGATAGCATTAATATTTGACGGGCTTGGGGCATAGGATGAGGGTGTGGCCGGACGACGGTTTCACCGTAATCGGCAGTTATTGCGATTGCAGAGCGCAATACTTGAGCGTGGTAATAATCGTAATCTGCGCCGGTAAACGCACGGGTGTACACCACTTCGTTAGCAGTAGCGCGAGGCGCTTGGGCTAGCCACAATAAAGCGAATAGCGTAGCGCTGAGTAACCACTTTACCATTTTTTCACCACACTAAAGCCCGCCTGAGGAAATGAGAAACATCTGTAAATGTAGCGTTTATTTTGTAGTAAATCGATACAAATACATTGTTTTTCACAGTTTTGTTCAAGGGAATCAGCCATGCTCGATGGCGATGTATTCATGCTCATCACCACCAACTTACCTTGAATACGGTTTTATTTTTATTTTTCCTGTATTTGGGGTTCGCTTTTTGCTCAAATCCTGTATAATTCGCGCCCTGCCCAGTTACACCCACCTGTGGGAAGGTGGAAGAATCAGTCGACTCGAAGGGGTCTTTGCATTGATTTTTATGGTGATTTTCGCTGGTGCGGAAATCAGTAACGACGATATTTTCGGGTGAATTTTAAATGAAAACTTTTGTTGCAAAACCAGAAACGGTAAAACGCGACTGGTACGTGGTTGACGCCACAGACAAAACATTGGGTCGCTTAGCGGCGGAGATTGCTTTACGTTTGCGTGGCAAACACAAGCCAGAGTACACACCACACGTTGACACTGGTGACTACATTGTAGTTATCAATGCTGAAAAAGTGACTGTGACTGGTAACAAAGCGAAAGGCAAAATGTACTACGCGCACACTGGTTACCCAGGTGGTCTAAAAGAGACAAACTTTGAAAAACTGATCGCTCACAAGCCAGAAATGGTTATCGAGAAAGCAGTTAAAGGTATGTTGCCAAAAGGTCCTCTAGGCCGTGCAATGTTCCGTAAAATGAAAGTTTACGCAGGCGCTGAACACAATCACGCTGCACAGCAACCTCAAGTTTTGGACATCTAAGGAGCATTTGACATGGCAGATACTCAATATTACGGCACTGGCCGTCGCAAAAGTTCTACTGCTCGCGTGTTCCTGCGTCCAGGTACAGGTAGCATCGTAGTAAACCAGCGTGCTCTAGACGAGTACTTCGGTCGTGAGACTGAGTGCATGGTTGTTCGTCAGCCTCTAGAACTTGTTGAAATGACTGAAAAGTTTGACCTATACATCACTGTTAAAGGTGGTGGTTCTAACGGTCAAGCTGGTGCAATCCGTCACGGCATTACTCGTGCATTGATGGAATATGATGAAGCACTTCGCCCAGCGCTACGTAAAGCTGGTTTCGTTACTCGTGACGCTCGTCGCGTTGAACGTAAGAAAGTGGGTCTTCACAAAGCACGTAAGAAGCCTCAATTCTCAAAACGTTAATTCGTTTTATTTCGAGATTTCGAATTCAAAAACCCGGTTTATACCGGGTTTTTTATTGCCTGTGAAAAATGCTCAGTGGCTGCTGAAACGAGGCGAAAAAATAAAACCCCAGACGTGTATTCGCTAAGCTATTAAAAATGAAAACTATTCCATATAAAAAGTAAGGAAAAGAGCGGAAAAGTCTTGAGAACACGTCTACAATAGCTAGAACTGAGTAATAGATCGCCAATAAAAACCGATGAAAAACTTGATACAGCACAATTAATTATTTGTTAATGACGAGTATTTCCTTGTGCTTTGTAGGGGTTTTCTTTTATCATTTTTCGTCGATTTTTAACGCAAAATTCAAGTTGAAATCGCAGGGTTGCTTTGCAATTAATCTGCGGCTAAAACGATTAGGTGTGAGCTCTAGACCCTGTCTGGTGACGCATCGTTGTCCAAACCTGGAGAAATGTGGATGAGCAATGTATCTCTCGATGCAAAAGATTCTGCACTTAACGACAATTCATCACCCGATAATGCGCGTCGCCGGTTTTTAACCGTTGCGACTTCTGTTGTTGGCGGAGTAGGGGTTGTTGGTGCGGCGGTACCTTTTGTTGCGTCCTGGAACCCAAGTGCAAAAGCGAAAGCTGCCGGTGCCGATGTAGAAGTTGATATAAGTGGCATTGAACCTGGTCAGCTAATTCGCGTGATGTGGCGCAGCAAGCCCGTGTGGATTGTACGCAGAACGCCCGCTATTTTGTCAGAGTTGGCCAACCACGAAGATAAACTCAAAGATCCTCAGTCTGAAGCTCAACAGCAACCCACATTTGCCCAAAATCGTTTCCGCTCGATGAAAGAAGAGTACCTGATATTAGTGGGTATCTGTACCCATTTGGGGTGCTCGCCACAACACCTGAAAGACGGTGCATTTGAAGAAGTGGTAGAAGGTGTGCCTGATGGCTTTTTTTGCCCCTGCCACGGTTCAAAATTCGACATGGCCGGCCGCGTATTTGAAAATGTTCCTGCGCCGTTGAACTTGGTGGTCCCTCCTTATCAATACGTTGATGATCACACTGTGATTATTGGCTCAGAAGCGGAGACTGCCTAATTATGAATGCCTTCTTGAACTGGATTGAAGAACGTATCCCAATGATGCGGGTAGCGAACATGCACGCTATTCAATATCCCGCACCGAGAAATATGAACTTCTGGTACGTGTTTGGTTTTCTCGCCACCATAGTGTTGGTTAACCAAATTGTTACCGGTATTTGGTTGACGATGAATTTTGAGCCTTCAGCAGAGCGCGCGTTTGCCTCTGTTGAATACATCATGCGTGAAATTGACTATGGGTGGATCATTCGTTACATGCACAGTACTGGCGCGTCGGCGTTCTTTATTGTGGTGTATATGCACATGTTCCGCGGCATGATTTACGGTTCGTACCAAAAGCCACGTGAACTCCTGTGGGTGTTCGGCATGTTTATTTATTTGGCGCTCATGGCTGAAGCCTTTATGGGGTATGTATTGCCGTGGGGGCAAATGTCTTATTGGGGCGCGCAGGTTATTGTATCGCTGTTTGGTGCGATTCCTGTTGTAGGCCCAGACTTAGTCATCTGGATCCAAGGTGACTATGTTATTTCGGGTGCCACGCTGAACCGATTTTTTGCCTTGCACGTGATAGCACTACCTTTGGTGATTGTTATTCTGGTGTTCTTGCACATTATTGCATTACATGAAGTGGGGTCGAACAACCCTGACGGTGTGGCGATTAAACACAAAAAAGGCAGCTTGGCAGAAGAAGACAAAACCAAGTTTGAAATTCATGAGTATTACACCAGTAAGTACGACATAGCCGACGATGTGGTGCCGTTCTTCCCTCATATTGTATTGAAAGATATGGTTGCCTTCTGTGTGTTCTTGTTTGCGTTCTGTTATATCTTGTTTTTCGCTCCTGAAATGGGCGGTAAATTCTTAGAACACCCCAACTTCGAAATTGCGAACCAATTGAAAACCCCAGAGCATATTTTCCCAGTTTGGTACTTCACGCCTTTCTACGCCATTTTGAAAGCCGTGCCGGATAAACTGCTGGGTGTATGCGCGATGTTTGGAGCAATTGCCGCTTTATTTGCTTTGCCTTGGATCGACCGCGGTAAGGTGAAATCGTGGCGTTATCGCTGCGGGCTACACAAGGTGAATTTGATTGTGTTTGCCATTGTGTTTGTGTTTTTAGGTTACCTAGGTGGTACGCCGCAAGAAAACTGGAAAATTATTGCTTCTCAGTTTGCTACATTGTTCTACTTCGGTTTCTTCGTGTTGTTGTTCATTTACAGCAAAAACGAAAAGACCAAGCCTGTACCCACGAGGATCCCTAAATGAGAAAACTGATTTTCGCATTAGTACTATTGATTCCTGGCTTGGCAGTAGCGGCGGGTAGTGGTTACCACCTCGATGAGCCCGATATCGACCTTCACGATAAAGCGTCGTTACAACGCGGTGCGCAATTGTTCATGAACTATTGCTTAGGCTGCCATTCGATGAAATACCAACGCTATCAGCGTACCTTTACCGACTTAGGTATATCTGATGAATTAGGGCAAGAGAACTTGCAGTTTACGGGTGAAAAGGTCAGTGATTACATTACCCGAGCAATGCCAGAGGAAGCCGCTGCTGGATGGTTTGGCGCAGCGCCCCCTGACCTGACGTTGGTTGCACGTGTTCGCGGCCCAGAGTGGCTGTATACGTATCTGCGTACCTTTTATGTTGACCCAAGCCGACCGTTTGGTGTGAACAATAAGGTATTTCCAGAAGTGGGCATGCCTCATGTGTTGCAACCGCTTCAAGGTACGCAGCGTGAAACCTACGAAGAAAAGCTGATCGACGGTGAAATGGTGAAGCAGTATGTAGGGCTAACCAACGACGGCGATGGCACCATGTCCACAGCAGAATATGACAAGGCCATTCTTGACCTGGTTAACTTCTTAGAATACACAGGTGAACCCGCGCGTTTAGAGTCTGAACGCATCGGAAAATGGGTGCTGGTATTTATTGTAGTGTTGTTTATTTTTGTGTATTTGTTGAAGAAAGATTTTTGGCGCGATTTACACTAATCGCAGAAAAATGCTGTATAATCCAAAAAGGGGGCAATCCGCCCCCTTTTTTATTTTATTTCTGGTAAAATAGACCATTCTGTTTTTACCACTTGTTCCTTAACGGAGGCGATTGAATGGCCGTAGCCGCGAATAAACGTTCAATAATGACGTTGTTCTCAGACACGATTGATATTTATAGTCATCAGGTACGTATTGTACTGGCAGAGAAAGGTGTTGGCGTAGAAATTAGCTACACTGACCCAAGCAACTTGCCAGAAGATCTGCTTGACTTAAACCCCTACGGTACCGTTCCTACTCTAGTGGATCGCGAGTTGGTGCTGTACAAGTCCCATATCATTATGGAGTATCTTGACGAGCGCTTCCCGCACCCTCCGTTGATGCCTGTATACCCTGTATCTCGTGGCCAAAGCCGCTTGATGATGCACCGTATCGAGAACGACTGGTACAGCCTTGCTGCGAAGATCTTCCGTGGTGAAGGTGATGTTGAAGTTGCGCGTAATGAATTGCGTGAAGCACTGCTTAGCCTAGCTCCATTATTCGCTGAAATGCCTTACTTTATGAGTGAAGAGTTCAGCTTAGTAGATTGCTACCTAGCACCGCTATTGTGGCGTTTACCGGCACTCGGTATCCAATTAACTGGTGCTGGCAGCAAAGAATTGAACGCATACATGAATCGTATTTTCTCACGTAGCTCATTCAAAGCGTCTTTGACTGACCAAGAACGTGAGATCCACAACCCACTATGAGTCCAATGACGTCAAACCAGCCTTATTTGCTGAAAGCGTTTTTCGACTGGATTGTAGATAACGATTTAACGCCATATATTGTCGTTGATGCGAACTACCCAATGGTAGAGGTACCGCAGGAATTTGTGAAAGACGGTCAAATCGTTTTGAACATTTCTCCTGCTGCGTGCGTGAACTTTCATCTTGATCTCGATGGTTTGGCCTTTCAAGCGCGTTTCAGTGGGCAGCCACGTCGTTTGAGTATGCCTTGTCAGGCTGTACAAGCGATTTACGCGAGAGAGAATGGCGCGGGAACTGTTTTTGCGCCTGAAGAGTCATTGACTGATGATGAAGAGTTGTTATCTGCGGTAGACGATAATGAGTTGCCACCAGAGCAGCCTCAGTCGCCACCGCCACCACCGCCTAAAGGTAAACCTAACCTTAAGGTGATCAAATAATAAAAAGCCCTCTGAAGTGATTCACGAGGGCTTTTTTAATGTCACTAAATAAATCAACTCACCCAACACAGAGAGTGCTAGGTCTGTGCGCAATTAAACCAAGAACAAGGTTGCCGTACCTAAAAAGGCGAATATGCCTACTACATCTGTGATGGTGGTTAGAATAACGCTACCTGCTAACGCTGGGTCAATTTTCAGCTTTTTCATGATAATCGGCAAAGTTGCGCCCGAAAGTGCAGCTGCAATCATGTTCATCATCATAGCAAAGGCAATGATCACGCCTAGCATGGCGTCGCCTTTCCATAGCGCAATCACAGAGGCGATGAGCACAGCCCAGATCAAACCGTTGAGAAACCCTATCGACAATTCTTTGCTGATCAACCAACGGGCGTTACTAGGGTTAACATGCCCAAGTGCCATACCACGGATTACGAGTGTTAGGGTTTGGTTTCCTGCTACGCCACCCATACTGGGTACAATGGTATTCAAAATAGCCAGTACCGCTAACTGACTTAACGTCGCCTCAAATAAATCGCTGACCATGGCCGCAAGTAAGGCCGTGACTAAGTTCACGCCCAGCCATACCGAACGACGTTTGGTACTTTGCAATACTGGTGCAAAGGTGTCTTCTTCGTCGTCCAAACCCGCCATACTCATCATCGAGTGTTCGGCATCTTCACGGATAATATCAACCACGTCATCAATGGTAATACGCCCGACGAGGCGGTGTTTTTCATCAACTACTGGGGCAGATAACCAATTGTAGCGTTCAAATAAGCTTGCGACTTCGTCGTCTGGCATATTAACCGAAATCGCCTCGGCTTCTTCGTCCATCACATCAGATACATTGGCTTCTGCTGGCGCCGTGAGCAGTCGGGTGACAGGCACTAAACCGACTAAATTGTCAGTGCGATTAACAACGTAAAAGGTATCGGTATTCTCCGGTAATTCTCCTTTCAGGCGAATGTAACGCAACACCACATCTACCGTCACATCTGGACGTAAAGTAATGGTGTCGGTGTTCATAATGAAACCTGCGGTTTCTTCACCGTAAGACAAGGCTTGTTCTGCGCGCACGCGGTCTTGGGCATCCATTGATTGCAAAATATCTTGCAATACTTGGTCTGGCAGACTGCTTAGCGTTTCGGCTAAATCATCGGTATCCATGTCTTCGAGCGCGTCAACAACGCTCGACGGAACCATTTTAGTGATGATGCCGTTACGTACCTCTTCGGATAGTTCTTCTAATACATCGCCATGAAAATCGTCATCGAGTAAATCCCACAACTCTTCACGAGTTTTGGTTGGGCTCGATTCTAAGATCAAGGCTACATCACTAGGGGGAATTTCGTGTAGGAATTTACGAACCGAGACGAATCGCCCTTCTGATAGTGCCCGATTGATTTCGTGGAGCTGACCTTGAGTGTGTTTTGATTCAAGCGCTTCTGCCACATGACACCTATGAAAGACTGACAAAACAGACGTATAGGTTACATGAGTTAGGTGAAAATAAACAGATCCACCAGTTTTATTAGCCCGGCTTTATCGACTACTCGGAGCTGTTCCGGCGCATATTTTCAAACAGGGATGGCTCCCATGGGCGCATAGCCATGAGCAAGCCCATGTGTTTACGTTCATCGATAGGTAATAAGTTGTCTTCTTCACTGAGCTGAGCCGCTTCTTTAGTGAGTTGATTAAGACGGCGCTGAATAATGGCAACGGAAGAGTCTGAATATCGCCCTCGTAAGTAAAACCGAAATGTCCAAGGCTCGTTTTTCTTTGGGTCCATAAACTTCACCATTACCTCTTTTTCCATAAACCGCTCTAACGGGCCACCGGGGATCCAGCGAAAGTCCTGTGCAATCAACAAGCGATAGTCATTACCGGGCAATAGTTCTATTAAACGCAGTTTGTCTAACTTAGCCATCAACCGTATTCCTTCGTGTTGCTCGATTTGGTAGTGAGAAATCAGTTCGTCAAACTTCCAGCCGTCGCGAACACAAACAGCAGCCAGTAGTAACCTAGGATCTTGTAGTAGTTCAACTTCCTGCTCGGCAGTGAGCTGTGAAATGCGCTGTCCTTGCTTTTGCGCTTTGGCGAATAGGTCGGTCAATTCCATTTTCATCAGCCCACAAATCTCCTCTAATCGTTCCAAGGAAAAATTGTGATGAGAGAAACAGCGCTTGATACTCGCTTCGCTTAAATCGAGTGCAATCGCAACGTCTTTATAGGTGAGTTGTTGTTCCCTAAGTGACTGTTTGAGTACCGCAGTAATGTGCTTAATTTGGCTCATAAGTATAAATATTTAATACCTTTGGTGGTGATTTATACTACATTTTTCATCGAAGTTTACAAATATTAATCCTTTTTCTAAGTTGATAGCGTCTTCATTAAAAGGAACTAGCAATGAAAAAGTTAATTTCAACTGTATTGATCACCGCCGCTTTTTGTCAGCCTTTGTACGCAGATGACTCTGTGGATCATTCTGGACAAGCAAGTAAACACAGCGTATTAGCCAGTATTGAAGCCTCAAAAGTCACGGCTTCTGTAGCAAGTGCGGCCGTTGCCGTACCGGTGTTAATAGTAGGAGGCACGGCGGTATCTGTTGCTCATGTCAGCCATGAAGCGATGAAGGATTTACACCAGGCTTCTGAAAAGCCAAAACCACTGCCAATCACAGATAAAGTGATTACCTGCGACCCCTCGCCGAATCAGGTCATCATTAATCAAACCACGGTGAACGACTAACGTTATTGCGGCACTGTTGAGGGATATAACAATGAAAAAGTTACTATTTATCGGTTGTTTAGCTTGGGCGTCTTTCGCCCAAGCAGGTAGTCAGGCACCACAGGAAGCGGTTTTCAAGCCGGAAGAAATTGTGAACTTTGCTAAACGTGTGGAACGTTATGCCGCAGAGCAAGGCGCATATGCTTTTATTATTGCGCGACAAGGGCGCCCAACCGAAGATTTACCAAAGGGGATTCAATATACCCACACTGCTATCGCTGTGTATTCGGCGATTGAAACTGATAGCGGTGAGACGGAATACGGCTATGCGATCCACAATTTGTATCAACGCGCTCAAGATCCGGGGATAAGCGACTTAGTTACGGATTATCCGGTAGATTTTTTCTGGGGAGCGAAAGCACTGAAAGCAGGTGTGATTATTCCTACCCCTGAACTTCAGCACAAACTGGTCGCGTTACTTGCTAGTGAAAAAGCCCGTACCCTTCACGTACCTTATTATTCTGTGATTGCTAGCCCTTACACGTCTGAACGCCAAAATTGCACAGAATACACGTTAGACTTGATCAATTCGGCAATTTACGACACAACCGATCAAGCGAGGTTAAAACAAAATACAAAAGCGTACTTTGACGCTCAACCTGTTCATATGAGCCGGTTTAAACTTTCTCTTGGCAGTATGTTTTCCAGTGGTGTGAGTTTGAATGACCATCCTGGCAAAGTGAAAACCGCCACGTTCACCACGATTGCCGAATATTTACATGAGTACCAACTGACCCAAGAAGTCGTCACCATCGATTCCACCCTAATTACACCTTTGTTCGAAAAAGCGAGTTAGGAGACAGGGCGTGAATACATCAAAACCTACTAAGGAATAAGACTGATAGCCCTGTTATCAAGCGCAGGGCTTGAATCAACTCAAGGAGAATGTCGTGAAATCAACATCGTTATTAAAACATTTGCCCGTGTCTCTCAGTTTGATCGTGGCCAGCTTTATTTACTTTAGCCTTCATACTCAGCAAAACCTTGTGGCGCAGTTGGGGCGCCCCAGTTCAACGCATGCCATCGGCGATTTCCTACTTCCCTTTGTCGCCGTGTTTTGGGGCGCGGTTACCGCCATAGTGAGCTTTGTGGTGTGTAAGTTTATGCGCGTAAAAAAATGGGACTGGCAAGTACCAAAAGGTGTGTTCATTACCATGACTATTGCCGCTATTTTCAGTGCAAGTGGTATCGCGACCTTACTAGGTGTGAACTCTTACGCTGATATTGAAGCGGCTCAGGAGCCACGTGTATTAGTACGCAATAATGTTGAAGCGTACCCAATACGCATGATGGACGGTGATACAGAAAACCTCTATCAATGGTCACGGTTAGATAGCGACGACACTCCACAATATTTTAGTTGGCAAGGTAAGGACTGGTCAGTCGCGGATTCTGAATCTTGTGTATTGCGCTTGAGTCAGAACAATGAGGTAAAGTATCAATTCGAGAATCTGTGTGAGTATTCCTATTTAACATCGGTGCAAGTGATGCCGATGACTGTTAGCGAAGATGTGCCGTATTTGGTGCTACTTGCTAAACTGCGAGCAACCTCTCAACGTTCTCTGTTGATTATTCTCGATAGTGACTTGAATGAACGCTGGGTAGAAGTGGTCGAACGTTGTCGCTTGGGGATTAACCTGAGTGCTCAAGAAGACGGTCTGGCGGTTAATAGCTCGTGTTCAGGCAATTACATTAAATTGGAGTAAATAGGGTGGGGCTGAGTGTTTTACTCAGCCTCATTAAACCGACCGGCAATGAGCGCTTCCACAGCGTCGAGCGCAGCTTCAGCATCGGGGCCTTCACTGACTAAGAGTATTTGCTCGCCTTGATGGCTCTCCATCATCATTAACCCTAATACACTATTGGCGTTGGCTTGTTTATCGCCTTTGTGAAGCATAATTTGAGCATCGAATTGGTTGGCCAATTGCACCAGTTGAGTCGCTGCTCGTGCATGTAATCCTAGCTTGTTGACGATAGTGACGGTTTTTTCAATACGCATTATTGATTCAACTCTCGGTGGCGAATTTGAACATCTGGATGTATGTCGCTGAAGTTTTTCGCTAGGCTTTGGGCAACAAAAACCGAGCGGTGCTGGCCTCCTGTGCACCCAATAGCGATAGTGACATAACTGCGGTTATTGCGTTCTAAATGCGGTAACCACGTGGTTAATAAATTCTGAATTTGCCAAATAAACTTTGTCACTATGGGTTGCGACCCAAGAAATACCTCAACAGGAGCATCCAGACCAGTAAGGTGTTTTAGGTCGGGCTCCCAATGAGGGTTGGGTAGAAATCGCGCATCGAAAACATAGTCTGCGTCTTTGGGAATGCCATGTTTGAAACCAAAGGATTCAAATACCAACACTAAGCGAGAGCTTTTCTTTCCTAAAATACGCTCACGAATGAGTTCGGCGAGTTGATGAATTGACAGTTTATCTGTGTCTAAATACAAATCTGCGCGCTCGGCTATCGGCGCTAACAAGGCTTTTTCTGCTTGTATGGCCTCTGACAGCGACTTATTGAGCTTGGCTAAAGGGTGCAAACGGCGAGTTTCGCTGAAGCGCTTCACCAGAATGTCATCACTGGCGTCGATATACACGATTGTCATTGACCAAGACGCTGGCAGGTAATCGAGTATTTCTACCAGTTCGTTCGGGTCTTTAGGCAGATTGCGAACGTCTATACTCACGGCCACTTGGTCGTATTCGTCAACCACTGTGTGTGTGAGGGTGGGCAAAAGATTAACGGGAATATTGTCGACGCAATAGTAGCCTAAGTCTTCGAGGGCGCGTAATGCGACCGATTTTCCTGAACCTGAGCGGCCACTAATAATGATGAGTTTCAATGCGCTTCTCCCTAAATCGCTTTACGCTACTATTCGCCTAGTGCGGTAAGAATATCATCGCCGTTAGTGGCGTTTCTAATGGCTTTTACGGTGTCTTTATCGCTCAGTTTACCGGCAATTGTGGCCAAGGTTTGTAAGTGGCCTTCGGTTTGTTCTTCAGGAACCAGTAAACTAAAAAAGATATCGACGGGTTTATTATCGATAGCATCGAACTGGATGGGAGGTTCGCTGGTGACAATAATGGCAATGACTCTGTCCAAGCCAGGAAGCCGACCATGAGGGAGCGCAATACCATTACCAATACCTGTACTACCCATTTTTTCACGTGCTAATAAGGCCGTGAGTACGTCTACTTTGTCGACATTTGGGGTCGTTTTTTCGGCGATATCGCTAATGATTTCGAGAATTCTTTTTTTACTATTGCACTGAACCGCACACTCGGTGCGGTTCAGGCTAACAATGGCTTTAATATCCATGCTGTCTTAATTAGTGTTTTTTAAGCTTTTCTTTATGCTTGATCACTTGACGGTCGAGTTTATCGACCATGCTATCGATCGCAGCATACATATCGGTGTTTTCAGATGAAGCAAATACTTCTGCTCCACTCAAATGCATCGTGGCTTCGGCTTTTTGGTTGAGTTTCTCAACATTTAATATCACGTGCACGTTAGAAATATGATCAAAATGACGCTCAAGTTTGCTGAACTTGGTATCGACATAAGTACGCAAAGAATCTGTGATCTCAATATGATGACCAGTAAGGTTTATTTGCATAGTCGTCTTCCTTTTGGTTTGCAGCTTAATTAAATTAAGCTCTTGCGTTGGTTAGACGGTGGAATCGATAACGATTCCCGGTATTTTGCTATTGTCCGCCGGGCTACTTTAATGCCTTGGTCGGCCAACAATTGAGCAATCTTGCTGTCGCTGAGCGGTTTAGCTGGCTTTTCAGCCGCCACCAATTTTTTGATCAATGCACGAATAGCCGTTGAAGAGCATTCACCACCCGATTCAGTGGCAACATGGCTAGAGAAGAAGTATTTCAGTTCAAAAATACCTCTAGGTGTGTGCATGTACTTCTGCGTGGTAACACGCGATATCGTAGATTCGTGCATGTCCACCATTTCAGCTACGTCGTTCAGTACCATAGGCTTCATCATTTCTGGCCCATGTTCAAAGAAACCTAACTGTTGTTGTACGATACAGTTCGCTACTTTTAACAATGTCTCGTTGCGCGACTCCAAACTTTTTATAAACCATTTGGCTTCTTGCATATGAGAACGAATGAATTGGGAATCACTGCTGCTTTTCGAGTTTCGACTCATGGCTGCGTATTGCTGATTCACATTCAGTTTTGGCAGGCTGTCGGGGTTTAATTCAACACTCCAACGGCCGTTCTTTTTCGCTACCGATACGTCAGGAATCACGTATTCGGGTTCTTTTGTCACTAACGCACTGCCCGGGCGAGGGTTTAAGCTCTGGAGCAGTCGCATAGCTTCGCGTAACTCGTCTTCTTTCAGACGCGTTTTACGCATTAAGGTTCGATAATCTTTGCTGCCAAGTAAGTCAGTGTACTCTTGAATCAGCATTTTGGCTTCGGCAAGCCAAGGCGTGTCGGGCGAGAATTGCTTCAATTGCACCATCAAGCACTCTTGAGGTGAGCGCGAGCCAGAACCGATTGGGTCAAACATCTGAATGCGTTTAAGCACGCATTCCACTTCATCAAGCTCGACAGGCTCTTCTAGGTCTTCGTCTTCATTTATGCTGTTGAGAATATCTTCGATAGGCGAAGTGAGATAACCAGATTCGTCAATGGAATCAATGATGGCAATGGCAATAGCGCGGTCGAGGTCGCTGAATGGCGTGAGACGCATTTGCCACAATAAGTGCGCTTGAATATCGTCTGTTGTTTCGCCTTGATAAACGTGTTCATCGTCACTGCTTGAAGACGACGATGCGGGCGCTGATGAGGCCGAATAGTATTCATCCCATGTACTGTCGATAGGCAGTTCGTCGGGCAGTTCGTTTTTTTCTAGCGCATCACCACTTTCAATACTGTCTGAAGAAGACACCGTCGTCGACTCACCCTCAGTAAGCTTGTCTAAGTTACTTTTCTCTAGGTTGTCGAAATCGCTACCCTCTTCAACTTCAAGTAATGGGTTAGCGTCCAGCGCTTCCTGAATTTCCTGCTGGAGGTCTAGAGTGGAAAGCTGCAACAGCTTGATCGCCTGCTGGAGCTGCGGCGTCATCGTTAACTGTTGGCTGAATTTGAGTTGTAAAGATGGCTTCATCTACTTCTTATCTTAATACGCTTTAACCTGTAGTAGCTGGTTAGACAAATATTCCTTTGATACCCTAACTATAGCCTGAATTGCTCACCTAGGTATACATCCTTCACTTTTTGATTACTCAAAACGTCTTCGGCAGTACCCTGTGCAATTAACTCTCCGTGGCTCACGATGTAAGCTTTTTCGCATACATCCAGCGTCTCTCTAACGTTATGATCGGTAATCAAAATTCCGATGTCTCGATCACGCAAGTGTTGGATTATCTTCTTTATATCATTAACCGATATAGGATCAACACCAGCAAATGGTTCGTCCAACAAAATAAATTTGGGATCGGCGGCAAGTGCCCGTGCTATTTCTACTCGGCGGCGTTCGCCCCCTGATAAACTCATCCCTGTACTATTACGTATATGGTTGATGTTAAATTCATCAAGTAGTGAATCAGCTTCGCTTTCACGCTGGGCTTTTGTCAGCGCTTTGCGTGTTTGTAAAATCGCCATGATGTTTTCATACACGGTGAGTTTACGAAATATAGACGCTTCCTGAGGTAAATAGCCAATACCTTGTCGAGCGCGCTCATGCATCGGTTGATGCGTGAGTGAATGCTGGTCGATGGTAATGTTCCCTTTGTCTAAAGGAACAAGACCGACAATCATATAAAAGGTGGTGGTTTTACCCGCACCGTTGGGGCCGAGCAAGCCAACAATTTGTCCGGTTGATACTTCCAAACTTACATCGCGCACAACTTGGCGAGATTTATAAGATTTGGCGAGATGGGTCGCGGTTAATGTTGCCATTACTGCTCCGGTTCCTTTTCTTTCAACTGGTTAAATGACTCTGGGCTTAGTACGGTTTCAACCCCTTCACTGTCTGCGGCGCGAACTTGCTCTTTAATTAAGTCGAAAACAATATTATTACTGGTCATTTTAATGGTGTCGCGATCCAGTTTGGCGTCGCCAGCCATAGTCAATATGCGGTTGGCCACTTCATAGCGGATCTCGTTAGCGCTGGCAAATACGGTTTCACCATTGTCCAGATCCTGCTGATAGCTCGCCGGATTCCCAGTAGCAACAATGACCTCAAAACCTTCATCTGAATTTTCACCTTTAACCACTTCTACGCGATCAGCTTTAATTAACAAAGTGCCTTGGCTGATGGCGACATTTCGCGTGAGTATAAGCGTTTTGGTAACGCCATCCAGATTTTGGTCTTCCGCTTTAATATGGATCTGTTGTTTGAAATCTGCTTCGCCAGCCACAGCCTGTGGAATCAGCAACCAGCCCAATACTAGGCTACAGGCTAGGGGTGTAAATCGTTTCAACATGATGACTTAACTCGTACTGTTTTGTTTCTAAATTTGCATTAAAACCATTGCCGGTCACCACAAAGTTCACCCCTTTTATAATCATGGGTTCGTTGGATGTTGCGATCTTGGTTTTTAGGTTAATTTCAATAAATTCGGTACTGATTGAGCGTACGAAATTGTCGTTATCTTCATTCGTGATACTGACGTTTGATTCTAAGTGAATCAAATTGTTGTCGTATAAGGTGCCTTCATCAGCGTGCAGATGCCAGGGTTGACTTGTATCATCTGTGTATAAGGTATAATCAGGTTCACTAAACAGAACAAAACCTAGTAAATCATAGTGTTCCATTGATTTCGCAAACACTTGGTGACTGAGGTGTCCGGCTTCATCGTAAATTCGCGTGGTTATATTTTTCGCTTTGTATGTGGGCGTTAACGCCCGGATATCTTGCTCTTGTGAGACTTCAGGGGGCGGTGACATCCAGCTTGGCACGTATAGCAACAGCGCTAATATAAAAAGCCCTGCGATACTGAGGCCGACTCGGCTCATACACTTGCACCGTGAATTTCGTTAAGTTGGCCTTGTGCTTGTAGCATTGTGTCACACACCTCTCTTACTGCGCCAAAGCCGCCACGGGTTTTGGTGATCCAGTTCGCTTGCTCGAGAACCTGAGGGTGAGCATCAGCAACCGCAATACGTACAGATGCGTGTTCGTACATTCCTAAATCGGGTACGTCGTCGCCGATTGCCGCCACTTCATGCGCCGCTAAGCCTAATTCATTCATCAGGTTAATTAGCGCATCTGCTTTGTTTTCTTCGCCTTGAATAATATGAGCAACGTTGAGTGAACGCATGCGCTGGGCAACAATATTTGACTTTCTGCCGGTGATAACCGCCACGTTTACCCCCATTTTTACGAGCGCTTTAACGCCATAACCATCACGGGTGTGAAATGCTTTGAGTTCTTCGCCTTGGTTGCCTAGGTAAATACGACCGTCAGAAAATACACCATCGATATCACATACAAATAACTTAATTTGGTGTAATTGCTCGAACAACGCGGTATTAATCTCACCATATAAGGTGTTGGTTTGACTCACTTAGACTACCCCTGCTTTGAGTAACATATGCATATTAAATGCTCCGATGGGGTGATTATCCTTGTCTACAACCAATAATGCACTGATTTTATGACTTTCCATGAGATTTAGTGCTTCAACGGCCAATTTATCTGCAGTTGTGGTTTTACCGCCTCGGGTCATGACCTTTTCTACTTGCGTGGTGTGCAGGTCTACGCGGGCATCGAGAATACGTCGGAGGTCGCCATCGGTAAACACGCCAACAAGTTGTTGTTGGTCATTGAGTACACCTGTCATGCCCAAGCCTTTCTGGGATATTTCGAGCAATGCTTGAGAAACTGTGGCTGTTTGCTGTACACACGGAATGTTGTCGTCACTCACCATAATGTCGGCCACTTTCATTAGTAATTTTCTGCCTAAACTGCCGCCGGGGTGAGATAGGGCAAAATCGTCTGAAGTGAAGCCTCTGGCATCGAGCAGGGCAACGGCGAGGGCGTCGCCTAGGACCAATGTAACGGTAGTACTGGTTGTAGGGGCTAAGCCCAATGAGCAGGCTTCGCGATCTACACTGATATCTAGCCAAACATCGGCATGTTGGCCCAACGCGCTGGTGGCTTTGTTAGTCATGGCGATAACAGGTACAGACAAGCGTTTGACTACAGGCAGTAAGTTGAGCAATTCGGCGGTTTCACCACTGTTAGATATAGCCAGTAGCACGTCGTTTTCGCTTAACATACCAAGGTCGCCGTGATTGGCTTCACCTGGGTGCATAAAAAAGGCAGGAGTACCGGTACTGGCGAGTGTTGCTGCGATCTTGTGGCCAACGTGACCAGATTTGCCCATACCCGACACAACGACTTTGCCTTTGCACTGCATCAACATATTACAGGCGGCGACAAAATCGCTGTTTAAGCGGTCGCCCAAAGACGCAATTGCCGACGATTCTATGTCGATGACCTGTTTGGCCGACGACAAAAATAAGTTTGCTTGTTCAGACATTTATTTAAATAACCACCACTGATAAAGCACAAAGCTAATGCAGAGTATACCTGCTTCCCACCGGTTAATCCTACGTGTGCCACGAAAATTAAAACTAAAAACAAACAGCATTAGCGTTAACGCAGCCATCACCCAGATATCCCGTGACACGGCATTGTCGTCTACAAGCCCCGGTGCAATCAACCCCGGCATACTTAAAACTGCAAGTAAATTAAAGGTGTTAGAGCCAATAATGTTGCCAAGGGCTAGTTCATCTTCCTTTTTCAATACGCCTGCAATACTGGCTGCCAACTCAGGCAAACTGGTGCCAATGGCCAAAATAGTCAGGCCAATCACCAGATCACTGACACCGAGCATATGAGCAATGTTCACTGCCGAATCCACCATATACTTGGCACTCAGCGGTAATAAAACTAGCCCGACTATAATCCATAGGGTCGCCTTTTGGCTGGTAATGGTGGCACTTAGCTCGGCTTCTTGTTCGTCCACAAGCGGATCTGACTGGCTTGAATGCCACGCCAGTACAAGCATAAGGCCAATAAAAAGAACCAGTAGAGAGAGTAAAATAATGCCGTCGAGACGTGAAAGCTCGTAATCTAGCAGTAAATGAATTGCACCACCGGTTACACAAAGTAGGATAGGCAGCTCTCGTTTGACCGTTAATGAACGTACTTGAATAGGTCGGATGAGTGCGGTGATCCCCAGTACCAACGCTATGTTGGCGATATTCGAGCCTATTGCATTGCCTATGGCTGTGTTCGTTTTATCATTGACAGAAGCTATCACAGAGACGACAATCTCCGGTGCCGAGGAACCCATGGCAACAATGGTTAATCCAATGATCATGGGCGAGATACCAAAATTTTTGGCTAAGCCAGAAGCGCCAACAACAAATTTGTCTGCGCTCCAGCTCAGAATAATAAGTCCAATCAAAAATATACAAATCTGAGTTATCACTTAGTTACCACGTATTGTTTAAAGGCGTCGAGCTCGCTTTCACACTGTAATTCGGTTTTACAGATACTGCAAAACTGGTTCAGATATTGCTGAAAGTGCTACACAGGTACAATTTTATACAAATTGAAAAGGGCTTTTGGGTCACTATAGACGTAAATGAGTGTAAAACTCTTATCGCAGTGCTTAAAGGTTTATAGGCAGTTTGTGTAATTTTAAATGGAATAAATGATGTGTAGTTGACTCGGCAACCAAATTGACGCATAGTCGCGCAATTGCGACAGTGCGCGCCTAATAACCGCCTCCATTACATTTCATTCAGTTCTATATTTTAGAACATAACTTGTAACTTTTTACGTTTGGGGACAAGCGCAATTATTGCGTAAAATGGTGGCCTGGATTTGAAAGTGACAAAACTTTTTACCGGTCTGTTAGTCAGACGTTTCAGAAACTTAACGCAGCCTCTTTGGGATACATAAAATCGACCGAATGATGGATAAATTAGTAACAGTCAAAGACATGACATTTCGTCGCGGTCAACGAGTTATCTATGAAGATATTTCGTTAGACGTGCGAAAAGGCGCTATCACAGCGGTTATGGGGCCAAGCGGAATTGGCAAAACGACATTATTAAAACTCATCGGGGGGCAGCTTACCCCAGATGAAGGTGATATTGAATTTGATGGTGAGTCTATCGTTTCAATGAGTCGTCGCCGTTTATACGAAACGCGCCGACGTATGAGTATGTTGTTTCAAAGCGGCGCTTTGTTCACAGAGATGACAGTGTTCGACAATGTGGCTTTTCCGCTGCGTGAACACACTAAGCTGTCTGAAGATATTATTAAAACCGTCGTATCACTCAAGCTTCAAGCTGTGGGGTTACGTGGTGCAGCCAGTTTGATGCCGAGCGAACTCTCTGGCGGCATGGCGAGACGTGCCGCTCTCGCCCGTGCGATTGCATTAGATCCAGATTTAATCATGTACGACGAGCCTTTTGCTGGGCAAGACCCCATATCAATGGGTGTACTAGTGAAGCTTATCAAAGAGCTAAATGATGCCTTGAACTTAACCAGTATTGTGGTTACGCACGACGTTACCGAAGTACTGACCATTGCCGATTACATTTATATTTTGGCTGATAAACGCATTATTGGTGCGGGTACACCAGAGCAAATCAAAAACAGTGATTCTGAGTTAGTTCAACAGTTTTTACGCGGCAATGCAGATGGGCCTGTGCCCTTCCACTTTCCTGCTGATGACCTCAAGCAAGCCTTGCTAGGAGGCAAATAATGAACTTTATTCAGTCAGTCGGCGCTAACACGTTAGCGAAAGTTGCGGCTTTCGGACGGGCGGGCATGATGTTGTTTGGCGCGTTGTTCGCGTTGCCACAATTAAAAAACATGCCACTTACCATACGCCAAGTATATGTAGTGGGTGTTCAGTCACTGTTAATTATTATCGTGTCAGGCTTGTTTATCGGCATGGTTATGGCGCTCCAAGGTTACACCATTCTCGTCGGCTATGGCGCCGAAGGAAGTTTGGGGCCAATGGTTGCGTTGTCTTTGTTGCGAGAGCTTGGCCCAGTGGTCACCGCTTTGTTGTTTGCTGGCCGAGCAGGCTCTGCACTCACCGCTGAAATTGGCTTAATGAAAGCGACAGAGCAATTGAGCAGTTTAGAAATGATGGCTGTTGATCCTCTACGTCGAGTTGTTGCACCGCGATTTTGGGCGGGGATTATTTCAATGCCAATGTTGGCACTGATTTTCAGTGCAATAGGTATCCTTGGCGGCCATCTAGTTGGTGTTGATTGGTTAGGTGTCGATGCCGGTAGTTATTGGTCGATTATGCAATCGACCGTTGAATGGAATGAAGATGTGGTAAACGGGGTGATAAAAAGCCTTGTTTTTGCCCTAGTTGTGACCTGGATTGCCATATTTAAGGGCTATGATTCAATTCCCACGTCGGAAGGGATCAGCCAGGCAACCACACAGACAGTTGTTTTTTCATCTTTGGCAGTGTTGGGGCTGGATTTCGTGCTCACTGCTTTGATGTTCGGTATTGAGTAATTGGGAGCGTAAATGAACAAGTATAAAACTGAGATGATGGTAGGCGTGTTCGTCATTCTTACCGTAGGAGCACTGTTGTTGTTGGCATTACAAGTGGCAAACAAGTCGATGTCAGCCGACGGTGATACTTATACGCTCTATGCCAAATTCGACAACATCGGCAGCTTAAAAGTGCGCTCAGCGGTGAAAGTGGGTGGAGTAACCGTAGGCCGTGTGGCGTCGATTAAATTAGACGACAGCGATTTTACCCCTGTGGTTGAACTGAGTATTCAAAGTGAATATGGCGAGTTCCCAGAGACCAGTTCGGTGTCAATTTTAACGTCGGGCTTATTGGGCGAACAATATATTGGTTTTCAACCCGGTTTCGCCTTTGACGGTATTGAAAATTTGCAAGACGGGGATTATATCCAAGATACCAAGTCTGCGTTGGTGCTAGAAGATTTGATCGGCCAGTTTTTGTTTAATCGCGGCAGCGATGAATAAGCGTTGGTCTCTATGAAAAGTGTGTTAGGAGCAAGTACGTTGAAAAAGTTAGTAGGTTTGATGGCATTTTGCCTGTTCGTGATCACATCGCCGCTACAGGCGCAAGAAGTGAACGAGCAGAACCCCTATGAAATGGTGAAAGACGTGGCAAGCCGCACTTTCGCTCGAATTAAAGCAAATCAGACTGAAATTAAGCAAAACCCTGAAATGCTTCGCACTATCATGGAAGAAGAGTTGCTACCGCATATTGATTATCAATTTGCCGCCTTTATGGTGCTAGGGAAACATTTTAAAACCGTACCGAAAGACAAGCTGGAAGAGTACGTCAGTGTATTTCGTCAGTATTTGATCACCACATACGCGGTGGCGATGGGTTATTACGATAACCAAGAAGTGGTGTTTGAGCCGAATGGCGAGTTTGCCGACAAAAAATCAGTAACGGTTCGTGCAGTGGTGCAAGACCCAACACGACCAGAGATAAACATTGCATTTAAAGTGCGCAAGAACGCGAAAACAAACGAGTGGAAAGCATACGACATGGTAGCTGAAGGCATCAGTTTGTTGTCGAGCAAGCGCAGTGAGTTTGAATCGATTTTGCGTCAGGACGGTATTGAGCCTGTACTTGCGCTTATGCGAGACAAAATTGCTAAACCTGTAGATTTGTCTGATACCAGCGAAATGGACAAATTGAAGCAAAGTGGCGTGAAAGACGACGAGGGCGAAGAGTAGTGATTAGCTACACAGGTAGCCCTAGTGATGGGTTCGTGGTAACAAGTGCACTTGACCGCGAACACATCAAACAGAATTGGTGGCAGTTATTGTCGGCCAAAGAGCGCGAGGAACTTATCCGTGCCCAGCGTTGTCAGTTAAATCTAGGGCAGGTTAAGCGTATTGACAGTGCTGGACTTGCCTGGCTAATTAATGCCATGCGTGATACAAAGCAGAAGGGGATTCAGCTACAGCTGGAATCAATTCCTGATAAGTTAATTAAATTAGCAAAAATTAGCGACGTTGAAGACTTTTTGACGGTAGAATGACGAATTAACATTTTCGACTGACCAATAGTGGATTTATGGATCTTCAGGAAATAGAAACCTTATTAAAAGACGCACTCGACCTGACTGAAGTGCATGTAACGGGCGAAGGCTCACATTTTAATATCATTGCCGTTAGCGATGCGTTTAACGACATGAGCCGTGTGAAGCGGCAGCAAGCAGTCTATGCACCATTGGCTGATAAAATTGCCGACGGTTCAATGCATGCTATTTCAATTAAGACGTTTTCTGAAAAAGACTGGCAGCGCGAACGCCAGTTCCATGTACCGCAATAACTGACAGGCTCTGCCAGTGGATAAACTCATCATTAAAAAAAGCCCCTCCCTACAAGGCGAGGTGGTGATTTCCGGCGCTAAGAACGCGGCACTTCCGCTGCTCATGACTAGCTTACTAACTGCAGAACCTTGTCGATACACAAACGTACCTGCGTTACGCGATATTAATACTACGATTGCGTTGCTCAAAGGGTTAGGTGTTGCGGTGAGCGACAACGAGGCAAATCAGGTTACTTTGACAGCCTCTGAATTATCAAGCGATACCGCGTCTTATGAACTTGTTCGTACAATGCGCGCGTCTATCCTTGTGCTTGGCCCCTTGTTAGCGCGTCACGGTACTGCCAATGTGTCTTTACCGGGTGGATGTGCGATAGGCGCTCGTCCGGTTGATCTGCACCTTAAAGGCTTAGAGCGAATGGGTGCGAAGATCACCGTGGATGAAGGTTATATTCGCGCGCACGTCGACGGACGCTTGAAAGGCGCACGCATCTTTATGGATATTGTGAGTGTTGGCGCCACAGAAAACTTAATGATGGCTGCGACCCTTGCAGAGGGCGAGACAGTTATTGAGAATGCCGCCCGCGAACCTGAAATTGTTGATTTGGCTAACTGCCTCAATCAAATGGGCGCGAAAATTACCGGTGCAGGCTCTGACAGTATTCATATTCAAGGTGTTGAGTCATTGCACGGTTGCGATTACCGCGTGTTACCTGATCGCATTGAAACCGGCACCTTCTTGGTCGCCGCTGCCGTTACTGGTGGTAAAGTGCGTTGTCTTAATGCGGCGCCAGAAACCCTCGATGCCGTGCTCGATAAGTTGTCTCAAGCCGGTGCCAAAGTAACCTGTGGTGACGACTGGATTGAGCTGGACATGGCAGGGCGTGAACTGGTCGCTGTTAAGGTAAAAACCGCTCCGCACCCTGGTTTCCCCACCGACATGCAGGCGCAATTCGTTGCCTTAAATGCCGTTGCCAAGGGCACTGGCGTGGTAACCGAAACCATTTTCGAGAATCGTTTTATGCATGTCCCAGAGCTACATCGCATGGGAGCTGAAATAGCGCTCGAAGGAAATAGCGCAGTGTCTAAAGGCGAGTCGGTACTGAAAGGCGCGCCTGTGATGGCAACCGATTTACGCGCCTCAGCGAGCCTTGTGATTGCCGGTTTAGTTGCCGAAGGTGAAACACACTTAAACCGTATTTATCACCTCGACAGAGGCTATGAGTCTATCGAAACCAAACTCGGTGGATTAGGAGCAGAGATTGTGCGGGCAAAAGAAGAAGCCTAAACACACATATTACTGATAAAAAAAGAGCGTGAATACGCTCTTTTTTTATGTGTTTGACCCATCCTAAATAGCGTTGACCACGCCTTTCACACTACACCGAATACTTCTCAAATGCGGAAATAACACGGCTGGGGTCGAAGCTCAGGCCTAAACTTTGTAACTCGTCTAAGCAGTCTTCTACTTCAATACTGGTTTTAACAAAATCCACTTTTTGCTTTAGCGTTTGTTCTGCAACGCGTAACGCCACCATGTTAGAAGGGCGGCCAATTAACCATTGGGCGACCATACCTTGATTTTTGGCGTGCTGGTTAAAGCTGCGCATGGTAGCCAGTACTTCTGGTGGTGCTAATTGCCAATGGCGCATACAGATAATGCTGGCAAAGCGAGTCATGTTTCGCTTGCGCCGCAATTCGGTGATGGTTTCAATATAGTCGTCGAGGCAAGAGGTAGACCATGTACCTTTTGGGAATGCGATGAGCAGATCGCCACTCGCTTTAATAGTAAAGCTGCCGTGCTTATGCGTTTGTGAAAATATGACTTCAGTGTCCAATGCTGTGTGCTTCGCCTTCGTGAAATGTATCGCTATTGAGTATATTCAAACTCATCCAGTGTCGCGATGAGTGTTAATGGTTCGCCGTCGCGACTGATCTCTAACTCTATTTTTGTACCTGGTGCGGTTTCGGCAATCAAATCGAGGGTTTTTGCCGCGCTCTCTAATGCTTTGCCATCAATGGCAACAATTAAGTCTCCTGGGCGCAAGCCCGCGCGTTCCGCCGCACTATTCGGGCTTGTCATTGTTACCAATATACCGCCAGCGCCGTTGGTGTTCTCGGCCCCTTCAAAACCTAATTGGCCACGTACCACTCGGCCATTGGCAATAATTTTGTCCATAATGCGTTTGGCTAACGCGTAGGGAACCGCAAAGTTAATACCGTCAATTTGGCGCACGCGATTGTTTTCTCTAATCTGGAAATTGGCATTGGTGATCCCGACCAAATAACCATTACTGTCAACCAAGGCACCACCAGAGTTTCCTTGGTTAAGCACGGCATCGGTTTGAATAAAATCAACAAAGTTCGACAAACCGTTGCGGCCAGTTCGACTCACAATGCCTTGTGTAATTGTTTGACCAACGTTGTAAGGATTACCAATTGCCATAACCACATCGCCTACGCGAATATCGGTTTTTTCTAATTGGGGGATAACGTGCAGGTTTTCTGAATTCACTTTTAATACGGCGAGGTCGGTGGCTGGGTCGATCCCGACTAGCTGGGCATCGATAAGTCGGTTTTGGTCTTGTACAGCCACGCGGATGTCGTCTGCATCTTTAACGACGTGATAACAGGTTAAGATGTAGCCGCTATCTGTCATGATTACGCCAGACCCCAAGCTAGCTCGTTCGCGTGAGCGGTTCCTGAATAAGCCGATTTCACGCTCAACACTAATACTGTAAATATTCACAACCGCAGGGGCAGATTTGCTTAAGGCGGTAAAGTAGGATTCTCGCGTTGTAGCGGGAGACGCTGAATTTAACCAGTCTGAGCCAAAGCTACCACTGCCACGTAAACCTGGCACAAACAATAGCATCACCACAGCAACGATGAGGCCCATGAGTGATGAACGAAGTAGAAATGTTAAAAACGGCTTGCCAGTCACGGTTAATCTTTCTTTTAGTCCCGCCCCATATGCAATAGTGGGGGAAGTGAATAGTAGCGCAAAGGATAACACTGAAAGGCATTTTCAACTAGTTTTTGTACTTGTTAAAACAATACCTTGACGTATTTTACCTTACATAAAAAAGCCCCAGCTTAAGCATGGGGCTTTGGATTGATTATTAACCTAGTTTAGCGAATAACCAAGTACAGGGTCGAATTACCGCGTTTGACGTTCAAGGCAAGCACGCCCTCGTTGTCGTCTACATGGGTGCGGAACTCACTCATGGTACGTACTCGCTGTCGGTTTACACCGATAATTAAGTCGCCTTTACGCAAACCAATGCTCTGTGCAGGGCTGCCACTGGCCACGTCTTCTACGCTAATGCCTTGGTTGCCTGCGTCGTCTTCGCCATTGGCGAGTGATGCACCTTCAAGGGCGGCGTGAATATTTTTAGCCACAACTTCTGAGCTGGTGGCGTCGTCCAGTACAACCTCTAGGGTCACTTCGTCGCCTTGGCGGATAACGGTTACTTCAACTTCGGCACCGGCACCCATACTGGCGATTTTCGCGCTTAATTCACCAAAACCACTGAGCTTTTTACCATTGATTTTAGTAATGATGTCACCAGCTTGAAGACCGCCTTTTTCGGCAGCAGAGTCTTCTTGTACTTCACTGACAAACGCGCCAATATTGGTCGGATACTTCATGGCTTTCGCGAGGTCAGGGTCTACGTCAGACCCTAGAATACCTAAACGACCACGACGCACTTCACCAAATTCAGCAATTTGGTCGACCAAGTTTTTCATCATGGTACTCGGGATGGCAAAGCCAATGCCCACGTTGCCACCGTTCGGCCCAAAAATTGCTGTGTTAATACCTACCAACTCGCCGTTTAGGTTAACTAAGGCACCGCCCGAGTTACCACGGTTAATGGCGGCATCTGTTTGAATAAAGTCTTCGTAGCCACCAATATTCAAACCAGAGCGACCCAATGCGCTAACAATACCTGACGTCACGGTTTGAGAGAGGCCGAAAGGGTTACCAATCGCCACAACAAAATCACCCACCCGCAAGTCGTCTGAGTCGGCAATGGGTAGTGCTACAAGGTCTTCTGCATCAATTTTCAGTAATGCAATGTCGCTTTTCTCATCGGCACCCAGTTTCTTGGCTGAAATTTTACGGCCGTCGGTAAGGGTAACGGTAATCTTGTCAGCGTTATCCACTACGTGATTGTTGGTCACAACGTAACCGTTTTCAGCGTCGATAATCACACCCGAACCCAGGCCCTTAAATGGACGCTCTTGAACTTGCTCCTGAGGCCCACCGAAGAAATAGCGGAACATTTCGGGCACATTCTGTCTGGCTACTTGCGTGCCTTCGACTGAAATTGTGACAACCGCGGGTTTTGCTTCTTCTAACATAGGTGCCAGTGAGGGAACGGCTTCTTTGTCAGAACCAAAAAATGGCAATGCGGCTTGTGATTGTGCGGTTAACGTTAACGAACCCACAACCACTCCTGACACCAATACAAACTGGCGAAGATACTTATTCATAGACGCTTACACTCCTCAAGTTTCAATGCGTTATGCGTATGCTTTGTCAGTGACCCTCAATGCAGAATGAAAGTTCCGAATACTATTCTTTTTCTGCGGCAGATGGCGTTGAAGTGCCGACGAATAGCCCTGAACCCGACTTTGCGAAGTCTCTTGGTTGCGCACCTGGAGTGGTTTGCACACGGCTTTGCTCATTCGATTTCAAGTTATTGCGAAGGTACGTTGTTGCTTCTTCGCCAAAAAACGGAACGCGAGGTTCGGCGTTTTCAGGATCCTGCGCTAACAGCTTTTCATAGCTGTCAAGATCTTTCTTTAATCCCTCGCATTGGTTTTGGATCAGTTCAAGTGAATGACGCGTTTGTGCCAAGTGGTGAGAAGCTTGTTCTGCCATTAGCGACTTTAACGCGCGTTCTGCTTGTTCATTCGCTTTAATCGCGCCTTCTTTTGTGTAAACAAATCGGGCAACAAAAAAGCCAATAACTAAACCAACAATCAATAAAGCGAGAGGGATGATTACTTCCATTGGGGTCTCCAAAATTCCAACTCAATCACGTGATCACCTGAATCATATATTCAGGCAAGTATATTCAGACTATAGCAAGATCAAACTCACTTTGCGCTGACACTTTGTGGCAGAATATGTCTGAACACTGTCGCCGCCAGTTTGTTTTTCCACCCTGTAACCCACAACATTATCGTTTTGTGCTGTGGTTTGCAGGTGAAACCGCGCTATCCGGCGATTCTACCGTGATTTAGCGATAAATTAAGGTCATAATTACAATTTTCAAGCAGGTCGGTGCAGCTATTATTCAGAAGCCTTAGCACCACTTTGTGAACCTTGCTGACTTTTAATGATGAGTTTGCCGTTTTTCGCGCACACATCGACGATGTATTCGGGAGTTACCGCTGTCTATGACACCATGGGAAAAGTATCAAGAAGACTTAAAGCGTGAGGATTTTCATCATGACCCAGCGCAACAAAACGCCGTTAAAGAATTACAACGCTTATTTGACGACCTAGTTAACCAACAGAACAACAAACCTTCAGGGTTATTTGGCAAAGTGTCAGGGCTGTTTGGCAAAGCCGCAGCGAAATCCTCAATTGATGGTATTTATTTTTATGGCGGAGTAGGCCGAGGTAAAACGTACCTTGTAGACACATTTTTTGATTGCTTGCCTTTTGATAAAAAAATGCGGGTGCATTTTCACCGTTTTATGCACCGCGTTCACGCAGATCTTAAGCAATTGGGGGGAGAGCAAGACCCATTGCAAATTGTCGCTGCGAATATTGCCAAAGAAGCGCGGGTGATTTGCTTTGACGAGTTCTTCGTTTCTGACATTACCGATGCCATGATCCTTGGCACCCTAATGGAAGCCCTGTTCGCTCATGGTATTGTGTTGGTTGCTACCTCTAACATTGTTCCCGACGAGCTATATCGCAACGGGCTGCAACGTGCGCGCTTCTTACCAGCCATTGCGCTGATTAATAAACACACCCGAGTGATCAATGTTGATAGTGGGGTGGATTACCGTTTGCGTACGCTAGAGCAAGCCGAGATATTCCATTATCCATTAGACAAAGCCGCAACAGAAAATTTGATGTGTTATTTTGCTCAACTGTCGCCAGAAGCTGGCGTAAAAGACGCGGTGATCAATGTAAACAATCGACAAATTAAAACCCTGAATCACACCGACGGGGTATTAATGATCGACTTTGCACAGCTGTGTGAAGGGCCGCGCAGTCAGAGTGACTACATTGAGTTGAGCCGTGTGTATCACACTGTTTTGTTGGCTAACGTGAAGCAAATGGGGCAGCAAAATGACGATGTAGCACGCCGATTTATTGCCATGGTCGATGAATTTTATGAGCGTCACGTTAAGCTGATCATGTCTGCTGAAGTGGCACTCACTGCATTATATACCGACGGGCGATTGAGCTTTGAATTCCAGCGTTGTTTAAGCCGGTTAAAAGAAATGCAGTCTCGCGAATACCTCGCAAGAGAACATTTGCCATAATTGTTTTGTGCAAAAACTGTAAACTAAGCGGCAAAATCGGTAAAATCCGCAATATTTTTATATTCCAGCGTCGTGACGGCGCAATTGTTCTTACAGAAGAGATAAAAGATGGGCAGAGCATTTGAAGTAAGAAAGAACGCCATGGCGAAGACCGCTGGCGCGAAAACTAAAGTTTATTCTAAGTACGGTAAAGAAATTTACGTGTGCGCAAAAAATGGTGGTCCAGAGCCGGACACCAACCTGTCGCTTAAGCGTTTGATTGAAAAAGCGAAAAAAGATCAGGTACCTAGCCACGTTATCGACAAAGCGATTGATAAAGCAGTGGGTGGTGCAGGTGAAGATTTCGTGCCTGCGCGTTATGAAGGCTTTGGCCCCGGCAACTGTATGGTGATTGTTGACTGTCTAACCGACAACAACAACCGTACTATCACAGATGTACGTAACTGCTTCACCAAAACAGGCGCTAAAATTGGTGCTCAGGGGGCGGTAGCGCACATGTTCGATCATCAGGCGATTTTCCAATTCGCAGGCGATGATGAAGATGCAATCTTAGAAGTATTAATGGAAGCAGACGTTGATGTAACAGACGTGGAAGTAGAAGACGGCAAAGTCACCGTTTATGCACCACATACTGAGTTTTATGCGGTAAAAACAGCATTGACTGACGCATACCCTGATATCAACTTTGAGGCAGAAGAAATCAGCTTTATGCCACAAACGGAAGTTGAAATTAGTGAAGACGACATGCCAATGTTTGAGAAATTTATGGACATGTTGAACGACTGTGACGACGTACAAGACGTTTACCACAACGCGATTACGCCTGACGCGTAATTAGGGTTGTAATAAAAAACGCTGGTGCGCGAAAGCCACCGGCGTTTTTTTGTGCCTTAAACGTTGTTGTCGCCCAAAAGGGAATGAATAAAACTACCCTTCAGCTTTATTGATTAACACTGTTTTGTTGGCATTACGCTGATAGCTAAGATGAAAGTTTTCTGCCAACGCGGTGAGTAAGCCGTCAAGGTCTTGGGTATTGAACAGCCCAGCTACTTGAATGTTACCCAATGCTGGGTCGGCTAATTGCAGTTGGGTATCGGTGTAGCGGCTGACCTCGGCAATAACTTCAGACAGCGGTTCTCCGCGAAACACTAGCTTACCCGCACGCCAGGATAGGTCAGCGTTAATGTCGTCTTGAGCAAGGCGAGTGATAACCTTCTCAGGCGCAGACAAATACGATTGTTGACCTTGGGTTAGCGACATAGACGTAACAGGCAACCGCACTTCCGTCGCTTGTCTTAAAGCGTTGGTATCTAGGGTTTGCGTAGCCACGCGAACACGCCCTTCTGTAACAATTAAATCGAGGTTGTTATCAACCCACTGTACATTAAATGCCGTGCCTACGGCTTGGATCATTTGGCCGTCGGCAATGACATTAAGAGGGCGGGCTTTGTCTTTAGCTACATCAATGTGAATTTCGCCTTGTGCCAATTCTATCAAGCGTTGATGGTCGGTATATGTCACCACCACGTGAGTATTGGTATTTAGTACTAGGCGGCTACCATCTGCTAATTGTACTTCTCGCTGCTCACCCACCTTAGTGTTGTATGGCATACTCGATTGGATGTGTGCTATGGCCGGTGTTGAGTCGGTGGGCATTTGATTAAAAGCAAACACACCGAGTATGGCAACAAGAGCGAACGATGCCGCTATTTTCAACGGACTCATCACTCGCTTTTGAGTACGAGGGGGCGGCACCAAGTCGGCAAGCTTTGACAGCACTTCCATGTTGTCCCATAACTTTGCCATTTCTAAAAATGTGTTTTGATGCGGACGATAACGCAGCCACTGTTTTAATGCCTGTGTTTCTTCATGGGTTAGCCCTTCATCTAGCTTGGTTAACCACAGGCTTGCCTCATCTAAAATTTTATCGTGATTGTGCAGTGGCACGACATTGTTAACCTGATTATCCATGTTGATTACCTCGCTGACTCCGGTCAGGTTGGTTCCCCTGTTCAATGTTACGCATATACACAGTACATCGTTTTATGCCTTCGGCGATGTGCTTTTCCACTGTCTTTTCACTTATTCCTAGTTCAGATGCAATTTCTTTTTGAGAATAGCCGTAGACCTTTTTAAGTACAAATGCTCGTCGGCATTGTGGCGGAAGCGCCCTCACCGCATCGCAAAAATGCGAAAACTCTTGCTGATTGGCTGATTGCTTCAAGGTTTCATCAGTGTCGTCACCGTGGTGATTTTCCAGATGGTCATGGGCTTCAATTGCATCATCAATTAATCGAACGTCTGCACGTTTAAGATGATCGTAAGCAAGATTGCGGGCCGTTTTATACAAAAATGAACGCGGCTCACGGATATGGCTGGTGTCTTTTACCTGACACAAGCGAACGTAGGTATCTTGAAGAATGTCGTCAACTTCTTTGGGCGGCACGAGGCGCGACAGCATTTTGGCCATCCCGTTACGTGCGAGCATGTAGGCATTATGTATTGTTTTATCAACCGACATTTTCATGAAATCTTGCGTTACCTAATGTCATGACGAATGGACGGTTATTTTCCCCCAATTGGGAGATGAAAAATATTCAACTTTGGATAGGTAGACTAATGGTTAATTATTGTTAACCAATTGTGATTTTTACTTTACACTTCGCCACCCACTATTATAGGGTTGTGGCCTAGTGCTGAGGCGTAAATATGCCTAGAGTGAATTTGGTTTGTAGTTGTTTTGTGTAGCGATTGTGAAGTTATTATCGCCAAACGTGAGGTGAATGTTGGGTAAATTGGTTAATTTGAATTTGGCGCCAATTGCTGCTGTGTTCGCTTTTTCATCGTTTGCTACGCATGCCAATACACACAACGACAAGGTGGTACAAAATCGCAAGATTGTTAATTTTTCCATTCCAGCTAAACGCGCTGATGAAGCGCTGATCGATTTTGCCAGCCAAGCAGATCTTACCATTATTTTTCCCTTCAATAAGGTGCGGCACACACAGGCCAATGCGGTAGTAGGGGCTTATTCAGTTACCGAAGCTATGGCGTTGTTGCTCGCTGGCACACGCCTCAGTGCCGAAGTAAGCAGCCAAGGGCAAATCAAGATTACCGTAGCGGAAGAGGAAGATTCGTCTGGATTTATTCAACGCTGGCTACGCAGCCTTGTGGCTGAACAAGACGCTATGCTGAGCGTACCCGTGGATGACCAGACGCGTCTGGTTGAATACATTGAAGTACGAGGTTTACGGGCGAGAACGGCGCAATCTCTTGGTATTAAACGCGACGCCGACTTTTTATTAGACACCATTCAGTCGGTAGAAATGGGGAAGTTTCCTGATCAAAACCTTGCTGAGGCGCTACAACGGGTATCGGGGGTGTCGATTGACCGTTCTGAAGGCGAGGGAAAGTACGTAACCGTGCGGGGGTTTGGCCCTGAGTTTAACCGTGTGATGATCAACGGTCGTCAACTTGCCACAGACTCCCTCGGGCGGGAATTCAGCTTTGATACCTTAGCGTCTGAGCTGGTTAGTAATGTAACGGTTTATAAGCAAGGGCAGGCAACACAACAATCGGGCGGGATCGGCGCCACCATAGACATAGTGACAGACAAGCCATTGTCGTATCGGGGCATGCGTATTGCCGGTAGTGTTGAAGCCCAATACGATACCAATGCTGAAAGTACTCGCCCTCAAGGCTCTTTGTTATTTCGCAATACGTATAATAATCACAAGTTTGGGGTGTTGTTCTCACTGACCCATCATCAGCGTCAGGCGCGAATAGACGAAGCGCAAATCGACGGTTGGCTTGTGAACACAGACGTACCAGACAGTGAACTGTCGCGACCCGTCGACACCTTGTATGTGCCGAGGAATTACGATCAACGAGTTCGGTTTGATGAGCGATCACGTACCGGCGGTACACTGGTATTGCAATATCGCCCTAGTGACGACATCGACATTACACTCGATTATTTGGGCTCGCATTTTGATGTGAACACCTCGGCAACGTCGATGGGGCATTGGTTTACGTCTAGCAATTTAGAAAACGTAGAGGTGGATTCGCAAGGCACTGCGGTGTATTTTTCTCAACAGCAAGGCCATGCGACAGACTTTCATGCCAGAACATTTAATCGCGAAAGCCAACTCGATGCTCTCGGCCTTAATGTACAGTGGTTCGCCCGTGATCATGTGATCATCGATACCGATTTATCCTATTCTCGGGCGTCGTCTGAAGATAAAAATGGCAGCGGCAATGCGCTGTCGTTAATAGGGTATTTGAATCGATCGACCTTCGATCATCGAGCGGGCAATGTTCTCCCGGCAATTTATGGGTTTGAGTCTCCGCTGGCTTCCCAACGCGATGCCTACGGCAATGCCTCTGGCGTTGGGCACTACCTAGACCCCGCCAATGGTCGTGCTCACGTTATGCTAAAGCGAGGCTGGGATGTTCAGGATGATGTGGCCCAGTGGAAACTCGACGGTCAATGGTTATTACAAAGCCAAGGTTTAACACAGTGGAATTTTGGCTGGCGCATCGGCAAGCAAACGAAACGAAATACGCGCTATGACAACGAGGGCAACGCCCGCCATTGTACCTTTTGTGGTTATTTTGATTCGCCTGATATTCCCGACAACTTTCAGACCTTGTTTAACGCCGGTGAAGATTTTCTCGGCGGCATTAGCGGCCATCAGTCTATTCCGACTCAATGGCTACGACATGACGGAGAAGCCTTATTTACTTATTTGGAATCAGTAGGGGGTGTGGATCTCGGTGCGCAAAAACGCAATAACTCCTATGAAATTGCTGAAACCACTTATTCGGCGTATTCCGATCTGTCGTTTGAATGGGATTGGTCTCCGCTAGCGGTTGTTGCTCATGGTGGAATGCGGGTGGAATACACCGATGTAACGGTAAGCGGCATTACGGAAAATTTAGAATCGTTAGTGATTTTAGATAAAACCGAATTGGCCCCGATTACAGGGTCGCCCATATCGATACAAGCCTCGCAATCATACTTACATTGGCTGCCCAGTATCAATGTAAAAGCCATGCTGTACGACAACTGGGTATTGCGCGGTGCGTATTCTCACAGCATTACTCGACCTACGTTGTCGCAAATGTCACCGGGGATCACCTTTACTACAACCCGACAAGGTGGGGATTTACGCGGGGCGGCGGGCAACCCTAAATTAACGCCTTTTGAGTCGCGTAATTTCGATGTTGCACTGGAATACTACTATCAAAAAGACAGTTATCTTTCGGCGGCATATTTTCGTAAATACGTAGACAATTTTATAGTGAGCGATAACGAAGACGTGTTATTCGCTGGTATTACCGACCCCAGTACAGGGAGTGATCCAGACGCTCCCGATGCACAAGACAGCGAAGCCGTGTTCGATATTATGCGGCCGGCAAACGGTCAAACTGCAATGGTGCAAGGTGTGGAGGCGAGTTGGCAACATGCGTTTGGCGAATCGGGTTTTGGACTACAGGCCAACATTAGCGCAGTCGACAGCAATGCAGAACTTGACCGTTACGATGTAAGACGAAAATTCGCCTTAACGGGTTTATCGGGCGCAGGAAATGTCGTGCTATTTTATGAAAAAGGGCCTTGGCAGTGGCGCGTAGCGTGGAACCTGCGCGGGGGGTTCTTACAATCTTTGGTGCAGTCGCAAAGCAATGAGCCAACCTTTGTTAACCCCTATGAACAATGGGATGCAAGTGCGTCATACCAACTCAGTCATCAAGTGTCGGTTTATGTGGAAGGGATCAACCTGACCAATGAAACTGTGCACAAACACGGGCGGTTTAACAATCAGTTATTGCTAGTACAAGATGCCGGCGCCCGCTATGCCATAGGTGTGCGGGCTACCTACTAGCTTACCACTGAATACAGGCATTGGCCGTTAGCCTACCCAGTGCGGGGCTTTCGCTCAATCCGTTGCTCACATTGATCCGCCCTGAGTGAAACACGTTTGCTGGATAGAATATGGCGCGATTAAATACCCCTTCTACCTGACCAATTTGCTCAAACAACGATGTTGTATTTTGAATATAGGCTTTTTGCGGTAAGCCTTCAGTTGTTGCTTGTGTTTTCAAACATTGCATGTACTGGGCGTAATTATGCTGATGCACGCGTTCTAACGCGGTGGCCCGATGTCGATAAAAGGCCGTACCATCATTCGCGTGATGAAATAGATAATGCACCATCGCCCATTCGTTATCGGCTGTGGTATCAATGTGTGGAATGCATTGAATGGGTTTGAGTTTGTCTTGTGGCGTTGTGGTAATAGAAAACTGATTCAGCGACAAAGACACAGGAGCATTTGCCCGACCGGCATGCTGCAAGAGTTGGGGGAGCGTCTGCTGGAGATAATCGAGGTAATGCGCTGGGAAAGGCGCGCGTAAACCGGGGTAGAAATCGCCTTGTAACGCGCTAAAAGTTTGACTGTTCGCGGCCTCAATTAATGCCGAGGGGTGAGGGTGAAAGTGATCAACCACGAGCAGTGGAGTGAGACTTTCACCAATGTGATGAACACTAACCGCACAATCAGCCAAACCAAGCATTTCCTTGTGCTATACGTTTATTCTTGCGATCTATGAGGTGATAAATCTGTGCATTCGACGCGATCAACGTATAAATGTATGGCAACCATTTTTGCGAATGAAGCGAGCCAATAGCGTCGCTTGGCAAAGCAGCAAGCTTGTCTTCATCAATGGTAAAAAGCCCTTGTACTTTTTTGCTTGAGCCATCGCCAAATGTAATATCAAGGGTAATGGGGGTAATGAGTTCGTACGACAACAATATGTCGATAAAGGCTCGGGTTTGTTGTTCACCGTCGAGTAATTGAGCCAATAACTGTTGCTTGTTGTTAAAGAAAACCGTGGGGTGACCCTCGGCATCAAATATTGCCTCTCCCTCGTTTTGGCTAAGTGCTAGGCTAGCTTCGTCAATACATACTACGGCATGCGCCTGCCCATCTTCGCGGGTTTCTTCACCAACAAAAAAAGGGTGGCGTTCAATCTGAGCGGGGACCGACAATGCTTGCCATTGGTTTTCTTGCCAAAACAGATTCTCGCCTTCGTCAAAACCTGTGAGTACAGAGCAAGTAAATTGTCCGGTTTCTGCATGCTTGGTCAGTACAATCGGATAAGTTACGACTAGTTTTTGGAATTCAGACACAACCACGGGGATCAAATGCTGATCGGCGCCCACCTTTACTGCATTATCGGGGTCAACGCGCAAGTGTTGATGAGTGTTTGGATTTAAGGCAATCATAGACATAGGGTATCTCTTTTATTACACCGGCTGAAGGCCGAACTGTTTAATTTTATTGAGCAGCGCTCTGTGAGTGGGTAACGCTTGCAATACTTTGTGTTTGGCTTGCTGTGCCATCGCCAGTTGAGATTGGGCAAAGGTGTCGGCCACCTGTTTTTGCCCAAAGGACAAATCAGAGGTAAAGCCCATCCCATACATAACATATTGATAGCTGGCCGCCGGAAAGACTTCATTGTTACTGGTAAAGTCGTGGTCATAAGGTGGGTGGTATTGCCACAGTGCCAGCAGGGTTTGCAGACTTTCTGGGATTGTTGCAGGGTCGCGATTATCACGCCAAAACGCAGAGTCATCGCGTTTGCTTAGCATGTAATGTAGCTTGAGAAAGTCGATTATACGTTGCCAGCGATATTGAAAGGTGTCGTTAAATCGCTTGGCAATAATAGGCATGGTTTGCTGATTTACAGGCAGTTGCTCTGCGATCATTGCGGCAGACAATTCAACTAAAACCAAGGCCGAGGCTTCCAAAGGTTCAAGGAAGCCCGCAGACAGACCAACAGCAACACAGTTATTTTGCCAAAAGTGCTGACGGTGGCCACTTTGTATCGGAATTTCTCTCACCGACGACTCGTCAAATGCGGGGCCTACATAAGCAGCTAGACGTTGCATGGCTTCATCCTGACTCTGGTAACGAGACGCATAAACATGCCCTACACCACGACGTTGCTGTAAACCGATATCCCATATCCAGCCAGCGTCTTGGGCGGTTGAAATAGTGTGAGTTGCTATCGGGCTGTTTTCGTCTTCATAGGGTACGTGAACAGCCAATGCTCGGTCGATAAACAAAACATCATCACACGGCACAAAAGGCACCTGATAATGCTGGCCCAACAGCAGAGATTTAAACCCCGAACAGTCAACAAATAAATCGCCATTCAACAGCCCGTTTTGTGAGGTTTCAAGGGCTGCAATATCACCATTATCATGGCTGACAATACCGGTAACATTGTCGAGAATATGGGTAACGCCGAGTTTTTCGGTGCAATGCCGTGTGAGAAGTTGGGTGAACTTGCCCGCATCAAGGTGGTAAGCGTAGTTGGCGACGGCAGCAAATTCGGCGTGGCGGATCGACTTAGGCGCTAAATTGTGCTCACACAAGGCTTCTTGAAAACACACGGCTTCAGAGAAAGACTGCCCAATAGTGTGTTGGTGTTGCTGCCAATAAGGCCCTAAATTCCCCTGAGCAAACCCCTGAGGAAGCATAAGTGGGTGGTAGTAAAAGTCATCTTCAGCGCCGGTAGTCCACTTGGCAAATTTTGCCCCCTGCTTGAAGCTGGCATCGCACTCGCGGATGAAATCGGTTTCTGTAATGCCTAACTTTATCAGCGTATTCCGCATTGTTGGCCAGGTGCCTTCACCTACGCCGATGGTGGGAACTTGAGGAGACTCTATCAGTACCACTTTTACCGGATGGTGGTCTTTTTTGCCGTGTTCGGCCGCGATACGTCCAGCCGTAATCCAGCCAGCGGCACCGCCACCGACGACGACTACTGTACGAATAGGAAGTGTTGACTTCGACACTGTAAACTCCACTGTATTGCAATGAGGCATAATCACTTGGCCAAATGGTTATGTCTCATTCTGCTCAAAGAGCACAATGGGAATTACCGACGCAACAACCGGGACATATGCTGCGTCGGTAAAGTGTAGCTTAGTTTAGAAGCTACCTCTTACACCCAGTGCCCAACGGCGACCGCTGTCTTCAACCAACAACATATGGTTAGAGAAGCGACCACGTTTGTGCACAAACTCTTCGGTGAGGTTTATACCTTCAAAGAAAACCGACATAGAATCAGACAGATTGTAGCTCGCGCTCAGATCTAGCTGTTGGTAGTCTTCGACAATGGTTGGGCCATCACCTTGAGATTGAGTGAGAGACTGAACGAATTCACCACGCCAGTTGTAGGCAAGGCGAACCATAAAGTCGTCGTTTTCATAGAAACCTACCAAGTTGTAAGAGTCACTTAAGCCGGTGAGGGCAAACACTTGGTTGATGTCGTATGGGTCTAGTTCGGCGTCACTGTCAACCAAGGTTGCATTCACAATAAAGCCAAAGCCAGAGTCAAAGGTGTGCTGTACTGCCATTTCAAAACCGTCAACAATGGCGTTTTCACCGTTGTTTGGCAGTGTATTGGTAAACACGGCAGCGCTATCTGCTGCGTCAGCGCCACTGGTATCTGAGCCTGTTGAAGGATCAGTTAGCAAGCTGCCGTCACTCAGGGTAAACGTACGATCTTGTTGACTGTTCACAATAAAGTTAGATACGTGTTTGCGGAAGTAGCCAATAGACGCGTAGCTGGCTACGTCGTAATACCATTCGAGTGAGAAGTCGAGGTTATCAGACTCAAACGGCTCTAACCCAGGGTTACCACTGGTTGAGGTTAAGTCACCACCTTGACGTGTGGTTGTGATCACCGTTACCGGCGACATGCTTTCCAAAGTTGGGCGCGTGATTGTGGTAGACACAGCGGCACGCGCAATTAAGTCGTCGGTAATTTCGAGTTTAAGGCTGAAGTTAGGCAGAATAACATCGTAATCTGCACCCACATCAATAGCTTGTGCATCGCCATAGTTAGCCAACATTTCTGTTTGGTCGAGCACGGTTAAGCTGGTGATGGGAGCTTCAGTACCGGTTACAGTAACGTCGGTCGACTCGTAACGGAATCCTGCGGTTGCATACAATGGCATGTTAGCTACTTCGCCTTCAAAATCCATTTCTAAGTAGGCCGACAAGATTTGTTCTTCTACTTCAAAGCTGTTATTGCGACGCACTGCGTCAAAACTGATGCTGTCGCCGTTAACGCTTTGGTAGTAGTTTTCTAAATAAGCAAAGTTTGCTTCGCCGTCATGCGCTAACCATGAGGTAGGCATACGGCCGCTACCACTCACATTACCGAGGAAGTCACTGCCCGCATCGAACACATACTGGGCATCAGCAGGAATTTCAGGGAGATCTGGGTAGCCACAGTACGTACAATGAATGCCTACGCCTTCATTATCCCAGCGAGTTAAACGCTTGGTTTCGTTACTGTATTGTGTACCAAAGCGGATCTCTGTGATGCCACCTGTATCGGTGAAATAGTCACCGTCGAAGCGCAATTGTGTGACTTCATCTTCAACCGCCCAACCTCGGCGAAGCATAACGTGCGCACGACTGTTCGCTTTATCAAGCAGTGTACTAACCCCATCAGGAGTAACGCTGCTGTCGTAAGCAGGGAAACCATCAACCGGTGATGTGGTGATAGCGCCGTCTATTTCCTGCTGGCCGCTGTAGATGTTTGGATTTGCTTCAGCAAACATACTCGCGACGGGCAGAATATTGTTGTCTACTTGAAAGCGAACGCGGTTCGCATAACCGATCAAAGAAAGCTGATCACCGCCGCCGTTATTGGCTTCGCGTTCTGCTTTCGAGTGGCTCAAGTCGAATTGTAGGTTTAAGTTATCGCTGTATTGATAATCAAAGTTAAGGCCCAGCGCTACGGTTTCTGTCAGGCGGTCAAAGCGCTTAGCGTGCATATCTGTGGCTAAACCCACTTCTTGATATAAGTCGACAACCGTGCCGTTGGCATCTACCGTTGGGCTTAATCGGTTGCCGTCGGCGTCGAATAAACTGCCATCATCAGCTACACCTTGAATATTCGGTGCAGTAAACCAATGACCATACGATGTGGCGCTCGATTTTGTGTCGAAATCTGAGTACAAGGCGTCAGCCGTGATCACTAATTCGTCATTCGGTGCATATTGCAGTACTAAGTTAGCATTGGTACGAGTGCGTTCTTCAAATGTGACTTTGTGGTCGTAGTTACGTGGTGAAAACACATTGCCAGTGTATGCGTCGCCACTTTCTGTGACAGGGTTTGGTACTCCAACGTTTTCTAACCAACCATCGATTTGCGCTTGGTTTAAACGGGTTTTGCGTTCTTGGTGCGAGATCGCGAACAATACACCAAAGGTGTCGTCGTTAAAGGTGTTGCTGATCAAACCAGAAAATTGCGGTGTGGTTTCTTCGCTATTTTCGTCGTACACCCCTTTAATGCTTCCCGCGACTTTAAAACCACCAATGGCAAAAGGGCGAGCGGTATTGATATTAATTGTAGAACCAACACCACCAGATTGCTTAGTGGCTGTAGACGTTTTATGAACGTCTAAGCTACTAACCAACTCAGAGGCGATGGTGTCGAAGCTGAACGCACGGCTTTGGTTTTCAGAAGCAATTTGACGGCCGTTTACCAGTACGGTGTTAAATTGCGGTCCAAAACCACGAACGGTAATTAATTGACCTTCACCACCAGAGCGGTCAATCGACACACCGGTAATACGTTGTAGGGATTCGGCAAGGTTGGTATCTGGGAAATCACCAATATCTTCAGCACTGATGGCGTCTACTACGCCAGAAGAGCTGCGTTTTACATCCATTGATTTGGCAACAGATGAACGGATACCGGTAACGGCAATGGTTTCGACTTCCTGCTCTGACGCGGCTTGTTGAGCCATTGCATTCGGCATGCTCACCATTGAGGTGAATACCGCAGCGACCGCGCAGGATACTTTTGTTTTCTTATACATGTTGACTGCTGTCCTGACTAATTATTGTTAATTAGAAGTAAACATCAAAGGTAACGTTATTCGTGCTCTACTCGCAGCAACCACGGATAAAAGTTACGTTGCAACAGTTGTTTACGTATTCGGTCTACATTTGTGTTGAGTGTTAGACCCGCGGCAATATCACCGCTTATGAACAAAGACGAACAGGTTTGAAAAATCCCCTACAAAAAATTTACAAAAAACACACATGGATTGGCGGGGGGGTAGGGTTGGGCTTCGTAAATCACTGTTGTTAATTGGTTTTTTATTTTTTTATAAATCGCAAAAAAACTAAAAAAATAGCGAATAAAAAATTGGGTAAGTGCCAATAGCTCGCTGTTATTTGAGTGTGAAGGGCAAAGTTGAGAGGGAATGTGAGGTTTCGGTCGTAATACGTTTCAGACTTAGGTAGAATGCGCGCCGGAGTTGGCCAGACAATCGCCGCTTTCGCTTGCGAAAGGGGAGGAAAGTCCGGGCTCCAAAGGGCAGGGTGCCAGATAACGTCTGGGCGGCGTGAGCCGACGACAAGTGCAGCAGAGAGGAGACCGCCTCGGTGTAAACTGAGGTAAGGGTGAAAGGGTGCGGTAAGAGCGCACCGCACCGCTGGTAACAGTGTGTGGCAAGGTAAACTCCACCCGGAGCAAGACCAAATAGGCTCCCTTTACGTGCGGCCCGCACGGGGAGCGGGTAGGTTGCTTGAGCCAGTGAGCAATTGCTGGCCTAGAGGAATGATTGTCCACGACAGAACCCGGCTTATCGGCCAACTCCAACTTTTCTGATTTCACTTTTAATTTCTTTTAATTATCAGTGTGTTAAAGTTTTTCTTGGTCTGCAAAAGCCTCTTTGTCTAAGAGGTGTAACACAAAGTGTCACACATTCGTGTACCACATACCATAAAGAGAGGTAGGATTTACTACTTCAATATCCGCTTTAAAGATGTTTTTGTGAGACATTCTTTGCATACGGATAATTCCTATGAAGCACTCAAAATAGTTAGTAGTATCCTTGCTAGGGTTTCAAAGAAGGAAATAGGAAACATGGAGAAAAGCAAGCTAGACGCTTTAGTAAAAGACACGATATCTAAATACCTATATAAGGTGAGTAGCGTATTTGATAAGGATAGTCCACATACTGAAAACCTAGTTCAAAGCTACCAATATAAAAGAATGAGAGGGCAGTTTAATAATTGCGGGTATCCCACTGATCTAGATGATATTCCTTCTTTTTGGCAGTATAAAATTGACGACTCTTTTCCAAGCTCCCCACCTGATACTTTAGTAAATAGTCTATTTTCTAGTTTATTTACAAAAGAAGATGTAATCGATGTTGATGTAACTGATATCGATAGAAATTTATTTGAGGCAGAGGAAAAACTAATAAAGTTCTTCTCTCAACTTGAATTTATAAGAAAGGTTCTATGTGAGGGTGATTACCCAAAGGCTTCAAAATACTTCCAAAACTTAGTCGATGAAAGAAAAAAAGAGGTACTTTTCTCTGACTTTTCTAAAACTTTTATAAATGCTGGCGAGAAGGGGAAGTTACCCAGAAGTCAAAGTTATAAAGGTGTTCCTTGGAATAAAAAGAATTTAGCTGATAACGAAAGGTTTGTTGCCGTTTTAAATTGTTATTTTCAAGATGTATTTGTCGGGGATGTTAAATCTAGTGATTTGGATTCGTTATTGGTTGAAGTCGTTTCAAATTTACCTAAAGGGAATGTGTCTCCTTATAATAAGATGTCGATTGAAGAAAGGGTTAAATTAACGCAGGGAGGTGACATTGATGAGGTCGATATCGTAAGTCCTAAATTTGTAAATGAATTCAGTAAAAAGCTTTACACTTACTTTAATTTTTATTGTCGTGAGTACGACGGAGATATGAGCGTCATTAAAAAAATGAATTTTGAGAAACTTGATGTGAATGAAAGAGGACGGTTTTCAGATATTCAATTTTCAAATATTCTTTCATACGTTGATAATCTCGGTTTAGGAAAAAAATGGCCTGTGAATATTATGGCGTATACAGGTATGCGCAACTCTGAAGTAATGCAATTGCGGAAATGTGATGTTATCAAAGATGATACTGGCATATGGTTTTTCAGAATAACCAAAGAAGCTGGAAAGGTAAAAACTGCCAATAGCAATCGTATCGTACCAGTTCATAAGGTTTTGATTGATAAAGGCTTTATTGATTTTGTAAAAGACTGTAGTGAAGAGTATCTATTTCATAGGTATTCGAAATCAGAAAAGTTTTTGACTCGTATCTACACCAACTACATTAGGCCTAATTGTCAGATACCACTTAAGGCTTTCGATGGAAAATTATTAACACTGTATAGCTTTAGACACTTTGTTATTACTCGTTTGATGGAGAAAGATGTACCACAACCTTACATTGAAGTCATGGTGGGTCATTCTATAACCTCTGAAAAGAGTATTACAAAGAATTATACTCACCCAGATAATATAAAATTAATGAAAGAATACATCGATAGAATAAGCACGGATTTCGCTTAAAGTCACCGCATACTTGGGACAGTGTTTTTGTTTTTTTGCAAAGCGGGATTTGACGTAAAGGGCATGTCTGGCTGAGGATTAGGTAGAATAATGTAACGTTAAAATAAAGATGAGTTACTATGGAATATACGCTCCCTTTGAATAATATCATTTTAATAAGTTATTTATGAGTGAAACATCGGAAGATAAAACAAAAAGAAAATTCGTTAAATTGCTCGATAACAACAACTGGTGTTTCAAGCTTAATTTGTACTTTAAAAGTTATGATTTTAGACTTAAATTGTCTGAACATCTCAGGTCAATAAATAAGTCGATCAGTAGAACTAATCCAGATATCGGCTTTCTTTACAGAGTATGCTTGAATAATACACGTAAAGCTGCATTTAGGGAGTTTGAAGAACAGGATTTTGATATTCGTATTCAAAGGGTTACAGCCCCAATGATTACTTATTTTTGTTTATCTGAACCTAAGTTACCTAAACTTGAAAGGATTAGTTCAATTAAGGAATTTTCTTGCAGTAACGATTACAAATTCACGTTACAAGAGTTTCCTTTTGATCGTTCAGAGAAGTATCGAAGTGCGGTATTAAAGCAAAAACCTCATGATATTAATAAGTACTTAGCTGGTAACTTTCAACGATATGGTGAGCTTAATCGCAAGAAGATTCCCAATCGACAAGCGCTCAAATTTAACTAATCTATGTTCTTATCTGTTATCTGAAAAAGTAAACTTGAGAGTGTTAAAATAATACTAACGGAATATTGCAAGTCCAGATGCCCAAAATACTCACTGTAAAGCTCCCTACGAGCATAAAGACACAAAGGTAATGCATACCCTAAGGGTGAGGTGCAAATGCTCTAAGAATTGATTACAGGGCGTTATACGAGATGTTTAACAAGACGAGATCCATACATCGTTTCACTAGTCTATCAAATTTATATTTTTATACCACTAGAAAATAGATTTACCATTACCATTCAATCAGTTACATAAATCCGAATGACTAATAAATAATTATAAACACCAATAGATGGTGTTATTCACACCTTTAGATCAGCTGTAACTGAATTAAACCTCTATATCATCGGATATATTCAAATTAATTGAGGTTTATTCCAGTGTTAGATACCTATTTAACCCCTGTAGAAGCTCATAGAGCAGTGCTAGAAGCAAACATTCGTATGGAACAAGCTGAGGTGCTTATTAGCAACTTACTAGCTCTCAGGAATCCAGACGCAGACAAATTCATCATTCCATTTGATGATGTGATTGTTAGTTTGGAAACTGCTATTAAGTGTCTGAAACTTGATTAGGTAGTAGCGATAAACTCTTGAATTTGTTTCACGCCTTCTTTAGTAAGTACAAAAAGGTCGTCGAATTCACCTTCTTTACTACCCAGATCATTTAGACCTTTTAGACCATGATAGGGCGGTATAATCATACCTATACCTACTAATCTTATAATAATTGACTTAACCACCTCAATCGTTATTATTTTTTTCCTACCGTCTTTAGTACTTAGTGTTAATTCCTTTATTTTCCAAGGTTCTGGATGCGAACGGGCAATAGACTGTATCACTAATACTATTCTATCTAAGTCAAGCTGATGCACAGGGTCTTCAACAGATAGGAAAAACTTAGATGAAAGCCAACGCCTTAGAAAATAAATCGTGTTTTCACTATTAAGCGCTCCAGAGTTGATGATACTGTCGTAGTCGTATACGTCTTCGTCGTTATCTGTAATTTCTTCTGCATTCTCAATTTCAGAATTTAGAACTCCAGAATTCGCTAAAAGTGCCCGTAATGAAGCGATTTCCTTATTTTTCCGATTGATTTCTTCATTTGCTTTTTCTGATTGAGCGTGTACGTACGAAAACAGTGCAACTCTATCGTCTTCGTATAATGGAACTTGGCCTTCTAGGAATGCTTTGAATCTTCTTCGGGGTAAATTATCAAGCAGAGTCCAAAAAAAATCAGCTAATGCTGATAAAGGGGGATAAAGGATTATGTAGCCAAAAGCAAAGAATAGTGGAAATACATACATATAGGGGTGGTCGATATATTTTATATCGATAATGTTGATTTTAGTTTCTGTATCAGCGTCACTAGTGATGAAGTAGTATACCAATCTCCAGTTATAAACCAGCCACGATATGGCGTAAGCTGAAGCTAACCTCGTAGCTAGCCTTTCTCTTAAAAAGTCAGAAGCGCTTTCAAAAGGTTTAGTTAAGTTCTTAATAAATTCCATTTTTAATTCGAATTGACCATTTAGCACTACTCTACCTGAATTATAAATAGGAGTTAACTTTTCTTATTAAGGTATACCTAAGTGAGACATTTAAAAAGTGTTTCATTAGGGTTGATTTATCTAGTTATTAGACATATTCTTGCTAGGGTTTAAATCCAAATGAGAAATCAATATGGCTATTTTTGGTTATTGCCGTGTAAGTACATTAGATCAAGATACTGGAATGCAGGAATCAGACATCCGCAAAGCATATCCCGAGGTCGTAATTAGACATGAAAAAAAGAGCGGTACAACAGTAGATACAAGGGATGTACTTTCACTTTTACTAGAGATGATTGGTGAAGGCGATAAGCTGGTGGTTTGGAAGCTAGACCGACTAGGCAGAAACCTTAAAGATTTATTGGAAATAGTAGAAACTTTAGAATCAAAGAAAGCTTCGCTAGAGGTATTGGATCAAAAGATTGATACAGGCACTGCTTCGGGTAAGGCATTTCTTCAAATGTTGGGAGTCTTCGCAGAGTTTGAAACTAATCTACGCAAAGAAAGACAACTAGCCGGTATTGCTAAAGCTAAACAAGAACGCCCTGAAGCTTATCAGGGGCGCAAAAAGACAACAGATGAGGAAAGGGTAAAGCGACTGTTAGAAAGTGGCCTGAGACCTACTGAGGTAGCCAAAAAGCTTGGTATTAGTAGGGCTACTGTATATCGCTATCGTTGATATTTTAAAATTATCAGTGCTTTTCGACGGACTGATATTCTGATGATTAACACCCTGACACAAGCAATGATTTTTATCTATTTTACATTTTCTTAGCTCTTTCAGGTAATTTTAAAAAAATCACTTTATTAATTCGATGTGTGTGGCAAATTTTTTGGTTGCGAACCTAATTGTACCGCTCCAACTTTGAAAAGGATTGGGACTGTTTCTGATGCTGCAAAAATAGTATTGGCCCTATTCCAATAGACTGAATACAACTTATTACCATTGGGTAGTGCATCTTCATGAAAATTGCCTGGCCCAGTGTACAGAAAAATCCAGTCACCAACATTAAGGATTGCGTCACCAAACCAATATAAGTTATCTCTCAAGGGTATTGCTTGGTTATGTCCTAATGGTTGGTGTCCTATCATCACTCCATATTGACCAATGTTAAGGGGTTGATTGATTTGAATAGCGATGCATTCCTTGTTTGGAACACCTCTATCATTTACGTTAACGATTTTTATTTCGTACAAGTCATCTAGAACCATTACTTGTCTCCATGTCCTGTAAACCATCCCAAAATAATTAGTCCAACTCCAATGAAGCACACAACTGTTGATGCTGAAACTAATTTATTTCTATATAGTTCAATAGCGACACCGACTAATGCAGTTCCTAAGGTTATTGATATATTGCCTAGTTTTCTTATTTTTCCGTTAGCAGCTACCCTTTCTTTTAATACTGAAACTTCGGTCTTATATTCACTCAATTCTTCGCGAACTTGGTCTAATTTTTCTTTTAATTCCTCTAATTGGTGCTCTTTATTTTTTAGCTGTGAGTCCTTATTTTTTAATGACTCTTCCATTTGACAAAAGCTAGCTCTTAATAGTCCAGCGCCTATTTCTCCTCCAAAGCTTCTTGAGTTACCAGCAGATAGACCTTGTAACACGTCTGACATCCCTTGAAATGGAGACTTTTCTATTTGCACCGTCCCCTCGGGGGGATGTGATTGACCACCAGAGGAGCCGCGGTTTTCATTAATTGGGATATCTGTCAAATTGGTTTACTCCCTTAAAACCAAGAAATATTGAAGTGTTTTAGCACAATGAACTTCAGTAATTATAGAGAACTATTATGGCTGTATCGTTCTGATTAGTGTGAAGAATTGCTACACAAAAAGTAAAATTTATGCCACAAAATAGTTATTAACTAATCCTAACTTATTGATACGCAGTTGTCACAAAATAACTACATACGCCTATCCGTTCGCTGTAGCGCAGCTATCATTGATTGGTGCATTTTCTCAACTAGAAAGAGATCTCATCATACAGCGCACCTCAGAGGGAATTAAGGCCGCTAAGGAACGAGGTGTTAAGCTAGGTCGTAAAAGTATGTTTGATGATGAACAAAAAAAGCGTATTAGAAAGGAATTAGCTGGTGGAGCGACAGTATATGCGCTTGCTAGAAACATAATTTGAGTCGATAACCGATAATGTGCATGGGAGAAAACATCAAAACTAATCTGGATAAGAACTAAATCCTTGATTTATTGAAGATAGTAATTTTTCAACCCAGTCCTTATATTTCTGTTTTTGTGTACTTCCATTTCTTTGTTTTTTAAAGTTTACATTTATGACTATGTTATTGTTATAGTTTACTATTTCTTGATTTTCTTGACTATCAATACAGGCTTGTTTTAAGTATCGATTAGTTTTATAGAGCCCTGTAGCCCAAGTATCCAAGTCAGACTCAATGCTAATCCTTAATTTTACAAATGGGTTATCCAAAAGTAAGCCATTTTTATCTGAGCGAAATTTAGTATCGGCTGGAAGAAGCCAAGTAGCTCTTTGGGGTACTACGTGAGAACTAAAATCAACGATATTTCCCATTTCATGGGATAACTCTCTCATTGAAAGCTCTGTATCATTCTGTCCATTACCATTAATACGTTGAATAATTTTATCAGAGCCCCGAAATTGAACATGATTTAAATCCCAATCTCGATATGACTCAATGAGATGGGCAACAATCGCAAACTTATAGACATTTAATATGGCTTCTTCAGCTAAATTTTTTTGCGATTGATAGTTCTTTCCATCAGAATTTCTAAGATCATTTAGTTTTTTAACTAATTCGAAATTCGACGCAAGACTCGTAGCATGTTTAAGAATAAATTCGCTTTTGTGTTCTCCTTGAAAAACCCTTAAGTCAACACATTGGTTTACAGGATTAAAAGAAAGTTGAGAGTTGACACGAGTTGTAGATTCTTCATTTTTCAATGAAAGCATTGTATTCAAAGCAAATAATACAAAAGCTGCAATAAGAGCAGTAAAAGAAAAAACAACGTCTTTAGCTTCTAAGTTGTTAATAACAATAGTTGCAAGAACAAACAATAATGATAAAGCAACTAAGAACAACGGAAGAACAAAACTGACAAAGTCGATGCCTTTAAAGTTCATAGTAATCCTTTGGTATTAGGTGTGAATTGTATTTTTTCATCTATGATATTTTAAAATTACCAGAAACTTAGAAGGGGTGTAAGTTAGTGCTTTAAACACCCATAAACATTGAATGTAACACCAATAATGTTCATCGGCATTTCAGCATATTCTTAACTACTTCTGAATCGTTAAAAGAAGGCATGGCAAAATCAACTGACTGATTCATTACTTTATTTGTTACGATAGAATCACAATACTTGGCACTACGAGGTAATTCTTGGTCGAAAATAAAACTAGCTGAATTTCCTTTCAAATCATAAACAACCTTGAAAAAAGCCGATGGTATTTTATGGCTCTCATCGGCTGCTGGTAAGCTCAGTTCTCGTTCTTGATAAATTGTTCCAGTGATGACATAAAGTGGCTTCCTGAAGCTTACAGCGCTTCTAACGGCATCTTCTAAGTCCCCCCAAGCGCCTTGGTTCAATTCAGATTTTTGTGGTGTAATATTTGATAGGTAATTGAGTTCACTCCAGTTAGGGTGACCTGCAAAACTAGCTAATGGTGCTAGATGACCTTTATCTACTTTGAGTGCTTTGTTAGCACCTTTGTAGTCTGCTTCTTCTAAACTTTCATCATCGTCAATTAACGGATCATTCCCCCAGTTTCGTCCCGGCGAGTCTCCAAAATTAAGAACATTAACTTCATAAGCTACCCAGTCAGCAAACTTTGTTTTTGCATCGTTACTGATTGCGTAGGTGTGGTTGAAAACAACATCATTATTTTCAATATCTAAGCTTGGGCATCCTAATGGACAATGTACGCTTCTTATCTCGGCAATCGATGTAAACGATAAAATAATTGAAATTAAGAGTAATATTTTGATCATAAGTTTAGAAATTAACATGGTATTGAAAACTTTGTTTTTTGTACGTTAGCCAGTCTGTGTTTATCACAGCCAACTTACCAACATTTTCTTGTTAACTCTAAAGTATTTGTAAAAGTTGGATAAATCAATTGAATCTGTTTGATTTTTGTACAAGTATATCAGTTCTTACGCTTGAAAGTTAAAAAGGAATTTGACATGAAAAGAGTTACCTCTCTATTTAACAAATTTGTTTTCTCTCTGTTTATCATTTTGTTCCAGTCATGCTACCTGCTTGCTGAAGCAAGCTCAATTGATAAGAACACTCATAGTTTTGGAAGAGATATTATTGGATTTACTCACGATGTTTTGGTTCTAAAATCTTCGAGTGGAAATTGCTGGGGGATCAAATCAGGCACATATAAGAATATAAAGCTGGAATTCGAAAGTAGCACAAATAATGTTACGAATGGATATCAGGATTTTACTGCATGTTTAAATGATGGGGGTAGTGTAACCGAAAGTGAGAAAGTCAGAGCTATCGCAGCTGGTGAATTGAATGCAGCTATAGAAAAAGAAATTGATTCTGATAATAAATTTGCAGGCTTTAACTGGGGAGTCGGTCTAGCTTATACCTCTGTAGGAGACGAACTTATTTATGATGCAACGATTGTTGATGGAATAGTTCAAGTCCAAGACTCTGGAAAACAACGCGCTTTGTTACTAGTTGAGTATCACTATTGGTTCTATCGAGGGACAATGTGGCATAACGATATTGGGATTGGGCCTTATATCGCAGTAGGTCTATTAGGAGAAGAAGGTGTTGAGCCTCTGAGTACTTTTGGATTTGGAGCAATGCTAGGTGCTAAAGATGACGAAGGTGGGTCTTTTAATGTAGGAATTGGATTTTTCCTTGATACCGACGGACAGGTATTTCGAGAAAATATTGAAGACGGTAGCACTACTACAGCAACTGATCCCGCGAACTTATTGCGTTCGGTAGACTCGCGAGGAGTAATGCTTATGTTCTCTTCTACGTTTTAGTTCAAGTAATAAATCTATGTCTCAGTAACTAATCCAAAATTAAGATTCTATTTAGGAAGATTACAATGCGAAAGGAATTCGGAAAGTTATTAGATTCATTCATCGTAATAATTAAAAAAGACAATTATAAAATCCCCAAAATAATAGGGAAAAGCTTACTATTGATAGGATCTTCAGTATTGGGCGGAGCTATGCTTTTTTACAAAGATATGCTGTCAAATGTAAGTTTCATTAACGAAAATAGTAAAGAACATCTAACCTTATTAATTCAGACTATCTACTACGGTGTCGCGATTGATCTGCTATTGAATGGTATGTTTGGCTTCTTTTCGTTTATATCAGATAAAACAAAAGAGTTAACTCGTGATATTTTATCTCCTTCGAGTGAAACCAAGGAAGTCTTGAGTGATAAAATTCATATGTTTTCATTTTTATCATCCTTAAGCTTTTCTGTAGTAGTGAGTGTGAACGTCACTTTAGATACTACGAGAGAAACTGTGGAGAAAAAGGTAGATCAAAACATAGAAAAATTTTCTGGATTAAAGAACGATTATCAAGAGTTGAGAAGTAAGGTTAATAGTATCGATGGTAGGGTAGACGAAATTTCAAGACAACAGCCAATTACTCCAACGATCACCATGCCGAATCAATATGCTGAGTTTCTGGAATATTTTCAGCATTATCTTTCTAGACAACGTGCAGAAGAACTTAATATCGAAGAAAATACAACAGCAATTGTTGATATAGAGTCTATATTGCAATCGCTTAACAATACGGTTGAAGAGCAAAAATCAACAAATGCTAACTTAGAAGTACTAATAACTAAGCAGCAAGAAATAAATGAAGATGTAAAAGGTGAGACTTCAAGGTCTGCTAATGCATCAGAAGTAATGGTGCTTTTTGAGTGTGAAAAATTGTTCAAACTTCCAAATAAAATTAGAGAATGGAAAATTCTCGAAAGGGTAAATGAGTTGTGTAAGCCCTATGAAACCTGACATAGGGTGAGGTTTAAACTATATAATAATCAACGCCACGCCTTCTTTGGCATGAAGTTTGCTTGACATTATTTTTTTTAAGTGTTATACTTATATTAGAAGTTGAAAAAAGTTTTAGCATATCTACATTCGATTCTTTCTCCGTTTAGTATTTGAACAACAAAAATATTTTGGAGAAACATATGATAGAATCACAAACTCGCGACTCATTCTATATTGAGTTAATTAAATCAAAGATACTCACCCATTCAGAGCTAATGCTGTATATGCACCTTTGCATCAGCTACGAAAATGCAATTGTTCGTGGGAAGCTATACACTCCTAAGCAAGAAGAATTAGCCATAGTGCTGGATTGTCACCAGCCACAAGTCAGTAATTGGATGTCAAAACTTCATGACATTGGCTTGATTGATTATCGAAACACCTCATCAAGATTGAGTAAATCATGCACAATAGTAAGGCATGATTTAGCTCAAAAAAATTTACTACATTAAAATATAAAAACTGAATGGAAAGATTCGAAGTAGTGTGTGCTAGTTTCAACTTTACCTCTTAGATATACAGCAGTAACTGTGTGTGATTACAAAACACTTTTTACCTTTTTTCGGGTATTGTTGTTACCCCTCTTTGTCAAAGCTTTCGATCACAAAGTTGGTTTACAGTTCTTGTGTATCACAAGGATGTAAAACGGCCTATCGTTGTGTCACACAATAAGATACTAATTGTGGAATCCAAAAGTTATTGAAGTAACTTAACTTATTGATATGATGTAGACCTGTTTTTTGAATACTCGGCTTATCGGCCAACTCCGACTTTTCTGATTTATTTCTATATAAATCATTGGGTTATTAGCTATTATTAGCCTTGCGTGATGACTAAATTAGTAAAGAGCCACACAAGATGTCACACATTTCTGTTCCATACACCATAAAACGTGGTGCTACTTACTGCTTAAATCTACGGATTAATGACGGCATTTATCGATATTCCCTAAGTACTCAACGAAGTAATCGAGCTTTGAATCTTGTCAGTGATATTATTGCTTCACTTGGATTGGATGGACTGAAAAAGACAAAAACCAACAAATGGGGCCCCATTTGTTGGTTGAATGAAGTAAGTGAGAAAATTAAGCAGAGAGCTCTTTTCTGACTATTTCAGCGCCTGCGGCTAAAGCTTGGAGTTTACCTCTTGCCACATCCCGTGACAGAGGGGCCATTCCACAGTTAGTGCAAGGGTAGAGCTTGTCAGCATCGACGTACTTAAGCGCTTCGCGAATGGTCGCGGCAACTTCATCGGGAGTTTCAATGTCATTGGTTGCCACATCAATGGCGCCAACCATGACTTTCTTGCCTTTAAGCAACTCAAGAACTTCAAATGGCACACGACCGTTATGACACTCTAACGAAATAATATCAATGCTCGACTTTTGAATCGCCGGAAACGTTCTTTCATAGTGGCGCCACTCTGCACCTAAGGTCTTTTTCCAGTCGGTATTGGCTTTTATCCCATATCCATAACAAATATGGATGGCTGTTTCGCATTTTAAACCTTCACAGGCTATTTCTAATGCTTCGATGCCCCACTCATTGACCTCATCCAGAAACACGTTAAACGCGGGTTCATCAAATTGAATGATATTAACGCCAGCGGCTTCCAATTCTTTGGCTTCTTGGTTCAATGCTTTAGCAAATTCAAATGCAAGGGTTTTACGATCCTGATAGTAGTCATCATAGAGGGTGTCTACCATGGTCATCGGCCCAGGCAATGCCCATTTTATTGGCTGATTAGTTTGCGAGCGAAGAAATTTGGCATCATCGACGAAAACGGGTTTTTGACGACTGACTGGACCAATAACACCAGGCACACTGGCATCATAACGGTCGCGAATTCTGACTGTTTTTTTATTTTCAAAGTCAACACCGCTCAAGTTTTCGATAAAGGTGGTAACAAAGTGCTGACGTGTTTGTTCACCGTCGCTGACAATATCAATACCTGCACTAGCCTGTTCTTGTAATGTCACTCGCAGTGCGTCCTGTTTGCCTGCTACCAGTGCTTCTCCTTCTAATTTCCATGGAGACCAGAGTTGTTCAGGTTGAGCCAACCAAGACGGTTTTGGCAGACTTCCAGCGGTGGAGGTCGGGAATAGTTTTTTCATAGTTAATGCTATCTATACCTTAATTTCAAAAAGATGGCTCAGCGTAATTGGCAGCCCACTGCTGAAGCGTTTTTTCGTGCCTTTGAATGAAATTCTCTTCACACCATTTGCCTTGTTCAATCGCAAGGCGAGCGCGTTCTTCTCGGTCATAAACCACTTGGGTTAGAGAGCAATCTAAGTTTTTCAAGCTCGGCTTATACACTTCACCGGCAACAGAGTTGGCGTTATAAATCTCTGGGCGATAAATTTTCTGGAAGGTTTCCATGGTGCTTAAGGTGCTGATGAGTTCCAGTGTGCTGTAGTCATTCAATAAATCGCCGAAGAAAAAGAATGCATAGGGGGCCACACTGTTTGCTGGCATGAAGTAGCGAACTTCCATCCCCATGGTTTTGAAATATTGTTCTGTCAACGAAGATTCATTAGGCTTGTATTCAACACCTAGAACCGGATGTTGATTATTTGTGCGATGATAGGTTTTGTTATCCGACACACTCAAACAAATGACAGGCGGCTTACTAAAGTTTTCTTTGTATGCACTGGAATTGATAAAATCTTTGAACATTTTACCGTGCAATTCGCCATAGTTATCAGGCACTGAAAAGTGATCTTTCCCTTCATTGTGTTTGCGTAATACCACGCTGAAATCGTAGTCGCGTACATAGGAAGAAAAATTGTTACCAACAATACCTTCAATACGTTGATTGGTTTTATTGTCAATTATGTAGGTTTTTAATACTTCAATGGTGGGAAAGGTCTCACCATTGCCTTCTACGTCAATGTCGACATGTACAATATCGAGTTCAACTGAATAACGGTCTTTGTTGGGGTTGTCCCAACTGGCAAGGCTATTAAAACAGTTGTTGATCATGTTAATCGCTTTGCGAAGGTTTTCTTGGCGTACTTCACCGCGTGCTAGGTTAGCAAAGTTTGTCGTAAGACGTGTGTCATTCGAAGGTGAATAGTGCTCATCAAATCGAACAGTTTTAATGGAATAGGTGAAATCGCTACTCATGATAATCTGGTGCCTTGAACGTAAATAAAATCTGACTGCTAATGTCTTGAAGCAATTCTAGGTTGAATGACCTATGATTAATATTGATTTTATTTTGTGGCCCTATGAATATTCTTCATGATTGTGCGTTTGGAAACCGAATGGATAATGCAGCGGCGTGAAATACGGCAGGGTGAAATACAGCGGGATGAAAAGGAGAAGCGAGACCGCTATTGCCTACTTCTCTTTATCTACACCCTGCGCAGGTTCTTCATTGCGATAGAGCATGACTCCTAGCTCGAATTTTTCTCGTCCGTGAGCCAGTCGGTGTTAGTTAGTATCACGCAACACTTTGCTGTGGCCGTTGGGCAGTGCTAAAGGCTGTACTTGGGCAGAATTAATCAATTTACTCATGGTTTATTGCCAAAGGGTGTTTGTAGCTGTGGGCCATTTTTATAAAGGCTTTGAGGTAATCGATATTGTTGTCTCCTTCGCGAGTGCCTAAATAAATTTGTTTGGCAATGCCTTGTTCACCTAAACGCACAACGGATAACGGCAATTTTAAACAATACTCTTCGGCCAGCCAACGCGGTAATGCCGCAACGCCCCGACCACAAGCGACCATTTGTAGCATGATGTCGGTGGTTTCGATGGTTTTGTGTTTTCGAGGAATCACTTGCGCTGGATTAAGAAACTGCGTGTAAATATCTAGGCGATCCTTTGCAACTGGGTAGGTAAATAGTACCTGATCTTGAAGGTCTTCAGCTTTGGCATATTGACGCGCCGCTAAGTGGTGTGATGTGGAGACAACTAACACCTGCTCATAATCAAACACAGGTTCAAAACTAAGACCACTTTTGTAATAGGGATCGGGTGTTACCAGAAGATCAATTTCGTAGTCCAACAACGCGCCCACACCGCCAAACTGAAATTTTTGTTTCACATCCACATCAACATCAGGCCATTTTTCCAGGAACGGCGATACCACTTTTAACAGCCATTGATAGCAAGGGTGGCATTCCATACCGATTCGCAATGTACCGCGTTCGCCCAAGGCGATTTGTTTTAGCCTTTCTTCCGCACTGCCTAACAAAGGCAGAACCCGGTTGGCGATATTGAGCAGGTATTGGCCTGCCTGAGTGAGCTTTAAACTTCTTCCGTCACGTAACCAGACTTCTGTACCTAGGTTATCTTCCAGTTTACGCATCGTATGGCTGAGAGCGGACTGGGTGACACAAAGTTCCTTAGCGGCAGCAGTGAGTGAGCCTTGCTGATGGACGGCATGAATAATTTTGAGATGGATGCGCTCTAACATTTTATGTATGAATAAAAATAATTGATTGTTTAAAATATATCATTTTTTCTCATCTAAAATCTATTCTAAGCTGCCTTCAATTAATCGTTCTCTCAATTTATCAAAAGGAAAGAAGGCATGGCATTGATACATAATCTGGGTTTTCCTCGTGTTGGCGGCAAGCGTGAGTTGAAATTTGCTCAAGAAGCGTATTGGAAAGGGCACAGTACTGAATTGGAGCTACTGTCGACGGCGAAAGCGTTACGCACTCGTCATTGGGAGGCGCAGAACGTATTGAACTATATCCCGGTAGGTGATTTTTCACTGTATGACCAGGTTCTTGATATGAGTTTTACCTTGGGCAACATACCTGCACGGGTGAAAGGTTTGGAAGGTTCAGATCTGGATAGTTATTTTCGTGTCGCGAGAGGGCGCTCAGCCAATGATCAACATTGCAATGGTGTTCATGCAGGTGAAATGACCAAATGGTTTGATACTAACTACCATTACATAGTACCAGAGGTGACAAAGGATACGCAGTTCTCATTAAATGCTGAGCGATTATTGACGCAAATCGCTGAGGCCAAAAGCATTGGCATAAATGTTAAGCCAGTCATTATTGGTCCGGTTACTTACCTGTGGCTCTGTAAGGAAAAAGACGACGTTAATCGTTTAGATTTATTGGCGCAAATATTACCCGTTTATTGTGAGTTATTAGCGCAGTTAGCAACGGCAGGGGCTGATTGGGTTCAGGTAGATGAACCTATTTTGGTGACAGAACTGGATGTGTCATGGAAAAAAGCCTTTGATACTGCCTACCAGACATTCAAAGCAAGTCCTATTCAGATTCTGTTGACGACATATTTCGGCACCTTGCAAGAAAACTTGCAGCAAGCCGTTGAGTTACCCGTAGCGGGATTGCATATCGATGCGGTTCGGGGTAAAGCAGAAGTTAAGCAAATTGTAGATTCGCTACCCGTAGATAAGGTGTTGTCTGTAGGTGCTATTGATGGTCGTAATGTTTGGCTAACCGATTTGAATGCCACTTTGGATTGGTTGGAGCCTATCGCTAATAAATTAGGTGACCGTTTATGGATTGCGCCCTCGTGTTCATTGCTTCACGTACCCGTTGACCTGGATAGCGAACAACAATTGGATGACGATATACGCAGTTGGTTGGCTTTTGCTAAGCAGAAGTTGCAAGAACTATTGATATTAGGCAGGGCGATCAATGAAGGCCGGAGTGCCGTCGCTGACGAGCTGGCTGCTAATCAGGCTGCAGTTAATAGTCGGGTAAACTCGCTACGTGTTCACAATCCTGACGTTAAAGCGGCAGTAAAGCGGATTACAAAACAGTTTGGTAAACGAAACAGCCCGTATGTTGAGCGCATTGCTAAACAACAAAAGTATCTTAATTTACCGCTGTATCCCACAACAACGATAGGCTCATTTCCACAAACGTCCGATATTCGCAGTGCTCGACTGGCGTACAAAAAGCGCCAAATAACCAAGCAGGAATACATTTCCAAGATGAAAGCGGAAATTGAACACGCTGTGCGTGAGCAAGAAAAACTCGGCTTAGACGTGCTGGTTCACGGTGAAGCAGAACGCAATGATATGGTGGAGTATTTTGGCGAACAGCTTCAAGGTTATGTGTTTAGCCAATTTGGTTGGGTACAGTCTTATGGTTCCCGTTGTGTTAAACCGCCTATTTTATTTGGTGATATCAGTCGCCCTAAGGCGATGACGGTTGATTGGACCAAATATGCCCAATCACTGACAGATAAACCGATGAAAGGTATGTTGACTGGACCGGTTACCATTCTTAACTGGTCTTTTGTACGAGATGATCAGCCCCGCCAAGAAACCTGTTTACAGTTAGCTTTGGCTATTCGTGATGAAGTGCAAGATTTAGAGCGCGCTGGGGTAAAAGTGATTCAAATTGATGAGGCGGCACTGCGAGAAGGCTTACCGTTACGTCAGTCTGAATGGCAAAGCTATCTCGATTGGGCGGTAGAATCGTACCGAATCGCTGCCAATGGCGTCAGTGACGAAACTCAGATCCATACGCATATGTGTTATTCAGAGTTCAATGACATTATTGAAGCCATCGCACATATGGATGCGGACGTAATCACGATCGAAACCTCCCGCTCAGATATGGAGCTGTTGAATGTATTTGAGCGGTTCCATTATCCAAATGAAATAGGTCCGGGGGTATATGATATCCATTCACCCAATATTCCTCATGAGGAACAAATCGTTAATTTAATGAGTAAAGCGGCAGAGCGAATTCCGGCAGAGCGTTTGTGGGTTAACCCAGATTGTGGTTTAAAAACACGCCAATGGCCAGAAGTGATCCCTGCGTTGCAAAATATGGTGTCTGCGGCAAAATCCCTACGGGCATCAGCGACGTAACTGACATCATCATAGTGGCTACGCTAGGTATTAAGCCCGCTCAGCCCTGATTTGCCTCTTACCGTTTACAGGGTCATTCGTATGCCCAGTGAGAATGTCTTCCCATAGTACGTATAGTTGGCAAAGTAGTGGTTGAGCACGTAGTCGGTCTCGGCGGCGTTTAATAAATTCATGCCTTCGGCAAACACCACAACACTCGGCGTGAGGTGGTATGACGCATGCACACTCAACGCGCCAAATGGCGCGCTGTAGCGGGCGGGCAGGTTACTGAGCGCCGTTTGTTGGAGTATGTCGCTGGTCCAGTTGTAATTAGCGCGCATCGCCCACCGTGGTGTTTCGTAAAAGACTTCGGCGTTAAATGTTCGTTTGGCAACGCCTTCTAGTGCGTCTTCCCAGCGAACATTGTCTTGTTGATACGTGGCTTGCGAACCTGTGAGTGTAAAATTTAGGTGGCAGCCTAATTGGTGGTCGGCTAACGAGAAAGGATTTGTACTTCCTTGATAAGTGAACTCTACGCCATACACTTTGGCATTGCCGCCGTTAGACTTTCCTTGTAACAAGTACGACTTCTGGTTCACCACTAATTGTGATAGTTCATATTGAATAAAACTGTCGAGTCGTTTGTAAAAAAGGCTAAGCCCAATAAGCCCTTGATTCTCAGTGTAGCGCTCTGCGCTAAAATCTAACTGCCAAGCTTGGATTGGTTGTAAGTACGGGTTGCCGCCCTTGGCTGTTAGGTCGTCTCCTGAATTAAGGGTTAGTCGCGGCGCCAGATCCGGGAGATCTGGGCGGCTCAATGCGCGTGATAAACTACTGCGAACTTGCCATTCTGGACTGATGCTTACATTGATATTGGCTGCGGGAAGAAAGTGGTAATAGTCTGAATCGAACGATACGGGTGTTAAAGTAGATGTATCATTCGATTCAACAAAATATCCATGGCTGGTTTGATAAGTGTTAACCAACCGCGTGCCCACATTCCCCCACACGGAAGGATAATCAAAATTGAGTTGCACAAATCCGCTACTGGTGTTTTCTGCTATGCGATAGGAGTTAAATAAATCGCTTTGTGATGGTTCGGATTGGCGTAACTCTCTGTCGTCGATCGACGCCCAAAACGCTGATTGGTGCGGCACCAACCACTGAGTTGGTAACGTATGTGATGCGTTGTTGAGAAAACCACTGTCATTAATGAAAAAATAAGACGCATCGAAATATTCCCCTTTTATTCCATCGGTAAAAATGACGTCTCGACGGCGGTATTTTCGTTCGTGTCTTTGTATCAAGATGCCTGCTTCAAAGCCGGTAAATCCTGCCCAATTCATTGCCTTGTTGAGGTGAAAGTTAGCAAATTGTTGGCTGTCATGTGTCGTGTTTACTCGCCACTCTAAGCGGCGCCCAGGGAAATCTTGTGCTGCTAACAAGTCGACGTTGTGATAGACAATATCGGGAATTTTAGCGGGCCGTGATTGGTTATAGCGAAACGTTAAACTTGCATCGTCTTTGCGTCGTAGTCGAGTGCGTTTTATCGGATCGTCGTTTGCGCTGGTGGCATAAGAAAAGCCCAATTGAGTTTGCCATTCCCAGCGCTCAGTACGCCACAAATGGTCGAACGTCATACTGTGGCTTGCGTCTTTCAGGCCGGCTGTTTCTCGGCTAATTTGTACTGAACCCGTGCTAGTGTGCCCGCCTATGAGCGTGTTGCCATCCCATTGCGCTGAATCTGGGCTAAGCTCGGTGTAGTTGTAATCGGCGCTGTAGGCAAACTCGTCATAATCGATGTGCTGGCTCAGCCCTAAGTACGACACCGACAACCGCTGGTTTTCAGAACGTTGCCAATCTAGCGCCACACTTAACCCAATGCGTTCACGGGATTCCTGTTCTTGGGTGGGACGAATATTCGGAGTGTAGAAAATATCGCCCTGCTTGTTCACCGGCTCACCATCATCTATGGCCCAGTCGAATGACAACACGCGATCTTGTCGAATGTGTCGTTGGGCATAGGTTGCAGCAATCAAAACACCAAAATCTTCGTTGTCGTTGAGCCAGTTGCCCAGCATTGAAAAACGAGGGTCTAGGTGGGCGGCTAAAGGAGATTTACTCGACATTGCTTTAAGGGCAAATTGTTGCTTACCCAAAGTGAGCGGCCGATACGTTTCAATATTGACACTGCCGCCAATAGCGCCAGCGATATCTGATGCCATAGCGGTTTTATTAACTTCTACACTTGCCACCAACTCGGCAGGCAAAGTGTCGTAGTGAAACCGTCGTCCGTATTGCTCAGAGGTACGTACATTTTCGTTGGCGGCAATCGGTAAGCCATTCACGCTCAGCGTATTAAATTGAGTGGGCAACCCACGGATACTGACAAACAGAGCTTCTCCGCGGTCGCGCTCTACAGAAACCCCCGGAGTGCGGTTGAGCGCATCTGCAATATTTAGGGCGGGGAATTCGGCAATATCCGTCGCCATTACAACTTCTTGGGTTTGCGGAGCAAAGCGTTTTTGCATTCTCGCTTTGTGCAAACTGTCGCTATAACTTGCTGTTACCGTCACTTCTTCCATTGTCGTGGGAGCGAGTGTGTCGGCGCGCTTGGTGTTAATCGCGGGCTCGTTGGGGGCCGCAGTAATCACCCATCCGTGAGCAACGGCTTTTGCTTGTAAAGAACTGAGAGACAGCAGGGCTTCAAGCCCGCTTAAGACCGATACCGGATGATGTAGCGCAGGTGCTTGAAAACGGCTCGCGAGTGTTGGGTCGTACACTAAGGTTTGATTAGTGGCACGGGCAAAAGCCACCAGCGCTTTGTCTAGCCGCTGTGGCGGCAGTGTGAGGAGGGCAGTGACGTCGCTTTGAGTTTGCGCTGGGGCTACGGCAGTGGTAGTTGCCAATACCGTGAAAGGTTGCGCCAGTAGAGCCATAACCAAAGCGTTACGAACGAGAGCCTGACGCATGGCGTTTACGGTTGCCGTTGAATGGAATAGTAGCTGCCCCGCTCCTCAACGATGAGAGGGTATGCCTCGGCCAATAAATGGAGCGCTTGTTCTGTGTCTTTTAACCGAAAACGTCCAGCAATTCGCAAATTGGCTAAAGCCGCTGATTCGATACGAATAGCTTTATGGGATTCGCGATTTAAGCGTTCAACCAAATAGGGGAGTGATTCGTTGGTTAGCTCCAGCCAACCGGAACGCCAGTCGAGTGTGCGTGTAAGGTCGACAGCCTCGGTATCGGTTAAAGTCTGCCCTGTTATTCGTACCCGTTCACCGGCTTTTAGTAAAATAGGCGTATCGTCGATGCTGGCTTTTACTTCAACGGCGCCTTCGTGTACCACCACGTCAGTAAAGTTTTGCCCGCGATCTATATTAAACTCGGTACCCACGGCTACCACACTCGCACTACCAATTTTTACCTCAAACGGGCGTTGTTTATTGCTGGCGACATCGAAATAGGCAGCGCCTTTTTTGAGGTTAATGAGCCTTCGGTCATCGGTAAGTTTAACAAACACATCACTGGCAGCGCTCATGGTTAACACACTACCATCTTCAATGGTGATGTCGCGACTCTCGCCGATGGCGGTGGCGTATTGATGAGTAATTGGCCCGACTTGCTGAGGACGCCATTGCCAAGCTATCACCATCACCAGGCAAACTACACACAATGTAGCGGCCTGCCACCATCTGCTTGATGGGGTATATTGAATACGATCTTTTAGCGTCATGTTTTGTCGTGTGTCGGCTAATGCCTGATGTAGCGCAGGAGACGACCAAGTTGAAAGCATCGACTCAAACACCTGCTTGTGGGCCGGGTCGGCGTCGATCCAGTTTATAAAACGGCGTTTACTGAGTTTGTCTAAGGGGCCAGAAGACAATCGCTCAAGCCAATCAGCTGCGTGCTCATAAACTTCAGGAGAAATGTGGGGTGTGTTCACGTTATCTGTCCTGAGCCTGCTTATCGGTGTTGATCGAGGTGGCGTTGCACATCAGCCATCGCTCGGCTTAAATGTTTCGATACCGCTTCTACACTGATATTTAAATGCTTAGCAATGTGTTGACGGGTTTCTCCTTCCATACGGCGGAGAATAAATACTTTTTTGCGTAATGGCGGCATACTGTCTAATACTTCTGATAGCTGAGCACACGTTTGTGCATGCTCAACATGTTCTTCCGGGGCGTAGCGAGAACAGGCTATCCCGTCTATTTCGTCTGACTCTTCTTCGGTGTGTCGTGCACTCAACAGGTTACGAGCTACGCGAATAGCGTATGCTAACGGGTTATCAATACGATGGCGGCGAGATTGCTCAAGCACCCGCACAATCGACTCCTGATAAATATCGGCCGCTTCATCCGCACTCTTGGCGTGCCGGTTGAGGTAGCGATTAAGTTGTGCACCCTCGACAATTTGTCGATGAATATCCTGACTGCTCACGTTGACGTCTGACATAGCTGTGATCGATTCGTTGAGTGTGAGTTTATGACATTGTTATGACAAATTAGCGACAGTCCTTCAGCGAGTGGCTAGTTAACACCAATGAGGGGCTTTCGCGGTCAATAAACACTGTTGTTTTAACTGGTAGAGGCAGAAACCGGCCAAAGCCGGACACTTTTTTTAATGAAATTTTTATGACAGCCCACTGCACGTGCGCGCAGCGGGCTATTAAGTAGCAGGTTAGGGAAGAGGCGAATAAATCACGCCTAGGGCGTCTAGTTCGTCGGCTGCACGGCCGTGGAAGCCGCTAATTTTCCAGCCACTGGGAGCTTGGTACTGAGTGCAGTTTGCCGTAGTCGCGCCACCACTGAGGGTACGAGCATTGGTTGTGGTAACACTGACATAAAATACGCGGTCACTGCCGTTGCGCTCGCCAATGCACACATCTACTTTACTGATGTGCTCGTTTGCTTGCAGTGTCATGCTTTGATATGTCCCACCATTTCCACCGTGAACGAGGTTTGTTCCCGTGTCAGTTGATAAACCAATTTGGTCCACCCGAGAGCCTGCGCGTAACCAAACCGTTGCAGGTGTTTGGCTTGATGCAACCGTTGTCACATCACTAAAAAAGTTGCCACCAGTACCGCCTGTATAGTCAGACAATTGTAGATTAGCGTTTGTGTGGTATTGCCATTGCGTGGATATCGGCGGATGGTCGGAGAGCTTTTCGCCTTGGCTGTTTTCGTCATCAGTACGCACTTGGTAGTCGGTTGGCGTTAGTGTGATATAGGCGTTATTGCGGTACAGTACTTTGTCTACTATTTCACATTGAGCATCGGTAATTTTGGGGTCGCATACCAAAGCGTCTGCACCTAGCGCCGGTGTGTCGCCTTGTCGAATCATGTCTATCCATACATCCTGAAAGCCAATATCAATCAAAGTGCGAATGTTATCGCCAGTACGCGTGTATCGCGTATTGGTGTCGCCCATCACAATCACTGCGTTGTCGGCACTGTGGGTGTTGATGTAATCAACCAACTGCAAAAGGTTAGCACGACGAGCATTCAGGTCGGCCTCTTCCACTTGCGCTTGGGTATGCAAGTTATACACATCTACGTATACGCCTTCACTGAGTTGCACTTGAGTCAGGGTGAAGCCTTTAGGCGTTAAGCAATCAACCCCGTTGCAATCATTCCAAGACTCACGATACACGTTAGGGAAGGGGTAATAGCTCATGGTGTTTAAGCCACTGCCGAACCCCATTCCTCCGGTTGTCGCGGTGCGATGGGTGTGGGTATTACAGGTGTCGTAAAGAGCCGCGTGGTAGTTAAAGTCTTCTTGCACATTAACAATGTCATAGGCATTTACATAACAACTAATTTGTTCCGTCGCGCTTTGGCGGTCGGTGTCGGCACTGGAAAACAGCTCTAATAAGCCGGCCACATTGTACGTTAAAGTACTGAACGTACCGGTTTCAGCGAAACTGTTGGTTGATAAGGTAAAGGTGGCTGCGGCCACCAACAGTGATTGGCGAAAATGCATAAGATGTCCTTTTGTTGTCGTGATTATGAGTGAGCATTTCAGTAGTGCAGTGACTGCGTACAAAAAGTGCTCATTATGTAGAACGAAAAAGCCGACAATTGGGACAGAAAATTGGGTGAAGTTTTTGTGACAGCACTGCAATGAGCGTGCTGCCACATAGGAAGAGGTTTGCTCAGTTTAGTGTTGAATAAAAATCGGGTTGCTATAAAACCACAGATCGTGCCAAGGGTTTTCACCCGCGGGGTCAATATTTGGCTCTAGTTCAGAGGTATTACTCGTGCCTCTTATGCGAAGGTAACTCGACGTTGTTAATGCCGGTAGCGTAACACTAATCGTCGCGAAGCCATCGTCGTCTTGTTGCCAGTCTTTGGCGTAGAGCCGCTGGATCACGCGCGTGCTTGGGTTTGTATCAGTCGTGCGGTCTGTAACCGGCGCGCCTATGTCACCAACGATAATATCAACGCGATTGACCTTAGGGTTTTCATCGTAGAAGTTCAAGCTGTCTGGGTCGCGAAAGCGTACCGTTAAGGTTAAGGTGTCGTTGGGTTGAGCGTGAAGTGTGTCAGCAATATCGGCGGTGTCACCGGTTCGCTTGTTTTCTAATGTAACAAACAGTGCGTTGATCAAGTCACCCGTGGTGACAAACACATGCCCATTTCGCAGGTTTTCTAACACACTGTCATAGGTTTTTTCTGCGTACACATAGGTTTTAGAATATTCACCAGGCCAAAAATCGGTGCGCCCTTCGGTGTAATGCACATGAGAATCTGAGGTGGCGGTAATAAACCAATGTCGCCCTTCTCCTAACATGCTATCCCAAAAACCACCAAGGCGGGCTGTCATTTGGTCGAAACCGCCCATGGTCGGGTAGTTGTCGTAACCACCACGAACCCCTGTTGGGTCAATGCTGCCGTCTGGGTTGATGGCATTGGCTTGATGGCCGGGTGCCCCTTCCATACCTATGGCTACATTCGGTGCGGTATCGTTCCAATCTCGCAATTCTCTTGGCGTGACTTTAGTATATTCGCCCAAATCTGTAGCTGTTCGCCCCGGATGATTGGCAAAAACAATGGGTTGGCGAGATTGACCTTGCATATCCGCAAGAGCTTCAAGCATTAACGACTCTTTATCACGCTCTATTTCGTGAATGACTTCACGGCGGTTGTAATTTTTTTCGATGTGGAAGAGTTGCTGTGCTTCTTCGTCGCTGTGAGGAATGATCAAGCTACTATGGCGTGCTCCGGGGGTATCCAGTTCCATGCCGTAAAATTGCAGTACTTGTGGGATGGCTTTGCGCGATGCTTGTAATTCAGGGTAGGCGACGTCTAAATTCAATTTACTGTGGTTTGGCCCACCATGGTCTGTGGTTACCATCCAATCTAAGCCGTGAAAATGCGCCATTTGGGCATTCATTGGGGTAGAGTAGTGAGCGTCTCCCGCCATTATTGGCTTTGGCGGAGTCACTGATTTATCCCAGCCTACACTGTAATGGCTATGAATGTGATGGTCACCAGCCAGCCACTGGCGTTGGTCTTGAGGCCCTGACGTTGATGAAGTGTTTGGTTGGCACCCTATCATGGTGCTCATACAGGCGAAGAGTAAAGTGAACTGAGTACAACGTTGCATAATATCTCAAAGTAATTAAAAGAGAGAAACGCTCCCTACGTAAAGCAGGAAGCGGTGGCGATTAAAATTGCACAGTCACACCGGCCATAATAGTACGGCCACTGCTGGTTGTGTTGTACTGACGATCGTGTGAATCACTGTAAAGCTCTTCGCGTTCGTCGGTAAGGTTAATGCCTTCCAAGTTAAACTTAACACTTTCTGTGAGCTGATAGAAAGCAGAAAAGTCGAAGTAAGTGGTTGCGTGATAACCACTTTCATCTTGGTCTCCCGTTGATGAGGCGCTGGCGATATACGGGCTTCTGTGGGCGGCAGACACACGAGCTCCCCAGTTTTCTTCTTCATAGTACACGGTTAAGTTGTAGCTGTTTTTCGACAGACCAGTGAAGGCTTTGTATTGGTCATTTCCAGATTCGCCATAGATATTGCGATACAGAGCGTCGCCGTCTGAATAGGTGTAGTTGGCGATTACTCCTAAGTTGTCAAATGGCGCAGGTAGAAAATCTAGGTCGCGAGAAAACGACAATTCAATCCCTTTGATGGTTGACGAATCTAAGTTTTCAGGACGGTCGAGGTAGAAGATGCTGTCCATGGTTTTATCCGCGGGAAGCAAGGATTCTGGTAGGCCAAGAGAGGAATACACGACTTCTGTTGTGGTTGAAACAATGAAGTTATCGATCTTTTTATGGAATAAGGCGGCAGACAAATAACCCACTTCATCAAAGTACCATTCGTAGGCGAGATCCAGGTTGGTTGACTCAAATGGATCGAGTGCTGGGTTCCCCATAGAAACACTGGTGATTGCATCGCCCGAGGTTTGTGACACAGACGCGTTGTAACTCACCGAACCTAGAGACGGACGAGTGATATTTTGGCTGGCGCCAAAACGCACTAACATTGCATCGTTGAGTTCGTACACCATATTTAATGACGGCAGCACGTCTGAATAAGTGCGTGAAGTTTCGATATTCACGCCATTAGACACGCCGGCAGCGGTAATTTCGGTATCAAAATAACGCAGGCCGGTATGAATGCGCAGAGGCTGGCCTGCAAGTGTTAATTCCCAACCATAGGTTGCATATAGGGCCAGGGTTTCTTCTATAACGGGAGATTTGTCATTACGTGTGATCGCACTGCTATCTAAGCGATAATCTGTCAGGCCATAGTAGTCGAGTAATGCTTGCAGATCACCTTGTCGCCACTGCATGTCAGGGTGCTGTGTGAATACTGACGTCATGTCTTCAGACAGGGTAGTTTCGCCTGCATTCTGTGGCGCGCTATTTTGCGCATTGCTTTGCGATAACTGATATTCGCTGTTTTCAAATTTCTTGTAGTTTGCACCAAAGCTCAATTCGCCGGTGTCACCGGTTAGGTAAGTAAAATCGACCTTAGCGGTGTCAAAGTCGTTGGTAATATAGTTTTCTTGTAAGTAAATATCTTTAATTTCGTAGCCATCGATGCCGGTGGTGTCGAAATCGGGCGAGTAGCTCAGGCCGTAAAAACGGTCTTGGGAAAAGTCGCTGATGATATCGACTTTTCCTTTGGCGTGAATGTTCGACTTTTGTACGCGCGGTTGGTCGAAGTCTGATGAACTGGTTCCGACTAACCCAGTCATACTTAAGGTGTCGGTAAGTTGCCATTCTGCAGTAAGCGTGTACTGATTGAAGGTCGACTCGTTGTAACGCACACTGTTTTCGTTGCGCCACGTCGCGTTCTCATAACTGGCATATACCACTTCTTTGTGGCCGTTGTTGTCAACCCACTGTAGGTCATTCACCACTTTGTTGTCTTTTACCGCAGCGTGATGTTCATCCTGATTGTTTTCAAGCTTCGCGTGCATGATGTCGAGAGTCAGGTTGAGGTCGTCGTTAGGTTTAAATTGCAATGCGGCAGTCACACCTAAGCGTTTTTGGTCGTTGTTCCACAAAGAATAGCGGTGCCCTCGTGGGAACCACAACTCGCCTGAATCCAACTCTGCTTGCAATGCCGTGTTACTGGCATCGGCAGCGGTTTTACCTGTTTCGCGACGCCAACGTGTGGTGTTAGTACCATATTCGGTGGTATGGCGTTCACTGTAGGCAATTGAGACCAAGGCGCCAAACTTATCCCAGGTATTCGACACCAAGGCCGCAATACGCGGGTCGGTTTCTTCGCTACTGTCGTTGTAGCCACCGCGCAATGATACGGCGCTCTTAAAGCCTGAGTAATCAAAAGGTTTGGCCGTGTATAGGCCAACTGTGCCGCCAATACCGCCTTCTTCTTGATCGGCAGAATAGGTTTTATTCACATCGATTCGATTAAATAATTCTGAGGCAAAAACGTTGAAGTCGAAGCCTCGTGTACGGCTAACACTGCCTTTTGCATCCATTGGTGACGCTGAGGTGCCCATCGCTTCCATGCCGTTCACTTGTACACGAGTAAAATCGGGGCCAAGACCGCGGAGAGAGATTTGGCGGCCTTCACCGGCTTCGCGGGTGATAGTAATACCCGGTACCCGTTGTAACGAATCAGCGAGGTTAAGGTCTGGGAAGTCGGCGATGTCTTCGGCCAAAATACTGTCGCGTGAAATTATGGCGTCGCGTTTGAGATCTTTGGCTTTAATCAAAGAGCTTCTGAAAGACGTGACTTCAATCACTTCCATCATGTCGTCGTTTTGTGTGTCTTGAGCATACACTTGCGGGGCTGTGATACCAGATAGTGCCGTGAATACCGCTAAGGATAAACGTGTTTTGTTTAGCGTGTGTTTCATCATTGAGTCCATCAAATTAAGTGAAAAGCCTGTTAGCCAATTAAAAAGCACCGATAGATTTGTTGTGCGGTGACATGGATGAAGAGCGCGGCATAGAACAAAACCGGACAATTAATTTAATGAAGTTTTTGTGACACTCGTTTCTGAGCTGAACTGAGGGGGATGTGATTTGACGCGTATTGGAAATAAGCAGCCCGCGTTAGCGGGCGAGTATTTTATGGGTTTTGAGCGTGTAATGTGGCTGAAATATCAAACGCCATATACTTTAAACTGCGTTCGACTATTTTACTGACCAAGGCTTCATTAGTGGTTTTGATGAGCTGCTTGTTGTCTGCTGTTAACTCGCCTTTAGAGTCAATTAAATCGCAGTTTAGGGCTTGATGTGAAATCCAAACTGAGTCGCCGCCATTGTGCCCAACCGTGCCATTGGTCGCCACAAATTCACCCGTGTGTGCGTCGAACAAGTTGAGACCGACTTGGGCAAATTGAATGATTTTCTCTGAGCCTAAAAATGTGCGTTGATAGACACCAAGGCCTTCAAAAAATTGGTTAGTACCAAAGTAAGCATCTTGAAATTCAACTGCTGAAATCACCAGAATGTAGTCGGCTTGATGTTCTTTTGCGATGTCAAAAACCTGCTGGTTGCTCAGTGCAGAGGGGTAGCCCGTGAAAAAGTCATTTTCTGGTGGAGCTATGACTGCGCGAAGTCGCGCGTCGGTGGTTGCGTGATAGGCCGGCGTTAAATAATCAATAACCACAGACTCTGCATATTGCGGAATGTGCCAATTCGCCACCGGGATTTCAAACTGCTCATTTTGAAAGATGGTTGTGCCTACTGTCACCACAGGCATGGTGTTACTTAACGTTGATACGACCAAAATAGTGTTATTGGGAGTAATTTTCTCAACGCGGGTTAAATCGTTAGACACACACCCACTTATAGCGAATATAAAGATAAAAAAGATACGACGCACACTATCCCCCTAATGATTGCTTCAATCCTAAAGCTGCGAAGATGGAAAAAACTCAGTTAAGAAATGTAAATAACTGTCATAGTCTAGTCAATGTTGTGTGACTTTTGTATGTCTTTGGTCTGGCTTTTTGGTGATAATTTCTGTTTTTCTTTGGCAATCAATGGGCAAAAAAACGCAGTCAGTTTTTGATGGTATGCGGTTAACGAATGGAAAACGGCGTAAAGTTAGTGTGGGCGTCGTACACATCCACTCCCTCAGCTTTTTTCAAACGCCCAACAACCTGATAAGTAACAGGTGTTAAACACACTTCCCATCCAACTTTGAGCAAATAATTCGCAATCATCACGGCAATAATTTGATCATTCGACCAAACCCCATAAAACGCAAGTGGGTAAAATATCAATGTATCAATACCTTGTCCCACCAGTGTTGACCCTATGGTGCGTTGATACAGTGCCGAGCCTTTGGACCACACTTTCATTTTTGCCATTACAAAGGCGTTGGAGAATTCGCCCATCCAAAGCGCGAGAACAGAAGCCAATACAATACGAGGGGCTTGGGCAAAGTTGAGTTCAAATACTGTTTGTCTGTCGATGCCCCCCACGTCGACATTCCACCCTGCTGCGGGGGGCATTTCAGTAATAAACCACGCCATGAAAGCCGCGAAAGTGGCAGCGCAGAAGCCACACCAAATAGCTCGGCGAGCGCGTTGGTAGCCGTACACTTCAGTGAGAACATCGCCCAGAATGTAAGACAACGGAAAGAATAAAACCCCTGCGCCAAAACTAAACCCAGCAATTTCAGCGACTTTTCCTGCACCTATGATGTTGGCGCATACAATAATTACACACGTAAAAGCCAGCACGAGATCATAGTATTTGAAAACGTGTTTATCGGGCGCTGCTAATGGGGTGAGGCTTGGCGAAGGTGACATACCTTGTCTCGAAAAGTAGATGCTTTTCAACTACTTTGCCATAGCCCTTTAAAAATGCAAAGCGCCAATCATTTAGGCGGTTTGTGCAACAGTTTGCATTTGTTGGCGATGTTCACTGGGGGTGGCAGAAAAATAACGCTTATACTCTCTGGAGAACTGCGAAATACTACGATACCCCACCGCAAAGGCGGCATCGTTTACCCGCATGTTTTGTTTCACTATTAAATCTCGCGCTTTGTTTAGTCTTACTTGTTTAATGTACTGCGTTGGTGAAGACAAGGTAACTTGTCGAAATGCGCGATGGAACGACGACACGCTCATTGCCACGCGCTCTGCCAGTTCCTCCACCGTAAGCCCTTGGTCGTAATGGGCATGAATATCGGTCAGCGTTTTAGCTATCCGTGAATAATGGCTGTCCATATTGGTGAGGTCGGTCAGTATGCTGCCATGGGGAGATTGTGTCACGCGATAGACAATTTCTTTTACCAGCGCGTCGCCAAAGAGCTCGGCCTCTACTGGGTTGCGTATCATTCGAATTAGTCTGTAACACAAGCGCAGTAATTCTTCATTGAGGTGTTGCTTTTTCAATGACGTTTGACAGCGACAAGGTGAATGATCAGACAGGGCATGAGTTTGCGCTTGTTGAATTTCAGCTAAATGCTTGGGCGTGGCATCAACAACCAAGCCTAGAATTGGTTGGTTATTATGGCAAATCGCTTCACATTCGAGAGGCAGCGGCACACCAATGGTAACAAAATCGCCTTGTTGATATGTCACCTTCACGTCATCTAAGTAAATATTTTTAGTGCCTTGAAGCATAAAGATAATACCAGACTGATAAAGCAAAGGTGTACGATCATTGCCTTGGCTATCTCTAAACAGGTGGACCCCTTTGATCGAGGTATTGTGATGACCTTGTAGCTCGGTGATCGACAAGATCGCTAAGGTTTTATCCATTTCGGCAACGAGTTCATTAATAGTGGTCATAAACATTACTCTCTAATTCTGGTAGAAATAGGCAAATAAAATCCTTTATCTGTCATTTTAATACCGTTGTTCTGCCACTATTATGCAATTGTTGACTTTGCGGGTGCAAGCCAAAACCGAAAAGAGTACTCGCTTAATTCATTTAAATATGAGGAAACAGGCATGCAATTTAGCTATAAAAACCCCACTCAAATTCAGTTTGGCCAAGGCCAAATTGCCAGTATTGCTGATCTTATTCCAAAAGATGCCAGCGTGATCGTGGTTTACGGTGGTGGATCAATCAAGAAAAACGGTGTTTATGATCAAGTCGTGTCGGCGCTTGAACATCATCAATGGGTTGAGTTTGGTGGTGTCGAACCTAACCCGACAGTTGAAACCTTAAATAAGGCCGTAGCGAAAATTAAGGCGGAAGGGATTAATTACATCCTTGCTGTTGGCGGTGGCTCTGTCATTGATGGTTCAAAATATATTGCTGGTGCGGCTAAGTACGATGGAGATGGCTGGGATATTCTTACGGGCGATCACATTGTGGAAGAGGCGTTACCGTTGGGGGCTATTTTAACCTTGCCTGCAACTGGCTCTGAATCTAACGGTGCATCAGTGATTAGTCGCAAAGCGACACAAGAGAAACTCGCTTTTATCTCGCCAGCGGTGTTCCCCCAATTTGCGGTATTAGATCCAGATGTAGTGAAGTCGCTACCTGAGCGCCAAGTTATCAATGGGATCGTGGATGCTTTTGTGCATGTGTGTGAGCAGTACTTAACGTTTACGCACAATGCTATGGTACAAGACGGCTATGCAGAAGCTTTGCTTCGAACGTTGATCGCATTGGGGCAGAGTTTTGACAATCAAACTGACGAATGGCGTGCTAATTTAATGTGGTCTGCTAACCAAGCGCTTAACGGCTTAATTGGCACTGGCGTAGCACAAGACTGGGCAACGCACATGATTGGACATGAATTAACGGCGCTTTATGGTGTTGACCATGCCCGCTCTCTTGCCATTGTGCAACCTTCGCTGCTGCGATGCCAAATTGCCAATAAGCGCGACAAATTGGCACAAATGGGAGTGAATGTATTTGGATTGAGTCAATCAGACGATGTGGCTGAGCGCACCATTGACGCTATCGAGCAATTCTATCAGTCATTACAAGTAGCCACTCAGTTAACCGAATATACGGGTGATCGCGAACAAGCTATTGATGACATTGTCGCTAAGTTGTCTTTGCATGGGTTAACCGCGATTGGCGAAAATCAGGCCATTACGCTGGAAGTTAGTCGAGACATCCTTTCTACGGCTGTCGCGTAAAGTCAGTTTTCGCTTTTGACTAGGGTGCCTGACCTGCGCGACGCGTCAGGCACCTAACGTATATCTTGGGCATTTACTGGCAAATAAACTTGCACAATCGCCTATCAGCACGTAGCGTTAATGTATTGTTATATTAATAAGATATGCTGCCTTGTGACGGCTACGTTTGTTCCACCTACGATTTTAGATATAGAAGCCAGCGGCTTTGGCTCAGAAAGTTACCCTATCGAGATTGGCATCGCGAGGTATGATGGCGCTCGTTTTTGCCGGTTAATTAAGCCATTCGCTTCATGGACACATTGGGACGATGAAGCACAACATCTACACGGTATTTCTCGACAACATTTGGTTGAGTTTGGTCTCAGTGGTGTAGAGGTTTGTCATCAACTCAACAGCTTTATGTCTGGGCAAACGGCCTATTCTGATGGCTGGGTAGTCGACTCACCGTGGTTAAATAAGCTTTATGCTGCTGCGGGCGTTGCAATGACATTTCGTTTGTCGGCACTCGAGTACATTCTAAAAGAAAAGCAAATGAATCAATGGCACACAGTGAAGCGTATCGTTACGCGTGAGCTGCCAGAAAAACGCCATCGCGCCAGTGTTGATGCTGAAATTATTCAGCAAACGTATATGCGTACGGCTGCCAGTTTGCGCGTGGCAGGTTAGAGTAAATTCAGTTCTATAGCTCTGAGCACGGCCCGGGTGCGGTCTCGTACACCAAGTTTGGCGAGTACACTGGACACTTGATTTTTGATAGTGCCAGTGGACTTATGCATAATTTCCCCTATTTCTTGATTACTGTAGCCAGCAGCCATTAGGCGCAATACCTCTGTTTCTTTCTCGGTTAACGGCTCTGCGCTCTCTACTAGCGGATGTGTTGAAGGGGTGTGTTCGGCCAAATGTAACTTGGCTGAAGCGAGTGACGCTGGTTGAATGAGGGTTTTGCCTTGATGCACTTGTTCTATTGCCTCCACCAGCTCTTCGAGATCAACGTCTTTTAGTAAATAGCCTTTCGCCCCTTTACTCACGGCTTCGACTACTCGTTGTTTGTCATCAAAAGTGGTGAGCATGACAACGGGAGTATTAACCCTTGCTTGGTATAAACCGTCGAGGGCTTGAATTCCGTCGAGTACCGGCATTTGTATATCCATTAAGATCACATCAATCTCAAGCTTATTTGCTAACCCAATGGCCTCTTGGCCGTGGCTCGCCTCTGCCACTACTTCAACTTTTTGGCTCAACCCAAGTAAGCTTTTAATACCGCTGCGGACCAATTGTTGATCGTCGACTAATAGCACGCGGATCATGCGGCCTCCATTGGAATTGAAACACAAGTATGAAAGCCTTGTGGTGTGAGCTTATAAACAACGGTTCCGGCTTTTTGAGCGACGCGCTCGCGAATACCGGTGAGGCCATTGCCTTCGTTGATGGTTGCGTTACTGTTGCCACCACTGTCGCAAATATTCAGTACGAACTGGTTTTGCACAACACTCAATTCTATATCACAGGCGGTGGCCTGAGAGTGCTTGAGGGTGTTGGTTAATGACTCTTGTATGGTACGCAATATGGTGGTGGCTATCCCGATATCGTCAATAATCAGGTGCTCTGCAATGGTTATAGACACCTGAATGCCGGGGGTAAGTGCGACAATGCGCGCAATGGCTTCTTGCATGTCAATTGCGCTATTTTCTCTCATTTCACTTACTGCTTCTCTTACATCACTGAGCAGTAATTTTGATAGTTGATGACATTCATCAATATGCTGTTTGGCTTCACCATCACTTAAATGGCTCGCCACCTGTAGTTTAATGGCCAAGGCCGTTAGATGGTGGCCGAGTAGGTCGTGAATGTTACGGGCTATGCGAGTGCGCTCAGCGTGCTCTGATGCTTCTTTTAATAGAGCTTGCGTTACTTTTAGCTCGCGATTGAGTTGCTCTGATTCTTCCCGCGCTAGACGCTCTTTTCGGGTACTGTTGATCATGGTTAAGGCGAACAGAGCGAAGGTGTAAAACAGCACTGTCGTGATAAATATACTGCTCTCTTGCCAATAAAACTTGTAAATCAGATAAAGCGGCAGATGCAACAAAGCCACAATGATACTAGCGTTACGCATTGTGGTGAGATAGGGCAAAACACAGGTGCCAATAATCAACAATATCGATACGTAGGTAAAAGGTATTAAGAAAAACAAGCCGAATACACAGAGGACTATGGCAATAAATGCCACGCGGATATGACGGTTGCTACGTGTTTGTATACTAGTTGCGTAGAGCCAGATGACGATATAAATGGCAAATAAACACCCTGCGAGCACAATCGAATAGCGGGGAATACTGGCGAGTTGAGCAGTAAATATGAGCGAAGTACTGGCGACAAGCGCCCAAGTGACTAACGCCACACCATGGCTGATGTCGTAATGTTGTTTAATGTAGTTAAGTAGCATAGCTCACTATTGTTGCTTGCTGGATCGTGAGCAATCAGCGTATACCGAACGTGTCTGTCGGAGCAATAGGCCAGAAGTCATTTTGTCGGTCGTGACTTTTGGCACTGTTGACTCGTGCGATACTTTTTTAGCATGGCCTCACTGACACACATTTGGAGTTGAGACTATGCAATGGATCCACCAGAGTTTAATTTATCTTCACATTTTGTTCGGCAGTATGTCATTACTGTTGTTTTGGATACCGACGTTGACCAAAAAAGGCGGGTTAGACCATATCAAATTTGGGCACTATTACGCCAAAGTAATGTATGCCGTAGCGGGCTCTGGTGCATTGATGTCGCTTATGGTGATGACTATGCCGACGGTGATTAAACCTGAGTATTTTGAAGGCGATGTGAATGTAGAGGGCACGATAGCGCGCATTCAGCTATTTTGGGGTTACCTCTTACATTTGAGCTTAATTATTTTCATTAGTGTTAGACATGGGCTTGCCGTGTTGTCTACCACGCAGAGCCAAAATTTACGTCGCTGGCACTATCGTTTGCCTTTGGTGTTGTGTGTGATGTCGGGCATTTTTTATTTATCGATTGGCCTAGCTAACCAACAGGTCTTGTTTATCGTGTTTGGTGTATTGGGGATCATGATTGCCGTGGGCATGCTGCGTTACACTGCAAAGTCTCTAAATACAAAAGCCGACCAAATTAAAGAACACTTGGGCGCAATGATTGGGTCGGGTATTGGCTCGCACACCGCTTTTTTTGCTTTTGGTGCACGCAGTTTATTGGCCGATTTTGGTTATTGGCAACTGGTTGTGTGGGTTTTGCCTGGTGTGGTTGGTGCGGTTTCAATTTACGTGATGTCTAAGCGATATTCACCTCAGTCGGAATCTGAAAATCTGCGGTGATGATGATTAGAATTTATAGTGAACGCCCATCACTAAGGCGTTCACTGTGGTTTCGCCTTGGCTTCGATACTCATACTCAATGATAAAACGATTAGACTCGCCGAGTCGCCACCCAATACTGGCTGCCACTGCCTCATCTTCGAGGGGGTAAATCCAAAGCGTGGTTTGCGTTGTATCGAAGCTGCTTGCGCCTAAACTGGCATATACCCATTGTGGGGTGTCGAGGGGCAATGCGCGACTTGCTGATATACGGATAGACTCCATACTTAACAAGGGCTGTAACGGGGTGAGTGTTTCAGAGCTGGTGGGTTGTAGCTGGCCTAAATCGACATCAAAGCGCCAAGTCGGCATCACGTCGGTTTGAAAAAACAGGGTTTGCTGGCGAAACGCTGCCGCCCCTTCAGAAACGCCAGGGTTAACGATAATAGACGGACTGTTAGCCCACGCATTTGTTACCGCCGCGCAGACAAGCAGCATCACGAGCCGAATGATGAGCGTTGTCATAGTTGAGTGTGTTGGGGTGTTTTATTTAACTATAGTCAACAAGACGCCATTGACTAGTAACACCGACAAAAAAATTCCTAGTACTTTCGGTGTGTGGTGCGTTACTTGGCACTTAAATTGGAGCATAAATAACAAAAAAGCACATCCGAGGATGTGCTTTTAGAGAAGCTGGAGCGAAAGTTATACTGACGCTTTAAGTGCTTCGGCTTTGTCTGTGGCTTCCCAAGGGAACGCTTCGCGACCAAAGTGGCCGTATGCCGCAGTGGGCTGGTAAATAGGGCGCTCTAGGTCAAGCATTTGAATGAGGCCGTATGGGCGTAGGTCGAAATGCTCACGTACCAAGGCTACCAAAGTCGCATTATCAACAATACCTGTACCGAAGGTTTCTACGTTGATTGACGTTGGCTCTGCCACACCAATGGCGTAAGACACTTGGATCTCACAGCGTTTGGCTAAGCCTGCTGCAACAATGTTTTTCGCTACATAGCGGCCTGCGTAAGCGGCTGAACGGTCAACTTTTGATGGATCTTTACCTGAAAAAGCTCCACCGCCGTGACGTGCCATACCACCGTAGGTATCAACAATGATTTTACGACCTGTCAGGCCGCAATCACCCATTGGACCGCCGATAACGAATCGGCCTGTGGGGTTAATGTGAAATTGGGTTTTGGCATCTAGCCACTCTGCTGGAAGTACTGGCTTGATGATTTCTTCCATTACGGCTTCACGCACGGTTTCTGTGCTGACTGAATCGCAATGTTGCGTCGACAATACAACGGCATCAATGCCGACTGGTTTGTCGTTCTCGTACTTGAATGTCACCTGACTTTTGGCATCGGGGCGTAACCAATCGAGCTTGCCTGACTTACGTACTTCGGCTTGGCGTTGTACTAAGCGATGAGAATAGGTGATGGGTGCTGGCATGAGCACGTCGGTTTCGTCACTGGCGTAACCGAACATTAGGCCTTGGTCACCGGCGCCTTGTTCTTCTGGGCGTGAGCGGTCAACACCTTGGTTGATATCGGGTGACTGTTTACCGATGGCGTTCAATACGGCACATGAGTCTGCGTCAAAGCCCATGTCTGAATGGGTGTAACCTATTTCACGTACGGTTTTACGGGTTAGTTCTTCGATGTCTACCCATGCTGATGTGGTTATTTCGCCGCCCACCAATACCATGCCGGTTTTGACGTACGTTTCACATGCTACACGTGCGTGAGCATCTTGCTCTAGGATCGCATCCAGTACGGCATCTGAAATCTGATCGGCAATTTTATCCGGGTGGCCTTCAGATACTGACTCTGAAGTGAATAAGTGCGTTGACATAAGGTCTCCATAACTGTTGGTGGCCGGTTAATTGGCAAAGTCTTGTCACTTTGTTGTCATATTGTAGCGTGTTTTATTTTTTATACCAGTCTTTACTTCTAGACGTCTAAATGATGTTGTGTTGCGATTGGTTTACACGTTTTGATGTGTTTCTAGCATCTTAGTGGGTTTCTCCGTCGTTTGCTTCGTAGCCCGTTCGCTTGGCGGTAACAGTGTGCATCAGAAACGCGCTGTAAACCCAGTCCCTGGGCGCTCGGGTTGCCGCATCCCTGCGGCAAACGGTTTCTGATGCACACTGCCACCGCTTATCGCTCTCTTAGTTCTGTGTGGATTTAAGCTTTTGTGCTTTTAAGGAAAGAGAATCAGGCTCGAATACAACACTTCAGTAGGGATTATCTTCGGTATAAAACCTTCGGCTGCATGGATGCAGCCGCAGAGCCTATAGGGATATATTTACGGCGTGTTTTCATACCGAAGATAATCGCTACGGTGTGCATCGGAGACATCCACTGTGGTATCCGGCTTGGCGCTCTAACTTTAGGCATCCTACCGCGTTTCTTTGGCGTTAACCGCGCATATTTCACTGACTGTGAAAATGTAAACGGTTGCAATTCAGAAACACGTTGCACTACCCGACGCTCTGGGTGAAAATAACGCCATAGCTTAGGTTTGCTGGTTTCACAGGCAAACAATCGCATTTCACAGATAAGTAGCGGGATACATGGTAAGAGTTGCCATCAATGGCTTTGGGCGAATTGGTCGTAATGTGCTGCGAGCACTCTACGAAACTGGGCGAAACCAAGCCATTCAGGTTGTCGCTATTAATGAAATTGCAAAGCCCGAAGGCATTGCACACCTGCTCAAATACGACACCTCTCATGGACGCTTCGCTTATGACGTAGCGTTACAAAACAATCAATTAGTTGTAGCCGGAGAGCCAATCGCGCTCTTTTCCAGTACCGATATTACCGCATTGCCGTGGGGCGAGTTAGCCGTTGATATAGTACTCGAATGTACCGGTGTACACGCAGACCGAGCTAGTGGTGAAGCCCATTTGAAAGCAGGGGCGAAAAAGGTCTTGTATTCCCAGCCAGGCGACCCCGATCTCGATAATACAATTATCTATGGCAGTAACGACGATACACTTAAAGCAAGTGATAAACTGGTTTCCAATGGCTCGTGTACAACCAATTGTATCGTACCCGTTATTCAAACCCTCGATAATGCTTTTGGGGTACTCAGCGGCACAATTACCACTATTCATTCATCGATGCACGACCAGCAAGTGATAGATGCGTATCACGATGACTTGCGCCGCACACGCGCTGCGAGTCAATCTATTATCCCCGTTGATACGCGGTTAGCGCGAGGCATCGAGCGTATTCTGCCTAAGTTTGCTGGAAAGTTTGAAGCGATTGCTGTGCGCGTTCCAACGATTAATGTAACCGCTATGGATTTGAGCGTAACCTTAGATGCGCAAGTAACCATAGCAGAAGTTAATCAAGCGCTAAAATGTGCCAGAGAAGGGCGCTTACAAGGTATTTTAGGCTACACCGAAGAGCCGTTAGTGTCGGTCGATTTTAATCACGACCCGCATTCTTGCATCGTCGACGGCACGCAAACACGAGTCAGTCACAAGCAACTCGTAAAAACACTAGTGTGGTGTGACAACGAATGGGGCTTTGCGAATCGCATGCTCGACACCACATTGGCGATGTATCAAACCGGATAACTCATTACACACACAATAAGGGAAATAATCATGGCAATTCCAAGTATGTTGGATATCGAACTTAGCGGTAAACGCGTTCTCATTCGTCAAGATCTCAATGTGCCAGTTAAAAACGGTAAAGTCACTTCAGATGCACGTATCAAAGCATCTATTCCTACTATTAAAGCCGCACTAGCCGCTGGCGCAGCAGTGATGGTGATGTCGCACTTGGGCCGCCCGACAGAAGGTGAGCCGGCTGACGAGTTTTCACTACAGCCTGTTGTTGACTACTTAAATGAGGCGCTGGATGTGCCTGTGTCATTGGTCAAAGACTACCTCAACGGCGTTGAAGTTGCTGCTGGTGAACTAGTGATTCTTGAAAACGTTCGCTTTAACAAGGGCGAAAAGAAAGATGACGAGACATTATCGCAACAGTACGCAGCACTTTGTGACGTATTCGTCATGGATGCGTTTGGAACGGCGCACCGCGCTCAAGCGTCAACTCACGGTGTGGCAAAGTTTGCTCCGCAAGCAGTAGCAGGCCCATTGTTAGCAGCCGAACTCGACGCGCTAGCTAAAGCATTAGACAACCCAGCTCGCCCAATGGTAGCGATTGTGGGTGGCTCAAAAGTGTCGACCAAATTAACGGTATTGAAATCGTTAGCTGACAAAGTTGACCAACTTATTGTGGGCGGCGGTATTGCTAATACCTTTATTGCCGCACAAGGTCACGATGTAGGTAAGTCGTTGGTTGAAATGGATTTGGTTGACGAATCTAAGCGTTTGATTGCCCAAGCACAAGCAAACGGTGGCGACATTCCTGTACCTACAGATGTTGTTGTGGGAACTGAATTCTCTGAAACGACACCAGCTACGTTAAAACCTGTTGCTGAGATTGCAACTGACGATATGGTGTTTGATATTGGTCCTGACTCTATTGCCGTATTAGAAGAGATTTTGAAGAAGGCCGGTACCATTGTTTGGAATGGTCCAGTGGGCGTTTTTGAATTTGAACAGTTCTCATCTGGAACAAAAGCTATTGCGCAAGCAATTGCACAGAGCGATGCATTCTCTATTGCAGGTGGTGGTGATACACTAGCAGCCGTTGATAAGTATGAGATTGCCGACAAAGTATCGTACATCTCTACTGGTGGTGGCGCGTTCTTGGAATTCCTTGAAGGCAAAACCCTGCCAGCCGTAGCTATATTAGAAGAAAAAAACAGCTAAGGCCTAGGCTAAATACAATTTGACGTGCCGGTAAAATAAGCCAACCGGCACAATACTCTAAAAGTTTTACTATAAATACCAACCCTACGCCCGCTTGGTAACAAGTGGAATAATAAACTAAGGAGTGTTGCACATGGCATCACAGGCACAGCAAGCTATGCTTGATAAGATCATCACGCAGAGCGGCTTTATTGCTGCTTTGGATCAGAGTGGTGGTAGTACCCCAAAAGCGTTAAAGCTTTACGGGGTAGAGGAGAGCGCCTATAGCACTGATGAAGAGATGTTTGATCTTGTTCATCAAATGCGTACGCGCATTATTACCAGTGAGCCATTTAACGGCGATCGTGTTCTCGGCGCAATTTTGTTTGAAAACACACTGGATAGGGAAATCGAAGGCATGTCTTCTGCGCATTTCTTGTGGCAGAAAAAACGCGTAGTTCCGTTTTTAAAAGTTGATAAAGGCTTAGAAGCGGAAGCGGACGGCGTGCAAGTTATGAAGCCCATCGCAAACTTAGAAGCGCTACTTGCGAAAGCAAATGCACAAGACGTATTTGGAACAAAAATGCGTTCTGTGGTGAAGCTTGCAAATGCTGACGGGATTCGCGCGGTAGTCGCGCAGCAATTTGAAGTAGGTAAAGTCATTATTGCGGCAGGACTCGTACCCATTATCGAGCCAGAGGTTGATATTAACAGCCCTGAAAAAGCCGAGGCCGAAGCGTTACTTAAATTAGAAATTTTGGCACAGTTGAATTTACTCAACGATGACCAAAAAGTGATGCTTAAGCTGACTATTCCAACTCAAACTAACTTCTATAAAGAACTTGTTGATCACCCTAAAGTGATCAAAGTCGTTGCTTTATCCGGTGGCTACAGCCGTGAAGATGCAAACGCTAAACTGGCCGAAAACCAAGGCATGATAGCGAGCTTTTCTCGTGCGTTAACCGAAGGGGTGTCTGCGCAGCAGTCTGATGCTGAATTTGCAGCAACACTGGATACAGCAATAGAAAGCATCTATCAGGCGTCTAAAGCCTAATCAATGTTGTTTGTACTGAGGCCACGTGATTGTGGCCTTTTTTCTATGTGCTACCAGGTGCACTGGCGATAGAGAGTAAACCAAGTTCGACGACTGAATCAAAAGCGTAATTTTTAAACACTGATGTAGCAAAATTGTAAATGCTACACTATACTGCTGCGCGAATAACATAAGAACTATAGGCTTTAGTGCTAAGCGCCAATTGACACGGAGTTTGTGCCATCACGCGCATATTAAGGGATACATGTGGCTTCGCATGAAATAATTCTGAGCCAGTCGATCATAATGGGGCTGGTGGCGTTGGTGGGTATTGTTTTTACGTTTGCTTTACCTACACCGAATAATTCGCAAAAGGCACAGTCGACGGCGTTTGCTCGACTTTATCTTTTTGCAATGTGGTTGGTGCAAGTTGCAACAACCATGAAATACCTCAATGTTGCTGTGCTTTATGGGCTAGGGTTTTACCTTTTCGCTTTGCTCAGCGCCTATATGCTAATGATGACCGTGATTAAACGTTACGGTATGTCTTTAACGTCTCAACAATTCCTGTACTGCATTAGTCATGCGAGTATTGTGCTTGCGATAACCCAGTACTACTACTGGGTAGATGACATGCCAGTAGTCAGGAATCTCGTTTTACTACTGAATTGCGCTGTTCCTGTGTTTGTTGCCCGGCAATGTATTAAGCCTCGATTACGCAACAGCAATCAGGGCGATGTGATGCTTTACACGGCGTTACACATAGCGCTGGTTGTGGTGTTGGGAGCTTCTGTTGTGTATGGGCTGTTTGAGCACTGGGATGCAGAATGGTACAACATGATCAGCTTCGGCTTAATATTGATATTAATGATGCTATTTATGTTGGCGTTTTCTGTGAGTGTGGTGCATTCCTTGGTTCATCGCTTACATTATCAGCTTAATACCGACCCGCTCACGGGGGCTAAAAACCGACATTTTTTCTATGAAGTGGCGCCACGACTTAGTATGCGTACTCATCAACATCATCAGCGTTTGTCTGTAGTCGCCTGTGACATTGATCACTTTAAGCGCATTAATGATGAATATGGTCATGTAGTGGGCGACAAAGCACTGAAGCGATTCAGCCAAATTATTCAACAAGAGCTACGCAGTGAAGATACGCTGATCCGAATGGGCGGAGAGGAGTTCTTAGTGTTGTCTCCGAACTGCAATTTGGAACAAGTCACCCTGATGGCAGAGCGGTTACGCGAAAAAATCAGTCATACGGTGCTAGAGTGTGAAAATCATCTTATTGAAGTGACGGCTTCGTTTGGTGTGGTGGAAATTGATGAAAGCAGTGATATTTTTGCTGGGATCAAAAGTGCCGATGATGCATTGATCAAAGCTAAAAATAGAGGCCGTAATCAAGTTGTGCAGGTGCGCCATCTTTCATCAGTGAAATAGCCTTAGGCCACTTCACTTTCTGATAGGCCTTCAATATTAAGCGTTAGATCTAGGGTCGACCAATATTGTTGCTCACGAAGTAAGTCGGCAGAAATAATGGGTTTGGTTGCTAACCAGCCTTCCGGGAAGCTGAGTGTTAGCGCGCTTTTTTTCACGGTTACAGCAATGTCAGGTACGAACTCATTTTGCCGCTTAATGTTGAGCAGCACGCCCAATCGCAACAAGGCCAGCATTTGAAATACCGTTGAATTGCTAAATTGGTAAAATTCAGGAATGTCGGCCGAGCGAATTTTCTTGCGGTGAAAACGCACTAATGTTGCGAGTAAGCTTTGTTCTTCCTGAGTGAATCCCGGCATATCCAAATGCTGCAGAATATAGGCTGAATGCCGTTGTACACCGCGGGAATTAATTTGCAGCCCCACTTCGTGTAACAATGCTGACCAGCCTAGCATACTGCGACAGTCCTGATTTGACAGCTTCCAAGTTGACGCACATTCATCAAATAAAAACAGTGACGTACGCAACACACGTTGTGCATGCTCTGTGTCTACATCGTAGCGCTGTGCAAGACTCATGGCGGTGCGCTCACGTATGTCTGCGTGATTTAACTCATCTTCCATTTGATACAGCACCCCTTCGCGCAGGGCGGCAGTTGAAAATGTGAGTTCTTCAATTTTAAGAGATTCAAAAATGCCAATTAAGATCGCTAACCCACCGGGGATCACTGCTCGGCGATCTTCACTGATCGCAGAATGAGTAAGTTTGTCGATATGCCCGGCTTCAACAAATTGCTTCATCAAACCTTTGAGTGCTTTCAAGGTTACGGGTTGCTCGTGGGGGGTGTCGTCAGACTGGCATAAGGCATAAAGTGTTTTAATGGTTCCCGACGTACCGATACAGCGGGTCCAGCCTAACCGTTGGTATTTGTCGGCGATCATTTCAAGCTCTTGCTCAGCCGCGGTGATCGCGCGTTGGAAAGCCTTGGCTTTTAGTTCGCCATTGGGGAAAAAACGCTGCGTGTAACTCACGCAGCCCATTTGCAAACTGCGGCAAATTTTGGCATCGAAGCCTTCACCTATGACAAATTCGGTAGAGCCTCCACCAATATCAGTGACTAAACGCTGCCCTTCATCATGGTTGGTGTGGGCCACGCCTGAATAAATTAAGCGCGCTTCTTCCGGCCCCGAAATGACTTCGATGGGGTAGGGTAACACGCCGCGTGCCGCGTAGATAAACTGATGGGCGTTGCGGGCGCGACGCAAGGTATGGGTAGCAACAATGCGTACAGAGTCTGGCTCAAACCCTTTTAAACTCTCAGCAACAACACGCAGTGACTCTAAACCGCGTTCAATGGCTTCATCAGACAGGATATTGTTGTCGTCTAACCCTTCTGCCAAGCGTACTTTTTGTTTTACCCGGTGAAGTATTTGTACTGAGCCCGCGACGATGCGGGCTATCACGAGGTGGAAGCTGTTAGAGCCAATATCCAGTGCAGCTACTTTACTGCTGTCTCGGGTTTCTACACTGGCGAAGGCTGAGGTTTCTGGGCTCATTTATCGTTTTCACATTTAATTAAGTAGTCGTAGACTTCGTGTTGAGAGCGGAGCTTCTTACGATTGCCACGTTTTACATAACGGTTTACCTGATCTTTGTCGATAACGCGAGCCTTTAATGTGTCACGGAACTGAATTTCCATAATATCGACGATTTTTTTCTGCAGAGCGCGGTCGTATATTGGGCAACCTACCTCTATGCGGTTGTCCATATTACGCGTCATCCAGTCCGCAGAGGAAATATATACTTTGCGATCGCCGCCCCCTTCAAAAATCATCACGCGTGGGTGCTCTAGAAAACGGTCGACAACAGAAATGATTTCGATGTTTTCACTGATGCCTTTTAACCCAGGTACAAGTGAACACATACCCCGAACGATACCGCGAATTTTGACTCCTGCCTGGCTCGCTCGATAGAGGTCATCGATCAATTCTTTGTCATCTAAATTGTTAATTTTAAACGTGATCCGTGCGTCGTGCCCTTCTTTTAAATACTGAATTTCTTGACGGATCAAAGATTGTATTTTGGTTCGCGCGTTCAGTGGTGAAATTTGCAAGTGCTGAAATTTGTAGCGGCGATATGGGTATGAAATCAAATCGAATACGTTCACCGCTTCATTCGCTAAATCTTGGTTGCGCGTAAACAAACTGAAATCGGTATAAATTTTCGCTGTTTTCTCGTTAAAGTTACCTGTGCCAAAGTGTGCATAGTGAACTAGATTGCCTCGTTCTTCTCGACTTACAATACACAACTTACTGTGGATTTTAAGCGTAGGTACGCCAAGTACCACACGAATCCCTGCGTCTGTCATTCGTTTAGACCATTCAATATTGGCCTCTTCGTCAAATCGCGCACGTAGTTCTACAACCACAGTCACTTTTTTTCCGTTGTCGACGGCGTCGATTAATGAGTTCACGATACGAGAATTACTTGCCACCCGATAAATATTTATGCGAATGGTTTTTACGCTTGGGTCGAACGCCGCTTGGCGAACAAACTCGGTAAAGTGTATAAAGCGGTGATACGGGTAGTACAACAAGATATCGTGAGCAGTGATGGCTTCGAATACTGTGTTGTAGCTTGAAAAATCTTTGGTGTTGATAGCCGGTAATGGCGGGTTTTCCAAGTAGTCGCGCCCCACATTGGGGAAGCCGATAAAGTCTTTAAAGTTGCGGTAATGCCCGGCTGCGTGCATGGTGTCGAGGTTGGTGATTTTTAGACGTTTCCGCAAGTCTTGCACCATGTCTTTTGCCATCGCAGTGTCGTAGATCACGCGTACAGGTTCAGCAATAAGACGCTGCTTCATACTCTCCGACATTTTTTCAACGTAACTTTCGTCAATCTCGTCGTTAATCGAGTATTCGGCGTCTCGCGTCATTTTGAATGAAAATGCCTCGAGTTCATCAAACTTAATAAAGCCGCGAAAAATATCTTCTAAACACAGTTTAATAATATCGTCGAGCAATACGATGTGTTTGTTTTTACGACTTTTCTGCGGCGGAATTTGGACGAAACGCGACATTTCATTGGTCGGCACCTGAATGGCGGCGAACTTGGGGTTTTTACCCTCTCGACGAATGGCAACGTAAAGATAAACGGCGGTTCCATTGAGGCGACTCAACAAATCTGTTTTGTTGTCGATCAGTACTGGTGCAATATGACGCAGCACTTTGTTGACAAAAAAGTTGCGCAGCCAGTTGCGTTGGTAATCATCAAACTGATCTACAGACAATATGTAAATATTGTAACGGGCTAATGCTTTAACAACATCTTTGTGAATTTCGTCAAACTTCTGCGACAAGGTAACGACTTTGCGCTGAATATCGGCGAGCAGCTCTATTTTTTGCTCCGCTTCTTCGTCGTTACCGTCGTTCTGTGCGATGGTAATGAGGCGTTTTACGTCGGCGACTCTGACGCGGAAATATTCGTCAAGATTGTTGGAGTAAATACCAAGAAATCGTATGCGTTCAACCGCAGGGTTATTCTTGTCGGCGGCTTCTTGCAAAACTCTTTCGTTAAACGCTAGCCAACTGATTTCTTTGGGGTAATAAAGCTCGTTTGGTTCCATTATGACCTATCGTAATACCAGATATAAAAAGTGCCAAGTATGCCAACTATTAATGACATACCGATGACATTTGGGGCTTGCGCCCCTTCATTACAGGTGAGTGTTAATGTCGACAACCAGATCGTTGGCAACATCTTCTAAAGCACTTTGTAGCTCGTCGACGTCGAATCCCTCAGGCACAGAGATGACCGCTTTTGCTTTAAACATCAAGCTACCCCAATTGGGGGCGCTTTCGCAATGAGAATCAAAGGTTTGTATGTTTAAATTAAAGCGATTTAACGTGCTGGTGAGTTCTTGCACAATACCGGGCTTGTCATTGCCCATAACTTCTATCGCCAATGAGGCTGATGCGCCAGATGCATTGTCTCCGACAGATACAGAGTGAACGGTTAACCCGTCGATGCGGTTTAAGCTGTCGATTAATGTTGGATGGTTATCCTCTGGCACTAACACTTCCAAGAAACCAGCAAATTGACCTGCCATATGGGCAAAACTGCTACTCTGCCAATTCCCCCCTGATTGATAAACAGATTTAGCGAGCGTGTCCACCAGTCCGGGTTTGTCATTACCAATAATGGTCATTACGAGAGGCTTCATTCTATTACTCCTAGTCCTTTTGACTTTTTCTGCTGACTATTAGGCAAAGATAACTATAGACAGGTTCAGGAAAAGTTTTCGCTTGATCTTAAGTTAACACAACTTAAACTGCTCAGCAGTGCAATTGATGCCAATATTTGTGATAGAGAATGACTGCCGTAGCACAACTGAGAAAAATGAATAAGCTGCGACACCGGAAAGACAATCTCGCGAGGCGAGTGATTAGTGCTTTCGGTGGGGCAGTGCTATTAACAATGGTGGTGTTAATTTGGCATCTTGTTTCTCAAGCATGGGGAATAATCAAGCCGCCTGCCATGGCATCGTCGGGCCGTTATAGTGTACCTGCCTCATTTGAACTCAAGGCTATCGACGATATAAAAGAAGGGCAGAGTGCTATTGGGCAGTCTTCTGCATGTCGGCTGGCTCGCCTTGAAGCGAATGGCCGTGAAATGACGCCGGTTTCTCGGTTTGTGCGCCCTTGCACTCACGAACTGAGTGTTGTCTCGTATCTCAATCAACATTATATCGTTGATGTTTCTGCGCAGGGGATTGTGCGGTTGTCTTCTGCTGCTGATATCGGCGCGCATATCGAAACTTCACTAGCGTCGGGGTTGCCCGGTAACCAGTTCAACCATCTAACGTTCAAAATTGATGAACACATTTGGCACAATAAAAGTGAGTGGTCACTTTCGTTAGGTGGTTCATGGGTTGCAGTAAATGTGAATACAAAAGATGCGTCGTCTCGACCAACTCACCATTTGTATTGGGTGAATCGCGAAGACCCAACAGAGCAATACCAATTTCAATTAACCGAGCCGTTGCATGTGTTGCCTTTGCCCAACACACGTCAGGTTTTGGCGATTTATCCGTCGCAAATGACCTTGATAAATCAACACGGTGAGGTGTCGGCTACCATCCCATTGTCTAAACCCGTTGTGAAAGCGTGGACCTTGCCGAAAAACCGAAGTATTTTCTTGCAATATGCCAGCGGAGAACTTCAGCGTTTTGTATTGTTTAATAACCAAGGCGTGTTGACTTATCAGCCGAGTTATTCTTTAGACCTATTTAAAGATGAAAACCCGTTGCAACTATACGCTCACGGTAGCTCGAACGGCGGTTTGATCTTAACCGATCAGCAACGTTTACTATTGTTTAATCGCGTATCTGGCGAGGTGTTGTACCGGTATTCGCTAGCAGAACCCACCTATGCAATGAGTTGGCAGGGAAACCGCCTGTATCTGGCAGAAGCGGGGGCGATTCGGATTTTTAATATTGAAAACTTGGCTGGGATCACAACGTACCGTTCGTTGTTTGAACCTCAGCAGTTTGAAGGGCATGCCGATAACGCATTAATTTGGCAAACCACCAGTGCTACCGATTATCAAGAAAGCAAAATGAGCTTAGTGCCCTTGCTCATTGGCAGTTTAAAAGCCTCTCTACTAGCGTTGTTTATTGCTATCCCCGTTGCCCTTGGAGCAGCCATTTATACCGCGTACTTCGCGCGTTCTCGTGTTAGAGGCTGGCTAAAGCCCAGTATTGAAATGCTGGAGGCTGTGCCTTCGGTACTGATTGGCTTTATTGCGGCCATTTGGCTTGCTCCCTTAGCTGAGCGCTTTTTGTTTTCTTTTGCGTTTTTTCTGATCACCGTACCTCTGATTCTGGTTGCTGCTGCCCTTACACAAAATCGCGTAGCAAAATGGCTGCCAGCGCGTTTGCGTTATGGCACTGAAATACTGATGACTTTCACTGGGGTCTTCTTACTGGGCTATATCAGTATGCAATGGGCGCCAGACTGGCTCAGGCTAATGTTCGACTTTGACTCGGTTAACGGCATTGCAAATTCCACCGATGTGCCTGTTGGCAAAACGACTATTATCGTAGCGATTGCACTAGGCGTGGCGATATCTCCCAGTATTTATTCACTCACTGAAGATGCAATACACGGCGTACCGGCATCGTTGAAACACGCGGCTTATGCGCTCGGAGCAACACGCTTACAAACCCTGCAACATGTGGTGTTGCGTGTAGCCATGCCAGGTATAGTTGCAGCCATAATGCTCGGCCTAGGCAGGGCGTTTGGCGAAACCATGATTGTATTGATGGTGACCGGTAATACGCCAATTGCCAGTTGGGATTTATTTGAAGGCTTGCGGGCGCTTACGGCAAACCTAGCAATTGAACTACCTGAAGCCGACGTGGGCAGTATTCATTACAAAGTGTTGTTTCTCACAGCTTGTATTTTATTTGCTTTTACCTTTGTGATTAATACCTTGGCAGAACTTCTACGACAGCGTTTACGAAGGAATGCCTATTATGATTAATACTAAATCACTGATGGCCATGACCCATATTCAACGCCAGTCGTTTGTGATTAGCCTAACGGCGTTTTTGGCCAGTTTGTTGTTGGTTGTCTTGGTGTGTATTCTCGGGATTATTGTGTATCGCGGTAGTACGTTTTTCTGGCCGGACGATATTTACGAAGTGGTTTATCGCGAGGCGGATGCGTCTACTTCACGGCATATTCAGGCTCAAGTAAGGGTAGAGCGCCAAGGTAGGCTACCCAGTGATGAGCCTCATCACGCTGTCGATCTGCCCATCGGTGAGGCTTTGCCAAGTAATACCATTATTTGGCTGCGTTACTCGTCGGGTACTGTGCCGTTTTCAGAGCAAACTCTAATCGAAGCGTTTCAAGTGAAATCGATGGTGGAAAGCACCAAAAGCGCTGAAATTACGCTGAATGATGGGCGCACGGTACTCGGTGCACCAGAAATGATTGTGTTGCCTAATGGTGATGAAGTCGAGTTAACGCAGTACGCTGTGATAAAAGCGCAAGTTGACGGTATTGAAAGTAAAATTGAAGCAATTAGGCAAAGTGAACTTGCTCCAATTCACTTAAAGTTAGCTGAACTCGACCAGCGCAACGTGGAAGCTGATGCGCCAGCGCGTTTGCGTTTTATTCAAGCTTTTGAAAAATGGCACCGGCAAGTTATCGCTCTGGAAAGTACGCTGGCTGAATACCGCTTGCGGATCAGGTTTATCGATGGTCAGTCAACTTCTTTGGCAGTGACCGATATCCAAGACTTTTGGTATCCCGGCCAGATGGCGTGGTGGCAAAAAATTCAGTATTTACTCTCGAGTTTAGGCAGTTTTCTCTCTGAATCACCTAAACAAGCCAACACGGCGGGAGGCGTATTCCCAGCTTTGTTTGGTACGGTATTAATGGTGTTGTTAATGACCATTATTGTCACGCCATTTGGTGTGCTGGCGGCGGTATATTTACACGAATACGCCCCCGAAAATGCAATGACAACCACAATACGTATTTGCGTTAGTAACATGGCTGGCGTGCCTTCTATCGTGTATGGCGTATTTGGCTTGGGCTTTTTTGTGTATACCTTGGGCGGCCATATCGATGAGCTGTTTTTTAGCCAAGCGTTACCGGCCCCGACCATGGGTAGCCCAGGGGTATTTTGGGCCGCGTTAACCATGGCATTGCTTACTCTTCCCGTAGTGATTGTTGCTACCGAAGAGGGATTGCGCCGGGTACCTGAAGGTTTGAAAAAAGGCAGCTTTGCCCTTGGTGCAACTAAAATTGAGACGATTTGGCATACCGTCATTCCTATTGCTAGCCCGGGAATTATGACGGGAGTCATATTGGCCATTGCAAGGGCGGCTGGAGAAGTCGCGCCATTGATGTTAGTTGGGGCGGTGAAGTTTGCACCTAACTTACCGTTTGATGGTGAATTCCCGTATTTGCATCTCGACCGACAGTTTATGCACCTTGGGGTATTGATATACGACGGCGCATTTCACAGTCAAACCGACGCAAAAGGCGCATCTATGATGTTTGCGTCTTGTTTGTTGCTGTTGGTTGTGGTGTTTGTATTGAATATATTGGCAGTGATTTTGCGAAATCGTCTGCGTAAACGCTATTTACAAGATTAGGTATCAGTATGTTGAATTTGTTTGAACGCGAACACTTGGCGGTCAACGAACTGACCGATGAGCAAACGGCGATCAAAGTGCAAGACCTCAATTTGAAGTTTGGTCAAAAGCAAGTACTGCGCGACATTTCAATGCGTATACCCAAAAACAAAATTACGGCGCTGATCGGACAAAGCGGCTGTGGTAAGTCGACGTTGATCAGCAGCTTCAACCGTATGAATGATTTAGTCAGCGGATGTAGCTATAGCGGCGAAATTTACATTGGTGGGCGCAATATCAACCGCAAGCGTGAAAGTGTGTCTCAGCTTCGCACACGCGTAGGTATGGTATTTCAGCGTCCTAACCCGTTTCCCATGAGTATTTACGATAATGTGTGCTTTGGCCTAAAACTACAAGGCATTAAGGTGAGACGAGAGTTAGACGATGCCGTAGAGCGCGCACTGAAAGAAGCGGCATTATGGAACGAGGTAAAAGACCGTTTATTTGAAACGGCTAACGTACTTTCTGGTGGTCAGCAGCAACGCTTGGTGATTGCCCGAGCTTTGGCATTAAAGCCTGAAATTTTGCTGTTAGACGAGCCTACTTCTGCACTCGACCCACTTACCACCTTGTTTATTGAAGAATTAATGGCTGAGCTGAAGAAGCGCTGTACCATAGTTATTGTGACTCACAATATGCAGCAAGCCGCTCGGGTGTCAGATTACACTGCGTTCTTACACCAAGGTGAACTGGTAGAATACAGTGACAGCGACTCACTGTTTACGATGCCAGAGAAAAAGCAAACCGAAGATTACATAACCGGCCGATACGGTTAAGTGAGGAGTTAAACATGCGACCTTTAGCACTCAATACGCACATCTCTGGCAAATTTAATACTGAGCTTGAAAACCTGCGTAATTCGGTACTGACGATGGGCGGCGAAGTTGAACAGCAACTCATCGATACGCTTGAAGCGATTCAAGACAATAACCCGAGTCTGGCAGAAAAAGTTATTCTGAACGATTTGAAAGTCAATTCAATGGAAGTGCAGATAGACGAAGAGTGCTTGCGGATTATCGCTAAGCGTCACCCAACGGCCAGTGACCTGCGAATGATCATGACAGTGTCGAAAACCATTACTGATATTGAACGTATTGGCGATGAAATAGAGCGCATTGCACGTTTGGTCACCAAACAAAAAATTCCCGAATCGGAAGTGATCAAAAGTAGCATGCTGATGATAGGTAATCGTGTGACCTCGATGATGCGCGGCACGTTTGATGCCATGGCCCGTCAAGACGAACACGCCGCCTTAGAAGTGTATGATCAAGACAACCGCATAGACAGCGAATATAAGCGCTTATTAACGTACACCACCGACGAAATGAAAAAAGACCCAGGCAAAATGCAAGACTGGCTGGAAATACTCTGGGCCTTGCGGTCTTTGGAACGCATTGGTGATCGGTGCAAAAATATCTGTGAGTACATCGTTTATTTAAGCTGTGGTAAAGACGTGCGGCATGGCCCTCTAGAAAATATGCAGCAGAAATTAGCAAACCTGTCATAATTTGGGCCTGTATTGTCACAAAACTGAAATATTTGCTCTAAATGTGTACGTTTGATGACAGCTTAGTTTCAAAAACGTCTAATTCGACGATTTTACTCTATGGCTTCGGCTTGCTTTACGTTATCATGCGCCGCAGCCAAGAAAGATTAGTTTAAATATTAAACAAATAGATTATGACGAAAAGAAAATTCATCGTTAACCTTCGCCTTGGTTGGTTATTGAGTTCATTGCGCGTGAGCGCAGACTATAACTTTAATCGCGTATAGAGCCAGGAGCGATTTCCGTGGAATTCCTACAAAGCTATGGCATGATGCTGATCATCATGGCGGCCGTGGTCGGGTTTATTATGGCCTGGGGTATTGGTGCAAATGATGTTGCCAATGCCATGGGTACGTCAGTAGGGTCGAAAGCCCTCACGATCAAGCAAGCAATTTTCATTGCCATGATTTTTGAGTTTGCCGGTGCCTATTTGGCAGGTGGTGAAGTCACATCAACCATTCGAAAAGGGATCATTGATTCCAATTTCTTTACCGATACGCCAGAACTACTTGTTTTGGGTATGATTGCGTCGTTATTGGCCGCAGGTATTTGGCTCGCAGTAGCCTCATATTTGGGGTGGCCGGTGTCGACTACGCACTCTATTATCGGTGCTATCATTGGCTTTACTGCTACAGGTATCAGTTTTGACGCTGTGTCTTGGGGTAAAGTGGGCGGTATCGTGGGCAGTTGGATTATTACGCCAGGTATTGCAGGCATTATTGCTTACCTCATTTTCATGAGTGCCCAAAAGCTGATTTTTAACACCGCCACTCCGTTTGCCAATGCACGCCGTTATGTCCCTGTATATATGGGCTTTGCGGGTTTTGTGATGTCGCTGGTAACCATTAAAAAAGGGTTAAAGCACATTGGCTTGGAACTATCGGCGATAAATGGGTATTTGTTGGCCCTAGCGATTGCCGTAGCGGTAGCGCTATTAGGCCGCGTCTTCATTGCCCGTCTAAACTTTGCCAAGTCAGATGACGTAGATGTACAAGCTGCGAACATCGAGAAAGTGTTTGCCGTGCTTATGGTTGTTACTGCATGTTGTATGGCTTTCGCGCATGGTTCAAACGACGTAGCGAACGCCATTGGCCCATTAGCTGCAGTAGTTAGTGTAGTAAGCTCAGGCGGTGAAATTAACGCCAGTGCATCGCTTGCAGGATGGATTTTGCCATTAGGTGGCTTGGGGATCGTTGCCGGTTTGGCATTATTCGGTCACCGCGTTATTCGCACCATTGGTCAAGGTATTACCCACTTAACACCAAGTCGTGGTTTTGCTGCTGAGTTAGCGGCTGCATGTACCGTGGTTATCGCATCAGGTACAGGTTTACCCATTTCCACCACACAAACCCTTGTTGGGGCTGTGTTGGGTGTAGGTTTAGCGCGTGGCGTATCTGCACTAAATATTGGTGTAGTGCGCAATATCATTGTGAGCTGGATAGTCACACTGCCTGCGGGCGCTATCTTGTCGATCATTTTCTTCTTCTCATTGAAGGCAATGTTCGGGCTGAGCTAAACACGATTCATTGATTACCCTTGAAATGCCGACGTTATGTCGGCATTTTTATTGAAGGTAACCATGCTGACTTTTTTGTAGCGCAGTATACTTATCACTAATCAGGACGACATGAGGAAACCAGTGATGACAGGCCGATTCGAAAATATTATTTGTATGATGCGTGATACGCACAAGCAGGACGAGCTGATTGCTCAGGCCATACATATTGCCAAAATTCATCAGGCAAAATTGCAACTGGTACTCGCACTCGACAGTTTGCCGGCGAATGCGAGCATGGTCATGAACTCGTTTTCGTACATTGATTCACAGCAGTCTATGAATGACGCAGCGGATAAGTGGATGGAAGAGCAAGTGGCGACCTGGTCAGAAAAGTATCCGCTATCTGGCAAGGTGGTATTTGGTCAGCCATTTGTTGAAGTGGTACATGAAGTTCAGGCGAAAAAGATCGATTTGGTGATCAAGCTTTCAGAAGATACCTTCACCGATAGGTTGTTTGGCAGTGAAGACATGCACTTACTTCGCAAGTGCCCTTGTCCTGTTTGGTTGGTTCATCGCGGTCAAAGCAAGCAATACAATACCGTGGTAGCGGCGGTGGATGTGAATTACCATTATCCTGATCACGAAGTTTCTGTACGCCGTAAACTCAACGAAGAAATTTTGCGTCAAGCAGCACGGGTTGCGTTATTGGAGTTTGCGCAACTGCACGTGGTGCACGTATACGACGTATTTCCTGAACACATCCTCCGAGATGGCTTTATTAGCATAGATGAAAAGCGCTTAGAAGAAGACTTGGTGGCGCTAAAAGCAGAGCGCGAAGCAGAACTTAACGCGCTAGTTGAGCAGTTGTCTGCAGAGCTAGATGACGAAGTGATGGATTTCCTTAAGCCACAATGCCATTTAGTGCATGGTAACGCACGAGTCGAAGTGGCAGACAAGGCAAAAGCACTCAATGCTGATGCAATTGTAATGGGAACGGTAGCCCGCCTAGGCGTACCGGGCTTTATCATGGGCAATACCGCAGAAGATGTGCTAAACCGTATTCACTGCGCCGTGTTGGCATTAAAACCGGAAGGATTTGTATCGCCGGTAAAGTAATTTTGTGATCCTGTCCCCTTTTCGTTAGTTTAACCGTTTACGTGATGTTTAGTTTTTAATAAGGACGGTTAAGTGGTACGTGTGTATTTCATTGTCGCAGCAATATTATTTATTGCTGCTTGTCGACCAGAAACTTCAGTTCATCATGAAGTCGATAAACAAGCCTCAGTTACTCAAATTGCCTTTCTGGCAGATGTTCATTTGCATGACTTTTACGCCGCTGGTGAGCGAGTAGCGGATGACGATCTACCTCTTGATCCTTTGAGCCAAGAACCCTTGCTGATGCGCAGTATGCAAGCACAGCTCAATTCAACTCGGTTGTTTAATGAAAATTACTTTGTGTTTCGTGCTGCACTGGACGACATTGCTAAGCGTGGGATAAAGCTAGTGGCGCTACCAGGCGATTTCTCTGATGATGGGCAGCCAAGTAACGTTATTGCGTTAAATGCCATTCTAGACGAATACAGCCAACATTTTGGTATGCGTTTTTTCTCGATTACGGGTAATCATGACCCAACGCGACCTTTTACACGCGCAGGCGGCAAACGAGACTTCTTGAACAAGCATGGGCAAGAAGTGTCAGTGTACAGCCCTGATCACGACGCCTGTAAAACGAATTCGGCTTGGCAGTGTAATGACGCGCTACGGGAGTGGGGTTATGCAGGTATTGTTGATGCATTATCGGCACATGGTTTTTTTGGTCATGACCACGATCTGTATTTTGAAACGCCGTTTGGGAGTAAAGACTTTTCCAAGCGAGGTTGGCAGTGGTGTGATGACAATCAAGATTGTGTGTTTATGCCTGATGCGAGTTATTTATCTGAGCCGGTAGATGGGGTGTGGTTACTGGCGATCGATGCCAATGTGTACATTCCTAAAGGCAGTTATGCCAATAAGCAATTCAATGGGTCGGGCAATGCGGGGTATAACGCGTTAATCGAGTATAAACCTAAGTTGATGGCGTGGATTGCCGACGTGGTAAAACGGGCTGAAAAACAAGGCAAACGGTTGGTTGCTTTTAGTCACTTTCCGATGACTGATTTTTATGATCATACGCAGCCTGAGTTGGCGTCGTTGTTTGGCGAAACGGGGATGCAGTTAAAGCGTATGCCTACGGCTGAGACGACTCGAGCACTGGTCGAAACGGGCTTAAAACTGCATATGGCGGGTCATATGCATATTTATGATGTGGGTAACGCGGCGTCTGATTCGCTTGTGAATATTCAAGTGCCTTCGCTTGCGGCTTATCAGCCTGGGTACAGTATTGTGCGTTTATTGCCTGATCACGAAGCGGAAATCGAGACGATTATTCTATCTGATGTACCTGATTTTGATAGATTGTTCCCTATTTATGAGCAAGAGTGGGCTTACCGTGAGTCAAAGGGGTTACCTAACTGGGATAAGCGTATTTTAGCGGCGCGTGATTACCTTGATTTTACCGATGGTCATTTAAAAGAAGTGGTGGTGCAGCGTTATTTGGGCCGTGAGTGGCCTGAAAGTTTGGCGTCTTCTATTAAACAATCTTCAGTAAATGAGTTGGTTGGGAGTGCTGGTTGTGCTGTGGGGCCAGAATTAAAAGCGTCGGGCGCGGAGTGGTTAAATGAACCGGCACTACTAATGGCTTTTGATTTCTATCGTTTGCGTGGTGCGGGTCAGTTTGCTGACTTGGATGGTCGTCGTGGCTTTTATCGAGCTTTGGCTACTGAAGTTGGGGCTGGGCGTTGTGCTTCTGACGGTGAGGGGGCGGCGCTTGTGAGGCAATTCTTTGTGTTGCTTGCTGATACTGCGAGTGATGAAGATGTGACGTCGTTGCGGATTTCGTTGTAGTTTGTCTCTTCGTAGCCATTCGCTTGGCAGTGAACAAGTTCGGCTCAGAAACACGCTGTAAACACATCCGTGTGCGCTCGGGTTGCCGCATCCCTGCGGCAAACGGTTTCTGACACGAACTTGCCCACTGCTGGTCGCTCTTCCTTTGTACATGTGCCTCTGTTTCTTCGTAGGCCGCTTGGCAGTGAACAAGTTCGGCTCAGAAACACGCTGTGAACACTTCCGTGTGCGCTCGGGTTGCCGCATCCCTGCGGCAAACGGTTTCTGACTCGAACCTGTCCACTGCTGGTCGCTCTTCCTTTGTACATGTGTCTCTGTTTCTTCGTAGGCCGCTTGGCAGTGAACAAGTTCGGCTCAGAAACACGCTGTGAACACTTCCGTGTGCGCTCGGGTTGCCGCATCCCCGCGGCAAACGGTTTCTGACACGAACTTGCCCACTGCTGGTCGCTCTTCCTTTGTGCATCTGCCTCTGTTTCTTCGTACAGAGCTCGAATTAATTAGACCAAACCACTGGCGCACTGTTGAAATAGCCTTGAGTGTAATCTACGAACAGGCTTTGTAACGTGTCTGCCTCTTCTTGAGTTTCAACCAGTTCTGCAATCACTAATATATTTAAACCGTGGGCAATGTTAACCAATGAACGAACAAAGAATTGGTTGTCTTCTGAGTTCTGAATATCACGTGTAAAGCTACCATCAATCTTGATGAAATCAGGGCGGAGAGTGCGCAAGTGTGTGAACGCCGCAATACTCGTACCCACACGTTCTATCGTGAGTTTGCCGCCAAGCTCCCTGACTTTATCCGCTATCCACTGACAGTTTTGTGGAGCGCGAATTAAGCACTTCTCGTGCAGTTCTATAGTCATGTACTCCGCGAAGCCTGGTTCTGAGGCCACTAATTTAAAGATTTGCTCTAGCATCTCTTCGTCAGCCACGGTATTGGCCGATAAGTTAATGGCCACATGAGAGGTTTTCTCTTTGTGAAGCGCTACAACCTTCTCAATGATCAACAAGTCGAGTTTCGCCGCTACACGCAATCGCTCAGACTCAGGCACTAACTGGGACATTGGTAAGTAGTCGGTACCGTTTTCTGCTCTAAAGCGGGCAAAACACTCCGAATACACCACTTTCTTGTCGAAATCGAATACGCCTTGAATAACAACTTCAACTGCGCGTTGTTCCAAGATTCGACTGAATTCTTCTCGCCAAGCATGCTGGCTTTGGTGAATGGCAATAGCACTGGCGATTTGCCAACGCTCAGGGCTGTTTCTTGCTGTAGTCAGCGCGGCATCGGCTTTTTCAAACAGAGACACTTTGCCCGTTGCTTTGGTGTAATGTGCCGCGCCCATGTGAGCACAACCTTGCACGTAAATAGGTAACTCTTGTTCCTGTAATTCCTCAGATAAATCCTGCATTGCTTTAATACATTGCTGTTCATTAACCGAGCCTAACAAGATCGCAAAATCTCCACCACGTACACGAAATACCTCAGATTCGCCGGGGTAATCATAACGGTAGAGAATATGGCTAACCGTTTTAATGTAGATATCGGCAGTTTGCGCACCTTCAGATTCGTTAACATGGTTTAAGCTAGAAAGACGAACAAGAATGAGGTAACCACTTGTGTTTATCTCATCTTCAGCGAAAGTACGTGCTAACTTATTGTCTAGCGCAAGCTTGTTGCCTAATTGCGTTAACGCGTCGATATAAGCCGTTTGATAATAACTTTCTGCTTGTGCTGTGAGCTCCTTGTGTTGCTTATTCAGAATATTCGCCATTTTATTGATGGCGTTAACCATAAACCGCAATTCCTTGGTTTTAGGCACTGGGTGAATTTCTGAGAAGTCTCGGGCGCTGATTTTTTCTGAAGCCAAAACCACGGCTTTAATTGGGGTTGTAATGAGTTTAAGCAACATGAACAGCAGTACAGCACCAACAACAAACAACAGGGAGGTGAATACAAAAATCTTTTTCGCGTTGGTCCAGAGTTGTGCGTAGCCTAAACCTGGGTGGCTTTTTACTTTTAACGTGCCCGCAATCATCCACCCATTGTTTACTTCAGTTTCTGCTTCTGGCGGTGTTAAAGGGAACAGGCTAACAAACCAGCTCGGTACCATCTCAGGCAGAGGCGGGTTTTCCTTTTCTAGCAAGATTTTTTCTTTCGTATTAGTGAGTACGATAGATTCATAATAACCACGGTCAAAAATGGCATTAACCATAGTGTCTACAATGGGAATATCTGATTCATCACCCAAATAGGGAGAGATTGATAGGCCAAGAGATGTGGCAGTATCCTGTGCGTGAGACAAAAGTTGGTCATCAATGTATTTTCGAGTGCTATCTACGTTTATCCATAACGAACTGATAAATACGATGATCAAAATAAAAATAAAACCAAAACCAAATTGCTTTGAAAGTGACATTCGCTTACCTGCTAGCTTTTATAATCTCGTTCAATACGAGTAGTTAAGTCGTCCCACATATTGTGCTTGGGGCCATTTGATAGTTGTTTTCCTCGGCCTTGTGCTTTTGCTAACCACAATCCTGAACCATTAAAACTGTAAACAGGTAATAAGTCACGGCGTTTAAATGCCGGTAAAATACGCTTGTTTATATTGTCGAGTACCAAAGGTACTGCGTCGGGTTCGGGATAATAAGCTAGCACCATATGTGCTTGGTTGTATTTCAGCGCTTTTACATACATAAAGCGCAGTTTTTCTTCGGCGACACCAAGTGCGCGAAGGCTAAAATATTTGGCGATGGTAAAGTCTTCGCAGTCGCCGCCATTTGTACCTAAGAATTCGATAGGTGTGGCCCAATAATCTTTTTGATGCCAATGATCGATATCATCGACGAAAGGTAATGAATTAAAAAAGCGGTTTACCTCGTACACTTTTTCTTCTTCGTCATCACCTTGCACGTCTTCCATCATCTCTTGCCAGTCTTCAACCCGTTCTACGGCGTTATCACCATACTCTTGTTTGACTTTGGCATAGAGCTCAGGTGTAAACGCAATATTCCCCACCGCAAATAATCGATGCTGGAATATGCACACTAAGGCAATGAGTGCTAACCATCGAATGGATTTCATTGAGGAAATGTTTGTTCGCACTAAGCTGTCCTAGTCATTGGCATTCGAGATGTGAAAAGAGGCAAACGCGAAGTTCATCCTACTTGATTGACTATAGGCGATCAATTAGGGTTTTTGAATTAGCGATAATTAGTGTGGCGATGAAATGGTGGGGGAGAAAATAAAAAACCGCAGACCAAATTCTGCGGCTTTTACTCAGGGAAATCAGGGGATTATGCTATCGATTTAAAAAGCATATACCTTGGCGCTCGCTAATAAACCTTCCACATCAATGCGCTCTTGAACACACTGTTTTACTTTCTGCTTGTTAAATACGTACACCTTGTCTTGAGTTTTGCCTGCAGCACTCTTTGCAAAGTCTTTGATCACAAAACTGATATTTTCAGCATCAGGCACTTCTTTCAACCCTAAGCCGTATCGACACAAGGTATCGCCAACACTGGCTTCAAAGCCGGCAAGAAACGACTTTTCTGCTTTTTCTTGAGCTTCTTTGCGTTTCTTATTGTCTTCTTTTTGCTTGGTTTTCAGTTCTTCGGCTTTTTCTTTCAAGGCCTTTGAACGCTTCTCTACCTGAGCCACTTCTTTTTCCAACTCAGCCATTTCTTTTTTTATTTCAGCCGCTCTTTCTCGCTCGGCAGCACGTAATTCAAACTCATAGTCACGCTTGCGGCGCTCAATTTCTCGCTGTTCCCAAGCCATGTCTCTGAGTTCGCTGGTTAGGTCGCGCAACTCATCACTGCGCTCAGAGAAGACTTCACGTACTATGTGCACAGCTTCGTTGACTTGTTCTTCCCATTCTTGCTCAACAATAAACTCAAAATTGTTTTCGCTCACCATCACTTCGTCGGTAATTACTGCAACAGGAGCTGGCGGCGCAGGCGGAGCAGGAAAGCTAATGTCTTTGCCATTGAATGAAATGGAGTAACCTTTACCGCTGGTATTTATCTCAAATACCACTCCTTGATTGGCTAAGTAAGTCGAGTTAATACTGCGAAGGCGAATACCCGAGCGTCCAGTATCTTGTTGTAGTGAGGTTTTAATCACGCCAGACATAATCTCCAGCTCTTTACTCAGTGAATCTAAATCTTGGGCCATCGCACCGCTGCTAATTGTCGCAGCAATTAGAGTAGCAATAATTGAAGGTTTCATCGGGTACACCTGCTTATTCGACTGAAAGTGAGTAGTTACTATTCGGAAGCGTTGGATTAGTTAAATAAGCTTGATCCAAAGCGTTGATTTCTTGTTGCATCGAGTTGAGTTGACGAGCATAAAAGCGCTGGTCATCATCTCGCTGTTCGTTGATAAACTTAATGAGTTCAGCAAAGTCTTCACGGCGTTCTTGTCGACTAGATGTCAGCAAATACTGCGTGAGTTGAGAACTGTTTTCCTGCTGTTGCGTATGTAGAGCGGCAACGTATTGCGCGAACATTTTTTGGTTCACATCTTGGTATTCTTTCAGCCTTGCCGCGACAACCTGATTAATAGTTTGCTCGTCAACGTGGTTGCCAAAACCCATGGTCACAGTGCCATTGTGACGAGAAACAGAAAACCCAGTGGTTACCATTAGAATGGCTACCACTGAACACGCCATGGATAGAGCGGGCAAGCCTCGCCAATGCCACCACGATGTTTTTTCAGAAACGGGCATAGTACTGTGCATATCCCAAGCTGGAATAGGCATGTCAGGAAACTGCTCTGCCGTAAACATAACTTGATTAGCCGTTTCAACTCGCTCAGCAAAGCTTGTGTCTTGGATGCATAAAGACTCAAAATCACACTGTTCTTGCTCTGATAATGTACCTTCTAACCATTTGGCAAATAGCTGTTCTGCTTTATGATCAGACATTTTCAACCTCCAAATTCAGTTTTAACGTCGACATGGCGGTGTAAAGCCGCGATTTTACCGTGTTGGGGGAAAGGCCCAGTTGGTCGGCAATTTCGTCAAAGGTAAACTGTCCAAAATACTTTAATTCTATAACTGCCCGTTGTGCGATGGGGAGTTTCTGCATCGCGTTAGTTAATGCTTGATTGGTGTTCTCCTGCATCATTGATTGCTCGGGGCAGACTGTTTCACTGATTGGCTCAGGGACATCGTCTAACCCCTGTTCTGGCCGCTTTTTGCGATAAAACTCTATGCATCGATAATGGGCAACACGAAATAACCAAGCTTTAAAGCTGCCGTCACCTCGGTAGTTACTTAGGCTTCTGTAAACAGAAACAAAAATGTCCTGCATAAGATCAGACGCGTCATGCGAGTTTCCCGTCATACGATAGCCATACTGATAGATAGCTTGTTCATAACGCTTTATTAGCGCGAACCAGGCTTTTTTATTCCCTTTCAACGCTTGTTGAATCAATTGTTCGTCGCGCTTTTCGAACACTGCGCCTTCCTCGAGAGTTGAGTTTGCGGTACGTCTCACACGTGGTTTCTGTGATGACATTGATGATGTGCATCACATGCCCCTGACGTTCAATACATACTCTATATTATTGTTGTTTCGCTAAGTACTAAGCCTTAGCTTTTTCTTTTTACAACGGTATAGTCGAGGAAGGTGGCAAAAAAGTTTGGATTTTTTGCCACTTTTTATATTTATTTGAGTGCGGGGATGGGAAGAAGTGGTGAAATGATTTCTGCCACACGGCGGAATAAACGCATACGTGTAGTACCTGAGCGCCAAACTAAACCGATTTCACGGTAAGCTTCTTCTTCTGCAGGGAATTTAGTGAGTTCAGTATTTTTGAGTAGCCCTTGGTTTAAAGCTAGCTCAGGCAAAAAGGTGTAACCGAGTTTGCTATTTGCCAACTGAACTAACGTATAGAGCGAACTTGCAGCTAAGCTACTCACTTGATCTTGATGCTGCAAATTACACGCGCTGACCGCGTGGCCAGTCATACAGTGTTCTTGTTGAAGGAGGAAAATACTTTTCTTTGGCAGTGACGAGATGTCCAACGGCGTTGGTAGGTCATTAGCAAGCTCTTTGTGTGCGACTAAGTGAAAAGGGTCGTGACCCATTACCAATTGCTTGCAGCCGGGAGTTTCCATGGGCAGTGCTAAAATTAGCAAGTCTAATCGGCCATCAGTAAGTTGTTGGAGTAAGTTCTTGGTAGTGTCTTCTTGCAGCTCTAGATTAATTTCAGGCAAAAAGCTCTTAAACGCGCCGAGCATAGCTTCAAACATGAAGGGGGCAATAGTAGGAATAACCCCCAAGCGCAACTTACCGCGCTGCCAGTTTCCTGCATTTTGCGCGTATTCAACCAGTTCACCAGCTTCCTGCAATAGTATTTTTGAGCGTTCAACTACATCTAAACCCAAGGCGGTGAATACAAATGTTTTGTGTTCACGCTCCAGTAGCTGACTACCAAAATGCTCTTCCAAGTTTTGGATCGCCGTACTTAATGTCGACTGACTTACATTGCAACGCTGAGCGGCACGATGAAAATGCTGCTCTTGATGTAGCGTAACTAGGTAATGCAAATGTTTAAGGTTGGGCCATTTCATTGCTACTGCCTATATGAATTAGAAGTTGTATTTTTAATCTATCATATAGATTAGGAGTTGGCTATGTATTTCCTTATTTTCTGTAGTGGCTTCAGTGTAAAAATGTGCGCTTCGGTAATCATTATTGCTAAAAACAAAAAAGCCGGCATAAAGCCGGCTAGTGAACGTTCAACAAAGGGTTAATAAGCATTCTTGTTAGTAAACCCTTTAAATACCGTCATGAAGATAATTTTTAAATCGAACCATACAGACCAACGGTGAATATAGTCTAGGTCGTATTCGACACGTTGTACCATCTTATTAATGGTTTCGGTTTCTCCGCGAAGCCCGTTTACCTGTGCCCACCCAGTGATGCCCGGACGCACTTTGTGCCGTAACATGTAGCCTTTAATTAGCTTACGGTATTCTTCATTGTGCGCCACAGCATGGGGACGAGGACCGACTATAGACATGCGCCCTTGCAATACATTGATAAACTGAGGAAGTTCGTCTAATGAGGTTTTACGCAGGAAAGCCCCAAGTTTAGTGATACGAGGGTCGCCTTTGGTTGCTTGTTTAACCACAGGGCCGTTATCTTGAGTTTTCATCGAGCGGAACTTGTAGACCAGTATTTTTTTCCCATCAAGACCATAGCGCTTTTGTTTGAATATCATCGGTCCTTTTGACGTTAGTTTTACCGCTAGTCCAATGCAGAGCATAGGGAAGGCTAACATGCAAAGTATGATAAAACTCAAAACAATATCTTCTAAACGCTTGAGTACATTGCTCGCGCCTTGGAAGGGCGTATCGTAAACACTTAACGCTTGAACCGAGCCGATACTTTGCCAACGCGCATTAAGCAAGTTGTACATAAAGAAGTTAGGAATAATGTACACATTGGCGGTAGTATCGCTGCACTTCTCCAAAATGTTTTGAATACGGCTTTCGGCAGCCATCGGCAACGCAATATAGATGTAATCGACTTTGTTGTTTTTAGCCTGTTCGATTGCATCTTCTATTCGGCCGAGCACTTGATTTTTGAACTCATGGGGTAGGCGTTCTTCTTGGCGGTCATCGTATAAACCGCGGAAACGAATACCTAGCTGTTCATTCTGGATGATTTGTAAAGCCAAGTTATAACCCAACTGAGTAGCGCCAATAACAATGGCATCACGTGAGTTCATACCACTGCGGCGAATGTGGAACAAAAACTTTCTGAATACAAAACGCCAACTGACCAATGCAACGAAAGAAGACGAAAACCACAGGATAATGGCGGCAGTGGGAATGCTGATATTCTCAACAAAGAAAAAGCCAATTGTCAGCGCAATTAAGCAGCTGAAAAACCAACATACGCCCGCTGCTTTTAACATCTCAGTTGTACGGTGGCCGCGCCATGAGCGATACAAGTCGATTGCTTCTGCAATAAGCTGAAAGGCAATGATAAAGGTGAACAACAGCACTAACCCTAAATTGGTAATGCCTATGCCGTAATAGAACGATGCTAAATAGTATAAAATTGTGACTATTGATAGATCGATCAAACGATAGACCGTTGAGAAACCACTTTGGTGAGGTACAACAAAGCCGTTGTTAGCCCCCCTATTTGATATGGGTGTTTTTATACTTTTTGAAGATATCCCTTCTTTATTCATAGATAAGAACACTTAAAGTTGCGATTTAGCCATTATGCCTTGCATTTTTTAATTTAAATACACTTAACTTTCTTTTTTATGTTTCTATTTTGTTAAAATTTTGCACTGTTTGTGATTGTTTTAAATTTAATCAGAGTTAATACGTAAGTTTCTTTATCCATGAATTTAAATAGCGTAAACTGTAACTAGCTGGAAGCTCATGTCTTAGTGGAAATAGTCGAAGTGCTCATCTTCCACAGAATTCCGGTCAACTAAAAAATTGATTGTGATTTAGACAGCAATATTCGCTAGAAATAAAGGAACTGATTATGCGTAGATTTATTTTTTCTTCGTGCACTACTGCAATGATTCTCTCCCCGAGCGTGTTTGCTCAAGATGCAATGGGAATAGACCTGGGGGGATTTGAACTGATCCCAACTGCAAAAGCCCGTTACGTGTATACAGATAACCTTTTGTATTCCGATCAAGACGAAGTTGAATCGAGTGGACTTGTTGTTACTCCAAGTTTGGTATTATTGAATGAATATGAAGCGAGCAGAGTTCAGTTGGGATACCGACTCCAGCGGGCTAATTACTTCTCCAGCCAAGATGATAACTACACAGACCATTTCCTGAACTTTCTTGTTGATCATGAATTTAATTCTAAAAATAAAGTAGTAGTCGATCTGTTTTTAGAAGACGGACATGACGCCAGAGGTGCGCGTTTTAGTATTGGTAGTGGAGAAACGTTATCAACCCCTGATACGTACAAAAATTCCTCTATTGATGTGACTTATACCTACGGAAGTCTCACTTCTCCCGCACGATTGGATATAAACCTTGGAAGAACAAGTGTTGATTATGATATTGACACCGATGAATATCGCGTTAGAGATCGAGTTGGCAACGTTGTTGGGGGAGTGTTTTATTACGCGGTTGGGGCAGCCACCGATTTGACCCTTGATTATCAGTTTACTGACATGAACTATGACTTCTCCTTAACTGAAGATAGTTCTCTAGATAGTACAGAGAATAAGGTATTGTTAGGTGTTAAATGGGACTCTACCGCTAAAACATCAGGTAAAGCTAAACTTGGTTATCGCGAAAAGAATTTTAGTTCAGCAGTACGAGAAGACTTTAATGGAGTTGACTGGGAAGCCGAGGTTAATTGGCAACCTCAACAAAACTCGACAGTGACTGTTTCTACGGCTTCAAACACATTTGAAACGAATGGCGACGGTGACTTTATTAAAAGTCGCACTTATTCTGCGTCTTGGAAACACCATTGGCTAGAACGATTTAGTTCAGAAGTTGTCTTAAGTTTTGATACAGACGAGTACGTAGGTGCTGTAACGCCACGTGATGATGAAAATACGAATACTCAACTAAAACTCAATTATGAAGCTCGTCGCTGGTTGGTGTTAGGCTTTGAATATAAGTATAGTGAACGGGACAGTACTGTAAATTCAATAGATTATGATCAAAACTCAATTACTTTAATAGCTAGTGTGTCGTTGTAAAGGTGAAGTATGAAGTGGTTTACGTGGGGAGTGTGTTTCCTACTTTTAATATGTTTTAGCTCACTGAGTTTGGCTCAGCCAACATCAATGGAAACATACCGTTTAGGTTCTGGTGATAGAGTTCAAATTTTAGTATATGGGCAGGATGATTTAACTGTTGAGACTAGATTGTCCGATATCGGAGTTTTGAATTATCCGTACCTTGGGGAGATAAAGGTAACGGGCAAGACTATTTCTGAACTAGAGAGCTTAATTTATAATGGTTTGAAAGGCGATTACTTGGTTAGCCCATCAGTATCAGTCTCAATTTTAGATTACCGACCATTTTTTATAAACGGGGAGGTAAAAAAGCCAGGCAGCTATTCTTTTCAACCTGCTTTAACTGTTGATAAAGCAGCAGCTATTGCTGGTGGCTATACTGAACGTGCTTCAAAACAAAAAATAACGATAGTAAGGGAAGATCAAGGAGAGCGAGTAGAGATACTTGCAGAGCCTACCACCGTAGTTCTTCCCGGTGATATCGTTAATATAAAGCAAAGCTTTTTCTAGCAGAAAAATCGGAACATATTAGTATGTCAACAAATGGAACAGGTTTGGTGGACTCGTCACTAGAAGACGACATTGATTTACAGCAATACATTAAAGCAATTTTAAAAAATAAATGGCGTATATTGGCGTTATCGGTAGTTATCACGGTTTTTTCTGCCTTAATTTCTTTATCGATAACTCCTATTTACACTGGCAGCACATCAGTTTTAATTGAATCAACCAATGCAAAAGTGGTTTCGATAGAAGAGATCTACGGTGTTGATACAAAACAAAAAGAATATTTTCAAACGCAATATGAAATTTTAAAGTCAAAAAAAATAGCTGCAAAAGTAATTTCTGATTTGGATTTGGTTAATAACCCATATTTTATTGACCCAAATGCCAAACCAAGCCTTGTTAAACAATTTAAAAATTTAATTAAGGATTGGCTTCCGTTTATGCCACAAAAAAGCACAAACGAGCCAGATGCGGAAGCTATTGAAGATGCAAAATTACGAACTGTAATGGGTAAGTATTTCAGCTCGTTGACTATTTCTCCAGTTCGAAATACCCAAGTAGTTGTAATTGAGTTTGAGAGTGAATCTCCTGAACTAGCAGCGATGATCGCTAATGAAATTGCGGATACTTACATAGAAAGTTATCTCGAGGCAAAATTAGAGATGACTTCAAAGGCCACTAGCTGGCTAAGTGAAAGTCTACAGGGATTACGCGATAAATTGTCCGAATCAGAACAACGGTTAGCTGCATTCTACGAAGATAACCAATTGGTTGATGTAGATGGTGTGGTTGGTCTAGCGAGTGATGAATTACAGCAATTAACCAGAGACTTACTTGAAGCTGAAACAAAGTTAAAGCAAGCAGAGTTAGTCTATGAAGAAGTAAATAAACACAATGGTGATGTCGATGAGCTCTCACGAGTCTCCGAGGTATTAAATCATCCCTCAATTCAAAACGTAAAAAGAGCCGAGCTAGAAGCAGCAAGTCGAGTTTCTGAACTAAGTGAGGTTTATGGACCAAAGCACCAGAAAATGATCTCTGCTATGGCGGAATTGAATTCAATCCGAGCAAGTTTAGCTAAGCAAGTCCGTGATTTGGTTTCGGGGATTACAAATGAATTCAAACAGGCTAAATCTAGAGTCGAAAGTTTAAAAACTTATGTTTCTCAAGCTAAAGTCGAATTTCGGAGGCTTTCAGCTCTTGAAGCTAAGCGCCAAACATTACAGAGAGAAGTTGATATTAATCAACAACTATATGATTCGTTTTTCACCCGATTAAAGGAAACTAATGAGATAGGTGGATTAGAAACGGCCAATGCGAGAGTATTAGATGCAGCAGAAGTCCCTGTGAAACCATCTAAACCAAATAAAGTTCTAATCGTGTTAGCTTCTTTTATTTTAAGTTGTGGGTTTGGGGTTGTTGTTACTCTTGTCCTTGAGGCATTAAACCAAGGTATTCGCTCTGTAGATGACGTTGAAAAGAAACTTAGCCAGCACATGCTTGGGCTTGTGCCATGGCAAAAACATGCTAAAAAGCAAGATCTTCCTCTAAAACAGTATTTTGACCCTGAACATCACGCTTTTAGTGAGTCGATCAGAACATTACGTACTAGTTTAAAGCTGTTAAATCGTGACGCGAAAGTTGTCATGGTAACATCTAGCGTACCAAAAGAGGGAAAAACGACCATCGCGCTCAACTTAGCGTTTGCATTGGGTCAAGTTGGCAGGGTGTTATTGATTGACGCTGATTTACGCAGACCAAGTATTGCTAAACGCTTTGGGTTAGCGGGGTTTCAACCAGGATTAGCAAATCTGATATCTGGTACACACTCTTTGAACGAATGCTTAGTCTCTGAAAAGAGTACAAATATAGATATATTGCCGGCTGGGATGGTTCCTTCAAACCCTCAAGAGTTATTAGGGTCTAATAAGTTCGTGGATTATGTAAATAACTTTAAAAGTGCTTACGACCATATAGTTATTGATACCGCTCCCACTCAAGCGGTCAGTGATGCATTTTTGTTATCAAATGTTGTTGATTCTATTTTATATGTTGTAAAAGCAGATTCTACAAGTGTAAAAGTTATAAATTCAGGACTGGACCGTTTTATGAAATTGGGTAAGCGTATTAGCGGTGTGGTAATTAACCAGTTAGTGGTCAGTAAAAGTGGGTCAGGAATTAACTATTCCGGATTTTATGACTCATATGGTTATCACACGCCTAGTCAAGAATTAAATGACACGCCTAAGAGTTAAATTTGATTAAAGTTTAAAAGCGAGACTAACTTGAAGCTATTAAAACCACTTTGCTTAGCAATTATAACATTCATGGTTTTAATAGCTTCATCATTGGCTATTAAGCAGTTTTTAGCATCGGTCTCATATTATAACACTAAAAATACACTCCAGCGTTGGAATAAAAATGATGGACCAGCTGATAAAATGGAATTTATTAGTGAATTAGCACTTGCACATGAGACTTTAAATATATCCAATTCAGAACCTCTCTACTTAGATGCGTTAGCAAATGTTATGTCTTGGGGGATATATAAAGGTTATCTAAATAGAGACGACAAAGTTAAAGAAATACGAGCCACTTATCTTAAATCACTTGATTTGAGGCCTACGTGGCCAGTCACTTGGGCGAATTTAGCAGTTTTAAAATTGAATGAAGTCGAATTGGATAGAGATTTTTATAACTATCTACAAAAAGCGAATCAGCTAGGACAAACCAAGGATGAAGTTCATGTCTTATTTTTAGAGTTCGGGTTACTTTTGTATAAGAATAGAGATATTCAGTTTGTGAAATATAGAGATGATATCATCTGGCATACATCCCAAGCTCTTAATAAACCCAGTGTAAGAAACAGAGCATTTAAACGAATCAATGAACTGAATATGAGTCGTGACGTTTGTGATTGGTTCGAATTATCAAAAAATGATTACGTCTACAGGCTTCTTAAATGCCAATGGCTTTAGTAATTTTTAAATTTCTTGTTGTATAGGTTAAAGCTAAAATTACTATGTATAGCATTGTGTTGGCGGGCGCTTGTAATGGGAAGTCTACAAACATATGAGTTTGCATAGATATAATCGTCATTACGCAGCCAAACGCTGCTCCTTTTAATAAACTTCTTTTCCGATTTCTTAATGCCCATAGTGCGTTGATAAAAGCCGATAGTACTATTAGGCCAAGTATAAATAAAGTAGGTATCCCCAGTTCAATTGCAAATTCTAAATAGTCATTGTGAGCGTGATCATAGAATAAACCGACACCTTTATCTTGATATCCGGGAAAAACAGAGTAGTAACTACCTGCTCCAATTCCGGTAAGCCAATAATCCTCTAACATAGGAATAGAGTCTAATACCACCTCATCTCGTGATTCTGATTGCAGTGTTGTTTGCATTAGCCGTTCTTGAACTTTATCTAATCCAAACCAGGAGCTTACTAATAGTACGTCAACAATAAGCATACTCACACATAGCATTACGAAGCCCTTGGGCCGGTTCTTAAAGGTAAAGAATGCAATAAAAAATGTGATAGTTAAGCTAGAATAAAACGCTATGTTCCCCATTCTAGAACGTGAGAGAACTAACGCGATTACAATGAGTGCAACACCGAGTCTGACTAGCGCTTTTGGCTGTAAAGTCATTGATAATATATTTCGGAGCTTTGTTTTCGTATCGGTAGATTCCCTTTGTCCCATTGTAGAGATTAGAAAACCTATTCCTATTGAAAGTGTTAGCACTAAATAATTAGCGTAATGGTTCCGGTATACAAATGTACCTGTCGCTGATTTTGTAACCGGTAATTCGAAAACCAAACTTTCTGCTAGACCTGATAGAACCTCGAAACTCCCATAAACAGCTTGCAAAACACCACTTAGTGTAACTGTAAATAGGAGATATTTAACCCTGCGGAAATTATCTAGCAAAGTGAATGTGGTTATAAATAAGAGGATGTAGCATAGTGTCTTTAATATGTTTTTGTTGGTTTGGGCAGTATCCAAGGAAATATAAAAACTTCCACTTTTATTTATAACGTTCTCAGAATATGCTTGGTAAGCATGTGGGGATAAAATCTCAATGAGCTCAATTGGAAGTGGAATAGTCTGAATTACCATCCAAGAAAATATGGCTGTGAGACCCAAAACAGCGAATCGAATTTGCCTTATCGACTGAAATAAACGTTCCTGATATGCGAATACTACGCATAAAAAAATGACGAAGGTATGAAGTTCGAGTAAAGACCAAGCCCACGGCCTATTGGAACCTAGTGGTAGGGGAGCCCATAAGATTAATAAAAGGAAGTTTATAAATGCGAACGCAGAGAGTTTGGATGTCATTACTGCTGGACATGCCTTATTAAGCGATTAATATCACAACGCCCTCTTGGAGGGCGTTGTGAACCATTAATTCGTCGAAGCTGATGGATCTCCACCACCATTACCACCAGCGCCTACGCCTTCTCCTAGAGGGGTTACATCTGGACCTGCATCTCCGCCTGCTGCTGTTGCAGTACTTAATTGTTCTTCAGATGCCCCATTTTGAAGGGCGATCTCAATAAGTTCATCTTCTGTTAACAACCCTGTTAGGGACGCCGCTATGACAATATCATTGGCGTTACCGGGAAATAAAGCCACGGCAGTGGCAACCACTTCACGGATTCTATCCTGATAAGTACCAGTGACTTCAGTGATTGCAGCTAAAACGTCTTGCTCGTTATATATTGCCAACAATAGAGCCTTTGCAATATCTGCATTCTCAGATACTAATAACTTTTGATCTTCGCTCAACAAGTCATTGCTTTCAGTTAAAGCATTATCGACAACATTAGACACCGCAACATCGATACTCTCGCCACCTTCAACCAAGGCTTTAGCCTCGTCTAGAAGCTTTGCTCCCTTACCTTCAAGTGCAGTTGCTACCGCTTCAAAACTTTCGGAAGTTACTTCAGTTAACTCGTCTTGCGCTAAAGCTGTAAGTGAACAGCTCGATATCACCAACAGACCTATTATTGATAATGAGGATTTACGTTTTATCATTGACAACTCCGAATTCAGAAAGAAAAAAGGGAGAAAAGCTAATATGTGTTCAAGTATACCACATGGATTATCTTATGCACTCAAAATGTTTGTTTTTTGAACGGGTGATGTAGTCTTTAGTTACTGAAACGAATTTCACTCAATTATAATGCCGACATTAAGTGAAAAGTGTTAACAGCAATGTCTAGTTTTTTAAGTGTGTATTAAGGATAGTCTGATTAAATATTTATGTTGTAGTTGATCGATGTCATTGCACAGGATTTTAGAAACATATAAAAAATATGTATTCGATGGATCAATAAATTTGACTATATATTTTCTATACTCTTGATATAGTGTTGACATGTCGATTGAAAAACATTGGTGTATATGGACAATCTCGTTGTTTTCTCAAATCACCTTTTGCCCTACTCACAAACTTTTATCCTATCTCAAGGTGAAAAACTTAAACAATTCCAGGCTTGTTATTTAGGTAGCAATTATGTTGATAGCGGCTTAAAAATGCCGTCTGAGCGCACTACTGTGTTTACTGAAGGTGTCTATGGAAAGCTTTATGATAAAGCGCTGAAACTAGGTTTTAGTCTGCCAAACAAAGCAGTCAAAAGGTTTTTTGAAACAATCAAACCAAGTTTGTTCCACGCTCACTTCGGCCCGAACGGAATGACAGCTACAACACTTTTAAGAGATAAATCGATACCGTTGGTTGTTACTTTTCATGGTTTTGATCTTATCGAAAAACCGGATATGAAAAAGCACGGAAGACTTCATGTTCGTTATTACAAAAAACGAGCAAAATTGGCACATGCCGGTAATTTGTTCATAGCAGTCTCTGAGCGTATCAAAAAGCGCTTAATAATGGCTGGATTTCCCGAAAATAAAATCGTTCGGCATTATATTGGAATAGATACAACAAAGTTCTGTCCAGATGAATCTGTTCGTCGTGAGAATATTATATTGTGCGTCGCGCGAATGACGGCTTATAAAGGGCACGAGTACTTGTTATCGTCAATGAAGTTGGTTCAAGCTGAACATCCTGAGTTAGAGTTAGTACTTGTGGGGGATGGAGAAGAGTTAGAAAATTTAAAGAATATCGCACGTCGTGACAGAATAAAGGTAAGATTTGTTGGAAGACAGACTTCGGAAGAAGTTTTGAATTGGATGCGTAGAGCTAGGGTTTATGTACAGCCAAGTGTCAGACTAGATAATGGCCAGGAAGAAGCATTAGCACTTACAATTGTAGAAGCTCAAGCGGTGGGAACCCCTGCTATTGTATTCAAGTCAGGAGGTATGCCTGAAGCCATCGATAATGGAAAGACAGGTATAGTTGTTGAGGAGCGTGATGTTGAACAGCTCGCTAGGTCGATAAATTTGCTAAGTAGAGACGAAGATCAATGGCTCGAATACCACAAAAATGCACGAAACTTTGTACTCGAGCATCATGACCTTGATACTCAGTGTCATGAGCTGGAGCAAATTTATAATGATGTGATAAACAAGTTCAAGGAAGATCAGAAGTGAAAAGGTTAGTCATTAATTTAATAGAGGAATAACGAATGAAGAACATTAAATATTCAATAATCATTCCTCATTACAACAGCATTGACGGATTGCAAAAACTAATTTCTTCAATACCTGACCGGGGTGATATTGAGGTGATCGTTGTTGATGACAATAGTCATTATGATGTTAACTTGAACATCAACTTTGAATGTTCGACAGTTTATAAACTAACGAACACAACTAAGAAAAAAGGCGCTGGGACTTGCAGAAATATCGGGATAAACCAAGCTGTTGGGGAATGGATTATTTTTGCTGACGCAGATGATTTTTTTGTTGATGGTGCATTCAACCTTATTGATACTGAAATTGATAAAAATAGTGAGGTAATTTTCTTCAAGCCAACTAGCTTATCTTTGAAAAATGGCGGCCTATCAGATCGCCATGTAGACTTTGCAGATCTAGTAGAGCGCTACAATAAATACAAAGATCTTTCAATTAAGTATAAGTTTTACGTACCTTGGAGTAAGGTAATTAAACGTGCTTATTTATTAGAACAGAACATCTATTTTGATGAAGTTATTGCATCTAACGATGTTATGTTTTCTTTAAAATTGGGATTGAGCTTAAAGCACTTCAAGGTATGTGAATCAGTCATTTATTGTGTAACTTGTGGTCAAGGTTCTCTAACTAAACGTTATGATTATGATGTTATTCGGGCACGCTTTTTAGTTGAAATTGAGCGTTGCATGACTTGCCGTGAATATGGATTGAATAGATTTAGAAATTCTTTTGTTCTAATATTATTGAAATACAGAAAAGTTATATCTTTAAGAGATATTAAGAACATGATTAATATGATCAGAGAGTCTGAGATAACGTTTTTCCCTCACAATATCCGTGATTTAATTGATATCCGGGTTAAAAGAAAAAAAGCACGTTCACAGTAAGCTGATATAAGGATTAAAGTGAACCCAAAAAATATATTATTGGTATCCTCTCCAGGTGGACACTTTATAGAATTGGGACTGGTTGCAAAAATGCTAAATGGTCACAATCTAACAATAGTGAGTACATACAAAACCCAACCTGGTTCGGTGGATTGTTCGCATTACCATAAAATCTCGGACTTCAATAGAGATAACTTTTTTAAAGGTATTGTTGTATTGATTCAATGTTTTCTCATCATTCTGAAAGAAAAACCAAAAATAGTAATTTCTACTGGTGCTGCCCCAGCTCTAATAATGCTTTTAGTGAGTAAATTCTTTCGTATTAAATGTATTTGGATTGATAGTATAGCTAATACTAAAAAGCTGTCGTTGTCCGCAAAAATTGCAAAGATAATAAGGTGTGAAGTAGTTAGTCAGTGGAAGAACGTAGCTGACTCAGAAAATGTTGGTTATGCGGGGAGGCTGATATGATACTTCTCACTGTCGGTACCCAATTGCCATTTGACCGCTTAGTTTCTGTAATTGATGATAACGCCCACTACTTTAAAGAAGAAGTCGTTGCTCAAATAGGCGATTCTGATTATCAGGCTAAGAATATACAAACATCACAGTTCATGTCTCCTGATGAAATGGAAAATTTACTGGACCAAGCCACATTGGTTATTTCTCACGCTGGTATGGGGACAATCATTAACTGTGTGAATCTTGGTATTCCCATTATAGTCATGCCAAGGTTAAGTAAATTTAAAGAACACCGCAATGACCACCAAGTTGATACTGTTGAAGCGTTTGGAAATGTCGAAGGTGTCTATGTGATTTATGATGAGCGAGACCTTATTGAGCTAATTAAACAACGTCATAGTTTAGCACCTCCCAGTGGTTTTGATAGTGATGAAAAAGCAATGATGAAGAGCTTCCTAGAGTCAAAAATCAATAGAGTGTTTGCTGATTCCTAATAACTAGTTTCAGCATAATCAAATTTATCTGCTAGGTCGATTAATGCCCCCATCATATCGTATTGCTCTCCAAGATAACTAGAAGCCTCAATTGAGAAATGCCCTCGGTCTCCGTAAATAGGTATTTCTCCTACTGTTGACCTACAAATGTCACCTTCACATGTCAGGCTATGAAGCCAATACACTGGCGCAAATTTCTCAACCTCCGAGAGTAGCTTGTAGGTTTCTTGTAACGCTGGTCGGTTTTCAGACAAACTAAAGTCACACTCATTGATGTCCTGTGAAAACCAAGTCGCTTTTAATACGCATGGGCCTACATTGAAGTCAGGTTTTGGTGGGGGAGCAACTATGATGGGTCTTACATCTAATGCAACTAATTGTTGAACAGTATTACTTATATAACGTAAAACTTCTTCACGCTTGTAGGGCTGAAGTTTTCCATTTTCCAACACATACCCTTTGTTAGATAAAGAAAAGATAGAGCCTATTACGACATATTTAATGGTTTCAGAAGACTTTATCCATTCTAATACTCGCTTGTTTTGCTTTATGCACTGCTTTTGCCAACTTTTTCCGAACTCATTAGTTGATATATCTAGTATGGGTCTGCAAGAGTGAATCGTGTGTTGGCGGAATGCAAATGTTGTACTACTGTCTTTCAATGCATTAGCTAAATGCATTGCATATGAATCACCCCAAAGAAGTACTTTTTCATTACTACCAGAAGTACAGTCTGAACTTTCTGTATATTTGTCAGTGCAGTTTTCTGAAAGCCCTGGGTTGTGCCGGATAAGCGATTCTAACTTTACTACTTCGTTGTTATCTACCCTGCTCGAAAACCCATTTGTGACTATACCTGCTACTCCAATAAGAATAAAAATGACACTTGCACAAGCACTAAGCTTAAAAATACTCGAGCGTGAAAATCGATTTTTATTTCTGAAAGGGGTTTCTATGAATCTCCAACTCAAATAGGCAAGCCCAAGGGTCAATACACATATAATTCCCATTATAAAATGGTCAGGTTCTTTTAGTGCTCTGTGTCGAGCGAAAGCCATCAAAGGTTGATGCCATAAGTACGCACTGTAGCTAATGAGCCCAATACCTACTAACAAACGGTGACTTAAGATCCTAAAAGCAAGAGTGCCTGGAATGGCAAATAAAATGATTAATCCAGTACCAACAGTAGGAATTAATGCAATAAGGCCTGGGAAGCCAGAGTTTTGGTCTAATGTAATAATAGAGGTTAGGATAAGTATTAAACCTATGAAACTCAAACATTGACTTGTCAGACGTTTCTTAGTTATTTCCTCAAAACCATAGCGGTCAATATACATGGCTATGATAGCACCAAGAAGTAGTTCCCATGCTCTGGTTGGCAGTAGAAAAAAGGCTGCTTCAGGTTTTAGGTCTGTAATTATGTGACTAAGTGCGAGACTAAAAATAAATGTGGCTAAGGTAATGAGCGCAATAAACTTAAAGCCTAATCGAAAAACAAACATTAAAACGAGAGGGAAAAATACATAGTACTGTTCTTCTACTGCCAAGCTCCAGGTGTGAAGCAAAGGTAATAGCTCTGCTGCTGAGGAAAAATATCCAATGGTCTGCCAGAAAAATAAATTTGAGCAAAAAATAACAACTGCAATTAAACTTTGGCAAAAAGCTTGTAAGTCGCTAGGTAAAAGCCAAAAGTAGCCGACCAAGAAGCTACAGGTCAAAACAAAAAACAACGATGGTAGGATACGTCTTGCGCGACGCTCATAAAAATTAACGATGCTAAAGCTTTCGTTTTTAAGTTCAGTTAAAATAATTGTTGTAATTAAGTAACCACTTAAAACGAAAAATATGTCTACTCCGACAAACCCGCCAATAAAAAAACTGTAACCTGCATGGAAAAGTATTACGGGAATAACAGCTATTGCTCTTAAACCATCGATTTCGGGTCTATATTTCATTTTTCAGGAAGAATTTTGTTGATTGTGAATAAGCTTTATATGGTTAAACTACAGTGGCTAAGTTTATGAATCAAGATTTTTTTTATTTTTAATGGGGGGGAAATCATAGAGTGTGAAAATCAATATTAACGTAATTATCCACATGATTGTTGGTGATAAAATAACATTGCTTGAAGAAAATCCATAACAAATGATTGTAATCACACAACTAACTAACATTGCAATTTTTCCTGGAAAAATTGAAGATTTTTGAAATAGAATTAGGGATATTAATTTAGCTAGAAATAAATATATAAAGCAACCAAAACCAAACCAGCCAATACCTAGTAACAAATCTAAAAATGAGTTGTGTGAAGATTTTGCTACCCAACCAAAGTCTACTGAGAACTGAAACATAACTTCAGGTCGAGTAAAATGACCTAAGCCAAATCCCAATAGGGGATTTTTATGAATTTCATTAAATAAGACTTCCCATAATTCAGTTCTACCAGTAAGTGTAGGGTCTTTGCCTAACGCCGCCAAAATATCATCAAGATAAGCATTGATCAGTGACAGAATAGAAACCGATATAAATAAAAAAAGAAGAAAATAGACTGTCCGCCTTTTTGGGCCACTTTGGCGACTCAAAAAACTCAAGAATATAAAGCTGCTGAAAAATAGGGTTGTTAATACTATAGCGGTTGCCGACTTACACATCAGTATTGATAAAAGGCCAACTAAAAAAGCTAATTTGTAATAGAAGTTAGTCTGGTTTTTGAGAATGAATCCATGATAAAAAAACAAGCCTGTAGCTACTACGGTAAATCCGCCAAAAACGTTTTTATGCACAAACATGCCTCTCCATGCTCCGTCTTGTCCCAAACCTGTCATCATACCGTATTGGGGGAATGCAATTGTATATACGAAGTTAATCATGACTACGTAAACACAGAACGTTAGAAATATATTATAAAGTTCTTGTGAGCCGTAGAACCGGCTGTACAGATATAAAGGTAAAAATATTGTGGTTACCAAAACCACAAACCTTAGTGTTTCGAAAAAACTTTCTGAAAAGATGGTTGATAGTACGACAATACCGATAAATGTGGTCATCAGTGGTGTCGGCTTGAGAATACCTATGAGGCTCTTCCCTCTAACTAGAATAAATAAGAGCAGTAATAGAAATACAATGGCTTGCATAACTTTTTGTGGCCCGTATTGGATTGAGCCTATCATGTCTTGGTGGCTTGGGTAACCAAACCCCATGTCTGTGCCACGAATTAAAACCAACCAAACTAATGCATTTAAGATAGTTCGATCGAATTTAGCTTTGTTAAATCTCAATTGTAGGTGCATAATTTCTGAGAACTCACAGTATATTTTGAAATGTGCGTTGAAAGCGGATATTTGTGTATCTATAATATGGCTTTTCTATAGATACCCATCGTGTGGGTTTGTAAACGCCCAACTTTAAATAGGGCCCTCGTTTATCATTAAATGCTGTAGCACCTTGTATGTCGCCAACTTTCTCACCATTAACGTATATTGTCAGCCAACCATCTGAACGAAAAGACAGCTTTCCTTTTATATTAATGTCATAACGTTTATGGAGTTCTAGTTGATAATCTTTAAAAACAAGCCTTGATTTAATGGTGTTGTCTTTCGTTGCACACGGACCATTTGGTGTTTTTGAAATGTGATTGTCATCCCAACGGTTATACATACGTAACATACCATTTTTGACCTCAAGCGATAATATTGGGCAACGCCAATTTTCTCCTGGATCTGGAAAAGAGTGAATTTGCCCAATAATATGCCATTCACCATCTTCCGTATTCAGTGTTAATGGCTCAAGGTTAAATGATAGTTGAAAAGGCTGATCAAGCTGAAGCCAATCATGGTTCACTAATTCACATCTTCGTTGTCGATATGGCAATTTTATATCAATAGTGGTAGCGTCAACTAATAATCCTTTTTTGCATTCTACCTCCCATTCCATAAAATTGGGTTTTAACATATTTTTACTGATATTAGTGGTCGAACAACCGCTAGTGATTAAAAGTAAAATAATAAAAGTTAGTAATTTATTCCTATGAAGTATCATTTTTTTACGAGAATTTTCAATTAAGTATATGGGGGGAGACTTTTTCAATCAAAAAAACTGCTCGGTTATCCCAGCAATTTGATGATGAATAACTAATACGTTGTGTTTTCTTAGCATAATCTTGTTCGGAACAGGCAAACTTTATTAAGCTCAAAAATTGCTCGTGATTTTCTGCGTAGTACAATAACTCTATTGCGTCTTTTGGTAGGTCACATGGCATTGTAACGATAGGCAGTCCAACAGAAAAATATTCATATACTTTCAGTGGGTTTCTATATTTACTGAAATCATCTTGTTTATAAGGGCAAATTCCAATGTCGAAGTCTTGAAGTATTGTTGGTAACTCAGAGTGGGAGACTTTTCCCAAAAACTCCACGTTACTTAGATTTTTTAAGTTCTCTAATGCATGTTCGTTTTTAATGCTTCCGACTATTCTTAATGTACTTTTAGGATATGCTCGCGCAATCTTTTCGACTAATAATTCGTCAAAGCTGCAATCTATCTGTCCAACGAAACCAATGATATTCTGCTTTTTTGTTGAGAGTTTCGGTTCATAGTATCCTAACCAATTGCGATCTATTGCATTTGGATAGTGAAAACACTTGTCATCTATGAGGTTTCCAGACAGTTCCTCTAATAAAGCTCTACTAGAAAACATCGAAATTACACTTTTTTTAATGACTTCTTGATTGATTGTCTCAAAACTTGGATTCTGAGCGAGAAAGTACCCGCTATCTTTGGAGTAGTTGTCGTACTGAATATAAATATATGGCAGCTTGCTTTGAAAATAACGTGCTTGATCAGGCTTGTATATGAGAGCAAGCGCATGAAGGCGATTTTTCTTACGTAAGCTGATCTGGATTTGAATTGGAAGCGCAATTAAAAGTTTAAAAAGCATGGGGTGGTCAATTAAATATTGAATTGAACCAAATGTAAGTAGCGGTTTTGATTCTTTAACGCACCGAGGCTTGTTTGTTTTGAATTTTTCCCAAAGCCATGAGAGTATAAATTTGGGCTTTTCAAATACAGTGACAGAACCTCCAGCTGCTTCAATTTTACTAGTGAGGGCTTCTAGTTCGCGTCGACGATGATAGTCACCGTAATTGTTGCTTGTGATAAAAGCAAAGAGGTGTATTGCAAGTTCCTTGCTTGGCATTGTGCCTAATCCTGTGTTTATTCAGCAAACTTATACCATATAATGACGAATTGGTTGCCTAATGTCATCCTAAATTCATTGAGGTTAAATAGTAGCCATACTTTTTTCGTTGAATAAGTCTCTGACGCAATGCGAAAATGAAGGGGGAACCTTTACTACAGACATCATGGGTGTCAGGCTGGCGTCGTAAATATAATCATCTCTTCGTTGAAGGATAAACAAGAATATGTCGAGTATTAAGTATCAAGCCCACATAGATGGAATGCGAGCGTTAGCGGTGTTGGCAGTGGTAATTTTTCACATCCATGAACGCTACATGCCTGGGGGGTTTTTGGGAGTAGACGTTTTTTTTGTTATATCAGGTTATTTGATAACTGGTATTATCTATAAGCAGAAGTTAAATGACTCTTTTTCTTTTGCCGAGTTTTACAAGCGTAGAGCTAAACGTATCTTACCTCCGCTATTTTTCATGTTGTTTATTGTACTAGCGGCTGGTTATTGGCTACTTCTCCCCTATGAATATTATAAGCTTGCGATTTCATCAGCTAGCGTGGTTCTATTTGTGGCCAATATGCAATATGCTATGCGTACAGGTGATTATTTTTCAAACGACTCCGCTGAATGGCCGTTGCTTCATACTTGGAGCTTGTCAGTTGAAGAGCAATATTACTTTCTTTTCCCTCTTTTACTTTTTGTTTGTTTACTTAAGTGCAGAAAGCACAAGTTACTCATTCTTTCTATTATCGCATTATCTAGTTTTTGTTTAGCTGAATGGTTTAGTAGAACAGAAGAACTGAAGGGTTATAGTTATTACTTTGTTGGCACAAGAATGGGAGAGCTATTGGTTGGTTCCCTATTAGCCTTATGCCAAGCACAAAATGTTATTAAGAGGACTCGATCTTCGTTCGTCACTGGGATTGCTTTCGCTAGTTTACTCATCATGCTTTTTTTGGTTAACGAACGAACGGTATTTCCGGGTTTTATAGCGTTACTTTTGTGTCTTTTAGCTGCAATTATCATCAATTCTGACAATCGGGTCACCAAATTGTTCTTTGAAAATCGAATTATGATTAACTTCGGTTTGCTCTCATACTCATTATATTTGTTTCATTGGCCAGTACTTGCCTATACTCGTTATCTTTTCAATGTTGACGGTTCAGTGGAATTAGAGACGCATGTCCAAATTCTGTGTGCTTTGTGTATGGTCAGCATAAGTATTTTTTCTTATCATTTCGTAGAAAAACCTCTCCGAAACATCAACATATCTCCTCGTTCAACGGCTGTACTTTATTTTTTAAGCCCGACGTTAATAATACTAACGCTGTCGTCATTTATTTTTCTAAAGGACGGAGTTCCATCAAGGCTCGATACAGAGCATGTTAAAGCTAAAATGCAGTTTACTCACATCGACAGGGATAAATGCCCTGGTTTATCACATATAGGGTGCTTAGCTGGGGCTGTTGATTCGAAAAAAAGTGTTATTCTTTTTGGTAATAGTCACGCTCAACACTATTTTGAATTCGTATCATCCGTAGCTGAGAGTATGAATTATCGCGCAGAGCTATATGCAAAGGGCGGTTGTGAAGTTGGGAGTAATGATCTCACTTGCTCAAGGATACGGGAGGCGTTTTTCCAAGCAATAAAAACAGATAAACCTGACGTAGTTGTTATCGCATTTCGATGGGATCTCGATGTTAAAAACACGAGATTTTTAATCGCGTTAGAACGATTGCTGAAAGAGGTCAAAGAACAGGCTACAAGAGTTATTCTATTGGCTCAGCCGCCTTTATTGGAGCAAAATCCGGCTAAAGTGATCAATTGTAATCGATTAGGTTTAGATTGTGGAAACTCACTTAGTTTTTCAGCCTTATACCCTTCATATAACAATGTCATTCGGGATATCGCCACTTCAAATAACGTCGATTTTTTTGACCCATTTATTTTTGTAGAAGACGCGACAAAATTTAAAGATGGTGAAAAAGTGTTTTACTTCGATAAAGATCATTTGAGTATCTATGGGAATATGTGGCTAGCTAATGCTTATATTAAGCAAAAACCTACTATTTTTCTAAAATGAAGTCGGTAGTTTTCATCCTATTTTTTCTGATATTTACTGTCGTAGTGGCAACCAACTTTCATTGGATAGTGGGCGAGTGCCGTAAATTACGGACTCCCGATGTATCTGTGACAGACTATTACCGTAAAAAAGTGAGAGAACTTAGCCTGATAGAAGTATCTCAAGCTGACATTGTTTTGTTAGGAGACAGTTTACTCTCACAATTGGCTATAGATAATTTTAGTAATTGTAGTATTACTAATTTGGCGATATCTGGTGAAACATCTTCACTTTTGAAGAAAAGGATTCAAAGTTACTCTTTTAGTCCAAGTTCAAAAGTTGTTTTAATGGTTGGAGTTAACGATATTGGTCGTAATGAAGCTGTTGATACCGTGTTTGGTAATATTACAGATATTGTGGATTACTTGAAACTTTCGGTACAAGAGATAATCTTGTATCAGGTCATACTTACTGATGGATTTATTAGAGATAACTCTAAGATTAAAGTCCTTAACGATAGACTAGCGGAGTTGGAAGCTCCACAGATAAGAGTCTTGGATACAAATTTATTATTTCGAAAAGAGCTACGCCGTCATGTTGAACTATGGACGGACGGTTTACATTTAACTGCCGATTCCTACAAAATTATTGAAGAGTCTATATTATCGTATTGTGATAAATAGCTTCGTCTACTTCCCTTTAAAAAGTCTAAATAGTAGGTGTCTCTAGTCAAATATGAAAAGGAGTATTATCAGTAGTTTGATGATGCATAGAAAACCAGGGTTACCACTCAGAACTTAACAAAAGACGCTACAGATGAAAAATTAGCCGATAGATCAAACCGGAAGACGATAAGGTAAGTCAAAGTTTCAACAGCACCTCTTTTGGATATAAATAGATGATCTTCTGAAGATAAACCAAATTATCAAAGCTTTTAAGTCAATGTTTTCGACTCTACTCCATAACAAAAGGAGCTTGATAGATGCGCCCCTATCAAGCTCCTTTACTAGTAGACTTTAGTAGTATTATTTCAACTTGCTCTTTTTTTTGCGTAACAATAATCCGCATAGAACAATACTGAACATCATTAGCATAGGTGGAGTACTGGCTGGTGGTGTAGAGTCAGGTACAGATGCTGATTCCAATAGCTCTAGGTTAGCAACGGTAAGTTCAGTCAAAGTTCCGCCTAATACACCAGAACTAAAAGCTAGACTGCTCTGGCCACCGCAGCAGAGTTCTGCCCAAACAACATCAATCGTTATGGAACCAAGATAATCATCTGAATTGCTAACAACGTTATTATTTGCCCAGTTACGACGCCACCAAAGGTCACTTGTTGTGTCAAAAACTTGAACCCCATTAACATATATTTCTGCACCATACGAAGCATCCAATCCAGCAAAAATAGTGAGATCGGTCAAAGAAGACAAATCTAGCGAGATTGAAACGTGATTGACAGAGCTTTGCTGACTATTTACTAAGGTAAAGCTGCTTACATTAGATGAGTTAACAACACTTGCATTGTCGATATAGTCGAGTAAGCTCGCATTCGAATCAAAAGACCCATCAATCGCTGTGTAAGAGTATGATATTACCGCTGCATTGCTGATCTGAGCGAACGATAAGCAAGAAAAACATATTAGAAGAAATTTACGCATGATTACCTCATTACTAAATTGGCACGAAACCTGTCTGCAAAAATTAAAGCATCTATTGTGCCATGTTTTTAAGTTATTGTATTTTAAGTGTTTATTGTTTTTTTTGATTTAGTTTAACTTGTCGTTGTAAAAAAAACTGACGGCATATTATTTTAGTTATTTGCCTTAAGGTCTAATAGTTGTATATCTGCAGCTTAAAAAGTTTTACTCTATAGAAAACTATCAGTTAGATGAATTGTAATGGAAGAAAATTCACTTACGAAAAAAACTTTTAAGACAATAGCTTGGACAGGTTCTGTACAGATATTATCTCAGGTTTTGAAATTTGGGCTAGGCATAATTTTAGCTCGGATGTTATCTCCACAAGACTTTGGCCTATTAGCCTTGGTTTTGGTCTTCGTCTCTTTTTCTCAACTTCTTTCTGACTTTGGCTTAAGCTCTGCACTAATTCAAAAATCTGAAGTAAATAAGGAGGAATCTTTTACTTGCTTTTGCTTCAACATATTGTTGGGGCTATTATTTGCGCTGATATTGATAGGCGCCAGTGAAGCAATAGCTAATTTTTATAATGAAGAAAGGCTGAATCAACTTATTGTTGTTATTGCCCCAATTTTTTTGGTTAACGCTGCAAGTAGCGTCCCTCGTGCGCTCCTATTAAAAGAACTTCAGCACAAAAGTGTTTCACTTATAACTCTTATTGCCGAATTGACGGGAGCCACAACCGCTATTATTCTAGCGTACCATGAATTCGGTATTTGGAGTTTGATCGCTCAACAGTACACCTCCGCTCTAATTGTATCTACTGTGCTTCAGATAAAAGCTAAACTTCCGATTACGAGAGTTAATTATCGCAGTTTAAAAAAATTTATTGGCTTTAGCTCCAACGTGTTTTTAACTCAACTTTTACAGCAGTTATCCAGTCAAGCTGACAGAGTAATAATCGGAAAGTATGTCTCTGCCGTTCAATTAGGTTTTTATACCCGAGCATTCGATCTCACAGCTTTCCCAATCAAGAATATATCTACTGTGATTTCAAGCGTTATGTTCCCTACATTAAGCAAAATACAAAATGAAAAAGAGAGAATTGCAAAAATATACGTTAGAGCTACAGGTATTATATCTGTCGTAACGTTCCCAATTATGGGGGGAATAGGACTTTTAGCTGCTCCAATAATATCGCTTCTACTGGGAGAAAAATGGCTATTGATGGAACCATATTTAATTTTTTTCAGTGTGATAGGAACAATTATATCTGTTGCCACTATTACCGGTTCGTTTTACTTAGCGTTAGATAAAGCCAAATTACAATTGAAAATCAATACTTTCACACAACCCTTACAGATAGTCCTTCTAATAGTCGGAGTTCAATTTGGTATGAATGGACTTCTAATTGCTTATGCTACTTCTAAAATTATAGCCGCTTTGACTACATGGATTACGATTGCTAGTGTACTCAATATTAATGTGACAACCATAATTTACCAATTGTTGAAGCCGGCAATTTCGGTGTTAGTTATGGTTTTTTCTTTAAGAGTGGCTTTGAATTATTTTTCATTTGAAAGTGACTTTAGTGAAATTTTATTTTCAGTTATTTTTGGGGCTCCAGTTTATTTGGTTATCAATGTTATAATGAGAAATAAATCAGTGTTCGAATTGTTCAATATGGTTACTCCAAAATTAAAGTTGAAGAGTGGGTTTTGATGTTTGATTTTTATAATAGATATGATGCTTTGAAAGCAAATGTATTAGCGGAAAAAAACACTAAAATAGTTGTTTTAGGACATCAGAAATCTGGAACCACAGTAGTAGGGAATCTAATAGCAAAGGCGGCTAATATGACTTTTGCTAATGACCCTATTTTCCACACAGATAGGGATGGTTTTAATGTTGTAAGAAACCTTGCTTCTGATTACCTAGAATTTAAGAAACATATTTATCAAAATAAAAAGCTTTTTTTCAAAGAAGTGGTAAAGGATCCAGATTTTAGCTTACACGTTGATAAAGTTATGGAACTCTATCCTAATAAGAAATATGTTTATGTTGCGAGGAATCCTTATGACATTGTAAGGTCTATATTTAACCGTCTCGGTGTCGATGGAAGCTTTAATGGAAGTAAACTAGAAGAACAACACATAAGCAACCCGACTAAGCATTGGATGTACCTTTTAAATGGAACAAAAGATGATGGTATTTCAGTCGTAGAGCGGCTGTGTACAAGAATTGAGATGTGTACAAAACTATATAAAAGCTACAGCGATTCGATCTATCTCGTTCGGTATGAGGATTTTAAAAGTCAAAAGAAAAAAGTGATAGAGCAAAGCGTGAGAGACCTTGGATTTCAGGTTAGATCAAATATTTCACCATTATTAGAACATCAATTTCAACCCAAAGGTACTTCTTTTAAAAATGTAAAGGATTTCTTTGATGAAGATAATTATGAACTAATTAAATTGAAGTGCTCAGAGACATTGAAAGCGTTCTCCTATTAATCGTTGATGTTAAGAAGGAATATAATGAAAATAGCCATTTTTAGCCATAGTTTCCCTGTACTATCTGAGACTTTTGTAATTAATCAGATCGTTGGTTTAATTGAAAATGGTGTTGAAGTAGAAATAGTTACTAATGATATCCAGTCCGCAGGAATTATGCACTCAACAGTAAATGATTATGATTTAATAGGACGAGTAAAGCAGATCGGGAAAAGTTATTCTATGGGCTTTTTGACAAAGAAGCTCTCACTCATTAAAGCAGCATTTATGCTGTTGATGAAATTTAAAATTTCACAAGTCAAGGATGTATTGAGTGACCCACTATTAGAGCGGTGGCAGAAAGTTCGCTTATTAAGACAATTGAGTCAAAATGTCCCATTGGGAACTTATAATGCGATTGTCTGCCATTTCGGTTCGAATGGCTATTATGTGTCGAAAATGAAAGAACTTGGAATTATTCAAGGTAAGTTGGCAATCGTATTTCATGCGTTTGAACTTAGTAAGTATGATTATATTAAAAAGTACACGCCACATTATAAAAAGTTATTCGAAAAAGATGAACTACTACTGCCAATAAGCGAAAAATGGAAAAATCTTCTACTAGATATGGGGGCCTCACCATCGCAAGTAAAAGTGCACAGAATGGGAATTGAACCTCGTAATTTTGAATTTGAAGAAAAAATAGAGTCTTTTACTCATAAAAAGTTAAAAGTAATCCAAGTTGGAAGGTTAACTGAAAAGAAAGCAATTTTAGACTCCATTCAGTCGGTTGTGCTTGCTAGTAAAAAAGTAAATATACAATTTGATATTATCGGAGATGGGGAATTGTTGGATGAAGCGAGGACGTTGATCAAGAGCTCTCGGGCTGAAAGCTTTATAACGCTTCATGGGCCTCAATCGCACGGTAAAGTAAAAGAGTTTTTGCAATATGCTGATGTGTTTATTTTGCCAAGTGTTAGGGCTTCAGATGGAGATATGGAAGGTATTCCTGTTGCACTGATGGAAGCAATGGCTAGTGGGATTCTAACTCTTTCTACTTTTCATTCAGGTATTCCCGAATTAATTGAAAATACCGTTTCCGGCTTTCTAGTTGAAGAGAATAGTCCGCAAGAGTTATGTGATGCATTGGTGGAGATATCAAATTTGCCACCTGACAGATTAAATAAAATCAGGAAATTGGCACGGCAGAAATGTGAAGTGGATTTTAACAATGAAATTTTGAACAAGAGCTTGATCAAATTATTATCAGAAACTAGGGAACAGTTACCACAGCTATGTGGAGGCATAACATGATCACAGTAGTCTTCTCGACGAAAAATAGTGAAGCACGTATAGAGCGCACTCTGACTGCGTTTGTAGGTCTTGATAGTGAAGAAGATTGGCAGTTGGTAGTAATAGATAACGGAAGTACAGATTCAACAGCTTCGATACTAGATTCTTATCGGCACAAGCTCCCACTATTGTTACTGAAGGAATCAAAACCAGGGAAGAATGTGGCATTGAATCAGTCAATTTCTCATTTCGATGGTGATTTAATTGTTTTTACTGACGATGATGTTCGTTTTGATAAAGATTGGTTAACGCGGATTCGTTCTGTCGCTGATAGTAATGCAGATTATTCCATATTTGGCGGTAACATTAAGCCAGAATGGGAGGTTAAACCGGATAACTGGATATTGGAGTGGGCGCCTCTTGGCCATTTATATGCAATAAAAACGAATCCGCAAGAAGGAGAATGTAAACCTGGCTATGTTTGGGGCCCAAACATGGTGGTTCGAGCTTGTGTATTTGAGGATAAGCAAAACGTATTCGATGAGCGAATAGGTCCAAACGGAACATCTGATTATCCAATGGGAAGCGAGACCGACTTTACGACAAGAATGTACTCAAAGGGCTATAAGTGTTGGAACAGTAATGAATTTGAAGTTTATCATTGGGTTCCGAAAAGCCATATATCTGTTAAATGGATTTATGAAAGGGCATTTAGATTAGGGAAAGGTGTCACTCTAGCTAAATATTTACACTCTAAAAATATTTCTGCGTTCAATTTATGGATCAAGTGGATTAAATACCTAATTGTAGAGAGGATAATGAATTTTATTCCCTTTTCCAAAAAGGTATTTTGGAGTAAATACAAGCTAAATTATGTTAAAGGCGAACTGACAGCTCTTAAATTAATAGCGAAAAATAAGTAGCTTAGCATCGCCTAATGTCACACCACATAATAATAAATAGAGAAGTAATGACATGCACACCCACCGATCACAAACACATGCCAGATTGCGTGGGTGTATTTAACTTTCTTGGCTACGTAAAACAATACTCCAACACTAAAGCATACGCCGCCAGCGACGATTAGCCATAACCCTGCGCCGGGAATTGCCTGATACAGCGGGTAGACTAGAGCCAGCGCTATCCAGCCCATTATTAAATAGGTCATCACAGACACTTTAGGGAAGCGTTGGCCTGCCACTAATTTAAATGTGACGCCCGCTATGGCGAGAGTCCAGATTAGTGCTGTCATTGCGGTGCCTAACCATCCGCCAATCGCTACAAGTGTGAGGGGGGTGTAAGTGCCCGCTATCAATAAATATATCGCGCTGTGGTCGAATATTTTTAGTATCCCTTTTGCTTTTTGATGTGTAACAGCGTGATAAATCGTTGAGCACAGAAACATAAATATTAATGTACCGCCATAAATGGCTGAAGCTGTAATGGATACTGTTTCGTCTGCGCGCAATACCATGAATACAAGCCCGACAATGGCGGCAACAAAGCCTAAACCGTGGCTCAAGCTGTTTAGCCACTCTTCAACGGCAGAATAAGCTTTAGCGGGATAGGATTTGAGTTTTTCTGTTGTCATTGCGTGCATTCTTCTCTCCTACACTTACAGGTCGGACATCTTGAGTATAACTTTTGAGCGTACACTTGTACACTCAAAAGCAATATTACTGTTTACATATGACAACTTAATGAAAAAACAACTCACTCTGGAGTGCTATTATTTACATTGCAGAGTGATTCAGACAAACCATTACTCAATTTATCAATTAAGTCCCTCAGTGTTTCAGCCTCTGACAGAGAAAGGTTTTTTAAATTACACAGCATTTGTTTGGGAATTGCTTCTGCTTCGTGAGCCATCGCCAACCCAGAGGGCGTCAACACAACAAATTTAACGCGTTTGTCTTCTGTACTCGGCTCAAGTACCAGCAGCGATTTATTTTGCAGCTTTTTTAAAATTAAGCTCAAAGCGCCAATGTCTACGTGGGTTTTTTCGGCAAGTTGATTAACCGTAACTCTATCGGCTTCCCATAGGGCCATCATCACTACATATTGCGGATAAGTAATATCGAAACTTTTTAGCAAGGGGCGATATGCGCGTGTGAATGCATTCGATACCGTGTAAAAGCGGTGGCAGAGCTGATTGTCTAATTTCAGTGCTGGTGAAGATTTTGTCATGGTTTTTACCTCTCTCCATATTTTGCATACAAATTACTTGATCCGCAAGTTCAGGTTTGGTAATTTATTTTGCATGCAAACTATATGTAGATCAGAAAGGAGCATTTATGCATAAATTAAGTGAAGTACTTTATACGGGCACAGCTACAGCTACAGGTGGTCGTGATGGTTCGGTATTGTCTAGTGATGGTAACTTGAATGCTAAGTTGTCTGTACCTAAAGGGCTTGGTGGCCCAGGCGGAGAGGGAACTAACCCAGAGCAAATGTTCGCTGCTGGTTATGCGGCTTGTTTTATTGGCGCGCTTAAACATGTTGCCGCGGCAGACAAAATTAAGCTAGGAGATGATATTAAAGTAACGGGCGATGTTGGTATTGGCCCAATTGAAACGGGTTTTGCTATCGCGGTGAAACTAACCGTTGATTTGGGCGACTTAGATAAAGAAGCGGCGCAAGCATTAGTTGAGAAAGCACATGTGGTTTGCCCTTACTCAAATGCAACGCGTGGCAATGTTGACGTAACCCTAACACTGGCATAATTGAGCTCGTTAGGTAATTGGTTTAAATGGGAAGCACTCGCTTCCCATTTTTTGCCATAGTTAAAACGTTTTCTTGAACCAATCCCAAATCCCTAATGAAAAGCCTTCAAATAAGTTTATCCCTAGGGCTGACTTCAAGAGATAAAGCAGTAGTAGGCCAAACAGGGTCGCTATTGTAATAAAGCCCGCAATCAAGCACGCGTTGATCAAAGCAGCCAAGCGCATTTCTTTGTCAGAGAGTTGACGACGGTTTCGGCCGGCTAAAACAACATAGTAATAACGCCACTTGAATACTTTAATTGTGCCTCGAAGATCGAGTTTATGGCGACCCCATTCCCTAGCGCCAATTGCATTGCGAATGTGAGAGAGTTGTTCTTCAGTAAAGCTGTTAGCCACTTCATCTGGCATACGTGATAGAAATCGTTGAATAACCGGGTCGTCTTGAATATAGCTCACTGGCTTGGGTTCCTTGCAATGCGTGAGACGGCATAGGTTTATTATGCGAACAAGAGTGCAAAGGGGCAAGGTTATTAAAATAGGAATGAAAAAAAGCCCAGCGTGGCTGGGCTTGATACGTTGTTTTAAACAAAAGCGAGCTACAAATCTTACATTTTGTAACTTACACCTAGGAAGATTTGGCGACCGGTGTTTTGTTCCGTAATGATTCGCATAGCAGATGGGTCAATATATTCTGCTACAGATTCATCAGTCAGGTTAATCCCCTCAAGAGTGATTTTCAGGTTTTCATTCAACTTGTAACTTGCTGATGCATCGATATAAGTTGCTGAATCAACAACGCGCCACTTTCTCTCGTCACTCGAGCTTAGGTTACTGTAGTAGTCACCTCGATACGCGGCAGAGATACGAGCACTAAATACATCATCTTCCCAGTACAGGGTGAAGTTCGCTGATTCGTCAGACTGACCCACCAACGGGCCTTTGCGGTCTGTGCCATAAGTAACTTCAGAGTCGACTAAGGTGACGTTAGCTAGAATACCGAATTTCTGCATCCACTCAGGACCAGGTAAGAATGTGAGTAGCTGCTGGTATTGGATCTCGAAACCATCCAAATCTCCGCCAACGCCATTCACAGTGCGCTTCACTTCAAACTCTTCGTCAATCAAATCATCGTACTGTGAACCGAGTAAACTGTCTGGTAGGCCTGTTTCTTCCCAGCTTAGCATCGAAGTTTCTGAAGTCGGGAACGACTCAATATCTTTTTGGAAATAGGCGAGTGACAATAACGCACCTTCTTCAAAATACCACTCTACAGACATATCAAAAGCATCAGCGCGGAAAGGCTCGATGAAGGGGTTACCGTAGCTTACGCCTGGGTCGCCGAAAATAGAGACACTACCGCCAGGGTTCAGTGTGGCAAGGTCAGGTCGCGACATCACCTTTGCCCAGCTTGCGCGTAACAGCACATCATCGGTTACTGAGTATGCTAAATTCATTGCTGGGAGTGTGTCTGTGTAATCATGTTCCACGGTGACTTCTTCAGTGCCGTTAACTAAGCCCGTAGAGCTTAGGTCTGTTTTAACGTAACGTACACCTGCGTTACCACGAAGTTCACGGTCGCCAATCATGTAGTTGAAGTCGGCTTGAATAAACGCGCCAGTGCTCTCTTCGGTCACGGCACGGGTATCGCCAGCACGCACATTATATGGCCAGCATCCACTTGCTACGAAATTGTCAATTGTGTCTGTGTTAGCCATAAAGAAAGTTTGGCCGCCGTAAGTAACGACTTCGCCGTCACTGCTACTTACTTCAGAGCCAATACCACAGGCTACACCATCTTCGGTACCGTCGTTGCTATCAACAGAAGACAGTGCCGCGTCGGCGCGAACACCGGCAATTTCATACCCATATTCTTTATAAGTTGCACCGCCTTTTAGTACAATTTCGTCGTTGAGAAAGTAAGTTAAATCTACACGTGCATTATCTGTACTGGACTCGGCATCATAAATACGGTCACGGAATTCAGACACTTCCCAGTTATCTGGATTAGCGGTATCAAAGCTATATGCTAATGTTGGGTTAAGCATATCGCTAAAGTCATAGGTGAGAGTAGAAGACGCGTCGGCGTAGTCAATTTGACGGCGGCTGTCATTCTCACTGAAGTGCTCATAAATCACAGTAGATTCACGGTTGTCCAAAACAGATTTAGAGGTGCCGAGTAGCACGCCTAGTTTTAGGTTTTCGTTGAAGTCGTGATCAATATTTACGCTGAATTGGGTGAACTCTGATTCCCAATTAGAAATGAAGTATTCTGAACGCACATCTACATCGGCAATCGTTGCCGCATACATGGTATTGTTGCCATCAATTTGATAGGCCTGAATGTCTGACTGTTTTAGACCAGTACTACCGGTACGCGCGAGAGAGATTGCTTCCATAAAAGGCTCGTTACGCGTTGCTTCAATGTTAGAATATAAAGCGTCAACCGTAATCAATGTGTTGTCTGTTGGAATAAACTGCATTGATGCCGTTAGGCCCATACGATCTTGTTCATGTGTTTTATCAGCATAACGTGGGAAGCGAGGATGCCATGCGCTGCTGACCGCAGCAAAGTCAGCATCAGTTGTACATGCTGAACATGTGCCACCTGCGTCAGGATCTAATGCTTCATTCGCATCGCTATGAAATGGGTCGTCTTCCCAGCGACCAGTGTCAGCCCCTTGGTTACTGACGAGACGTTGAGAGAAAGACGCCGACACCAAAAAACCAAAGCTGTCTTCGTCATTGGTGTAGGAAGCGAGTCCCGAAAAGCGCGGTTTGATTTCATCTGATTGGTCGTTATAACCCGCTTGCATATTTACAGCTACGGTGTCTTCGCTGAAATCAAATGGGCGTGCGGTACGCAGACCAACTGTTGCACCCAATGAGCCTTCTTCTAACTCGGCTGAAGTCGTTTTATGTACCGTGAGCTGATTAAACAGTTCCGAAGCAAAAACGTTAAAATCGAAACCACGACTAGTACGCACACCGCCTGTACCTGCGGCGAGTGATTGCGCTTGCATGCCGTTGAGCTGAACACGAGTGAATGTAGAGTTTAAGCCTCGTACAGTAATTTCACGTCCTTCACCCGCTTCACGAGTGATGGCAACACCAGGTATACGCTGCAAAGATTCTGCTAAGTTTTGGTCGGGGAAGTCGGCAATATCTTCCGCAAGGATCGTGTCGACTGAACCTGCTGCTGCACGTTTTGTCATCAATGCTTTAGATAAGCTGTCGGCAAAGCTGCTCGCGCGAACCTCAATCACTTCTACATCGCTCGTTGCTTCTTGAGCAACGACCACATTCTGGCCCATTAAAATAGCGCCAATAGCTATGCATAAAGGTGTTTTGCGCGTGAAACTGTTAAAACTCATAACCTTGTCCTATTCGTTCTTCAGTTGTGTCACGACTTAACTGTAGGGAAGCTAAGTCGTATATTGTTGTGTGCAATGAAACGGATAATGACAGTGTAAAATCGGGAGAGAACTTAGCACTGTTTTTACATTTCATTTACAGGTTATGGTTTATTGCTACCGGTGGCAAATGGAAAATCACTCATATTTTAACCAGATCACCTGTATTTAATACGGTTTTAGATAGTGGTTTATTAATTATTTCTAATAAAACCATGGTGTTATGATATTAGCGAAGGCGAATGATGAAAATACGCTTTTGTTCATATTTGAATTAACACAAATTAATCATGTTGTTAACGCTGGTGATACGCTTTAGGCTCTTGATTTTTACATTGTCGCAAACTAATTTGCTACCGGTGGCAAGCACAGTATGGAGTAGATGGCTATGAGGTTAATGCGTTGGGGCAGTATACAGATTCTCGTGGCAGTCTTATTGCTGTGTGGCTGCTCTGAAACTTCGGTTTCCTATCCTAAATATAGTACTAAGTTACTTTGGCAAAGTGACCTGCAGAACGGTTATTTCCAAAACCCTATCTTGCATATTGATTACTCTGACCCCGATGTTGTAGCGGTAGGCGATGAGTTCTATATGACTGCATCGAGCTTTAACGCTGCTCCTGGCTTGCCAATCCTTTATTCGACCGACTTAGTGAATTGGCAATTAATTAACTACGCATTACCGCAACAAGTGCCTCATCATCGCTACTCGGTGCCACAACATGGCAATGGTGTTTGGGCGCCAACATTGCGTTATCACGAAGGAACATTCTGGATTTTCTATCCTGATCCAGACCAAGGCATATTTGTGATCCACACTCAAAACCCGCGAGAAGCATGGTCGGAGCCAAAGCTCATATTACCGGGGAAGGGAATTATTGACCCCGCACCGTTATGGGATGACAACGGCCAAGCTTGGCTGGTTCACGCATGGGCAAAAAGTCGAGCTGGGTTTAATAATGTATTAAGCCTGAGAAAGATGGCATGGGATGCTTCTTCTGTTGAGGCTGAATATGTGAATGTTGTTAATGGAGACGCTTTGCCTGGGTACAGGACTATTGAAGGACCTAAGTTTTATCAACGCAATGGGTTTTATTACATCTTTGCTCCTGCCGGTGGTGTAGAGCAAGGCTGGCAAACGGTCTTTAGATCAAAACACATCTCTGGCCCCTACGAAGAGAAGATAGTAATGCATCAAGGGAATACGATGATTAATGGCCCGCATCAAGGAGCATGGGTTCATACCTCACACAACGAAGACTGGTTTGTGCATTTTCAATCTCGTAAAGCTTATGGCCGAATTGTTCACTTACAGCCCATGGAATGGGTAAATGATTGGCCTGTGATTGGTGTAAGCAAGCTCCAAGCAGGAGCGGGGGAACCGGTTATTTATTACCGAAAGCCAAAGACCAGTCAACCGATGCCTTTACTACCCCAACCAACGAGCGATGAGTTTGATGGAACCTTGGGACTACAGTGGCAATGGAATGCAAATCCAACTCCGCAGTTGTATCGACTTGAGCAATCCGACCAACAGCTTCAGTTGTTTACAATGCCGCAAGTGAATCGTACTGGCGATAACCTTTGGATGACACCGTCGCTATTGTTGCAAAAGGTGCCAGCGGAAACGTTTGAAGTGCGCACCCTTGTTGATATTACTGCTCTTAATAACGGCAGAAGCGGCTTATTGGTTTTTGGTGAAGATTACGCATGGGTGGGTATTGAAGCGCAAGACGATGTTAAAAGTGTGGTGTTTAGTCAGTGCAAAGGGGCGAGAATAGGCTGCGATGAAAGTCGTCACAAAGTGGCTATAATGGAACAGTCACAAGTTGAACTTCGCTTAGTCTATCAACCGGGCAATACGGTCATATTCAGTTATCGCACAAACCTCGACAAGCCATTTGTCGTGGTGGGTGAGCAGTTTAAGGCGACACGAGGTCGTTGGGTTGGCGCAAAAATTGGGCTTTTCGCTGTATCTGACAGTGAAGATATTGACCCATTGAAACGTCAGTTTACTGCGTTTGACTATGTGCGTTTTTCTCCTTTAGGCATACATACTCAGGAGCTTCCATGGGAATCAAAATAGCGCGTTTATGCCTTTTGGCTTTGTTTGCAGCGGCGATGTCAGTCAACGCCACCATACCTATTGATGATAGCTATACCATTTCGTCTCGTTTTGCTCGATACAAACAAGATGACCCGGCTTTAACGTTGCCAACTATTCGCTTTGTAGAGGGGCAGCAGGTGCTGTTTAACCAGCGCTACCTTCTAGACGGTAAGCGAGAGTTGCATGCAGATGTGTTTTTACCTGTTGCTCAGGCAGAGGTGATGTCGCCTGTGATTTTACTCATCCACGGTGGTGGGTGGCGTTCGGGAGACAAAAGTCATTTTTACGCGCTGGCCAATCGACTCGCACAACAAGGCATTGGGGTGGTGTTGCCCGAATATAGGCTGTCTGCAGAAGCGTCTTATCCTGTGGGGTTACAAGATCTCTCCCGAGCAATTACGTGGGTGAAAGCGAACGCCGCAGCTTGGGGAGTCGACCCACAAAGGTTGAGTATTGGTGGTGGATCATCGGGAGGGCAAATGGCTGCGTTGTTAGGAACGACAGGGTCTTCAAAACTCTTTGCAACAAATTTAAATGATGATGTAAGGGTTAATGCGGTTATTGATCTAGATGGGGTGCTCGATTTCACCTCACCATTGGCTCTCAAAAATGAAAATAAAAAAGGCAGTCAATCTGCTGCAGCATTATGGTTGGGTGGAGACTATGACACAAAACCTGAAATTTGGTGGGAAGCGTCTGCGTTGTCTCATATTGATAAACATTCCCCCCCGTTGTTGGTGATCAGTAGTGGGCAAATGCGTTTCACTGCGGGAAAAGAAGCCGTAAAAAAAGCATTGGAGGCACAAGATGTTGTTTATCAGGAGTTTGTTTTTAGCCAAGTTTGCCACACGTTTTGGCTGTTCGAGCCTTATCTCTCTCAAGTAGAAGCTTTAATGGTACCATTTATTCACCGTGCACCAGCGCTCAGTGAAAAGTAAAATACTTCACGCATAACTCAAAAGGATACGTAAGTGATGAAATTTAAAGGGGTGACGTTGGCAACATGTATTGTGTTAGCGCTTTGTGGGTGCAGTAGCCATGAGCCAACGTCAACTATGGTTGTTCAAGCCGCGCAAAAAAATGCGCGTGTTACTTTTCAAGCCATTGTGAGCCAACAACCAATAGACACTCAACTTCCCGTTTATGCTTCAATAAATCAAGCTTTAGACGCTTTGGCCGAACAAAATTTGCCCCCGATTGTGATGGTATTGGCAGGTGAATATTATGAGCGCGTTGTGATTAATCGTGACAACACCAAAATTATTGGTGTTGGAAAAAAAACAAAAATAGTTTTTGACCGTTACGCAGGTCAGGCGGTGGCTGAAGGCAGTGATGAAACGTGGGGAACTTTTCGTACCGCAACAGTAGAAATTAACGCAACTAACGTTGCATTGGCTAATTTAACGGTAGAGAACAGTTTTGACTTTCTCACCAATGATGGCCGTGATGACAACGACCCCGCCAAGGTGTCTGGCTCTCAAGCGGTCGCGTTAAAAATAGCTGAATCTGCCAACAAAACCGTTTTAGACTCGGTGTATTTAAAGGGCTTTCAAGATACCTTATATGCACAAGGAGGCATGTCGTATATCACCGATAGCGAAATATGGGGTAATGTCGATTTTATCTTTGGTAATGGCAATGTGGTCATTGAAAACAGCCGCATAATTTCTCGCCCTAGAGCCGCAGAACATAAATATTCTGGATATGTCACAGCACCGAGCACACTTATTCAAGAAGATTGGGGGTTTACTTTTCTCAAGTGTGAGTTTGAACGAACGCCGGGCGTACCAGATAACTCAGTGCCTTTAGGCCGCCCTTGGCACCCTACCACCCAATTTACCGATGGTCGGTATGCCAACCCCGATGCAATCGGTAAAACAACGATTATCGAGAGCTTTTTAGACGCACACATCGCTAATGTTGGATGGGCGAGTATGGGGGGAACCAAAAAAGAGGGGGGTAAAAAACAGTTTCATCCACTTTCTGACGCCCGGTTTGAAGAATACGGAAATACTGGCCCTGGCGCTGTGATCTCGTCTTTGCGTCCACAGTTAAGCGACGACGACAGAATGCTTTACACAAAAGAGCAAATTTTCGACGGATGGACGCCTGTTAGCCCGGTTCGTTAAACACATGAGGGTTTGCCAACACGACTTGGCAAACCCTTTACTCAATAATCGGTTTACTTCACTGTGATCGGGTGATCCAACTCCGCGAGTTTATCGGCTAACCTTGCTTTAAATGCTGTTTCGCTTTTAACGCCGTCAGGGTGTTGAGGCCACTCCGCCATAATGTAATAGCTAAATGGTGAATCAGTGGCTGCAAATTTAACTAAATGATCATGTTCGCCGGTGTATGTGCTAACCGCTCGGTCAAGAGGGTAGAACAGGGCTAAGCCCAATTCATCATCTTCGCTAGCAAGGCTTTGCTTGCCCCATGACGCGATATATCCCCAGCGCTCACCTTTTCCTTCAATAAGTCCAACACCATGGTCAACAATACCGGTTACTAAATTATCAATCACCGCATCTGGCGTAACAGTGATTTTAGTCGCACTGTCTCCGGCGTGAATGTCGTAAGTGGTTTGTACGTCTACCGCATCGGTACCGTCGCTCCAACCTTTATAATCCACGTTAAAAGAGGCGCTTAGCTTGTGATTATAATTTAATGTGTAAGAGGTGCTCTCAACATTTTGAAAATGTAATACATTGCCATCAACCTCACGCCCTAGCGCTCCTACACCCAGCGACTTCCCTGCTTTGAGTACGTCTAATCCCCAATCTTGCATATGATGGTAGCTTTCGTAGCCGTCTTGTCCGGCCAAATGTAAGGATGGAGTAGTCACCGTTTTGGCAAACACATCTATGGCATTACGCCAATCAAGGTATAAGCGATAACCCATTTTGTCGCTTTCCCAACCCGGCCCTTCATAGCGCAGAAAATAAGAGTGATCTGTAAGTTGTTTTGGTGAGGTGAAAGTTGAAACTTCTTCAAAACTAAAGTGATCAGCTTTGTACGCTTTACCTTCCCACACACCTCCGGTTCTTACAGACAGCTCTGCATGGGCCAAATCTGGAGTAGTTGAGGTTTTTACTTCCATCAAATCAAGGGTTCTTGATTCGCCTGGCATTAACGCTGCAGCTACTAGAATAGTGTCGTTTTTGCCGTCTGAATCAGTGTCGATTAGTTCGACAAGTGAATTGTCGCTAGCGGCAGCAGCGTTAAATGATTGTGAATATTTATCTAGCGGTATTTGTAACAATTGTGTTGTTCTAGCACCACTTTTAGGATTGCTAATTGTGATAGAAAAAGACGATTCTTGACTGTCTTCACCGCAACCTGCAAGCACTAATAATGGCGCTAATAAAATGGAAAGTGCATGTTTTCTGTTCATCTATTTCCGCCTTGTAGTATTAATTCTTATTTAAAACAGTGTGTTGTGGGTTTTTATTTTGCGTGTAAACCCATTCCGTATCACCCATAGTGACAAATCTATGCAATTCTGGGTTGTTCTAATAGTGGCCATTATAAAAAAAAGGTTGACAAATTGCCACCGGTGGCAAAATATTTAATGAAAAGTGTTTCAAGTGTGAACAAAGTGTAATTTGTTAATGAGGTTTAGATAGCTTTTTGGTAGCCTATCACTCAGTAATTGTTCATATTTGAAGTAAATAAATTGATATTTGAAGCATTTTCTTGGTAGCGCTTGTTGCGAAGAAATCCCTTGCTAGGCTGTCAGCCCAATATCGAACCAAGTGAAGGAAGCAGGCACAACATGTTTAATTTATCTGGGAAAAAAGCGCTTGTCACAGGAGCAAGCCGAGGCTTAGGCCAGGCAATAGCGATTGGTTTAGCAAAGGCGGGCGCGGCCGTTATTTGCGCCAGTTCTCGTCAAGGCGGCTGCGCAGACACACTTGAAAAAATTGCCGAAATTGGTGGCGAGGCTACGGAATTGTCAGCGGATCTATCAAACACTGATGCGGTATTTGAGTTGGCTCAATCTGCACTAGCAACATGGGGCAAGATCGATATTTTGGTTAATAACGGCGGTACGATTTATCGAGAGCCTGCCGTCGATTATGACCTTGCCCAATGGCAAAACGTGATGCAGGTAAATGTAGATGCCACTTTCCTACTTTGCCAGCAGCTAGGTAAATCAATGATTGCCAACGGTGGCGGAAAAATCATCAACATTGCGTCAATGCTGTCATACAGCGGCGGTCTCACAGTGCCAGCTTATACCGCGAGTAAACACGCTGTTGTAGGTGTAACAAAAGCGTTGGCGAATGAATGGGGCAAATCAAATGTACAAGTGAACGCCATTGCTCCAGGTTATTTCAAAACAGATAACACACAAGCGATTCAGGACAACCCCGAACGTTACAACAGCATAACCTGCCGTATTCCTGCTGGGAGATGGGGCGACCCTGAAGACTTGCAAGGCGCAGCCGTATTTCTTGCAAGTGCGGCAAGTGATTATGTCAATGGCCATATTCTCGCCGTTGACGGTGGGTGGTTGGCGAGCTAGGAGAAGATCATGGAAAACTTTGAGACGCGTTACGCTATCGGGCAAGGTGAAGCGAAGGGCTATGATACTCAAGCGTTACGTGACGCTTTCCTCGCTGACAAACTCATGCAACCCGGAAAGCTCTATTGGATCTACACTCATTACGAACGCTTTATGGTAGGCAGTGCGGTACCAACGACCAAACCGTTAACACTTGAAACTCTTGATGCGTTGAAAATGCCCACATTCTTGGCGCGTCGTGAGTTAGGTGTGATCAATGTCGGCGGCGATGGCTTTATAGAAGCCGATGGCGATCGTTTCGATTTAGCGAAGGCCGAAGCGCTATACTTAGGAAAAGGTACAGAAACAGTGCGTTTTCATTCCGTCGATGCGACCAATCCTGCGAAGTTTTATCTCAATTCAGCGCCCGCACATTGTGCATTCCCAAATAAAAAAGTCGGTCACGGCGACGCCAACGTCTTGCACCTAGGGAGCCAATCTACCTCTAACGAGCGAGATATTAATCAGCTGCTGATTAACACCGTAGTCGAAACCTGCCAATTGCAAATGGGCTTAACCAAACTTGCTACCGGTAGCGTATGGAACACAATGCCTGCGCATCAACATGATCGCCGCAACGAGGTGTACTTCTATTTTGATTTAGCAGAAGACCAAGCGGTCTGCCACTTTATGGGGGAACCCACCGAAACTCGTCATATCTGGGTGGCAAACGAACAAGCTGTGATTTCACCTCCGTGGTCCATTCACTGTGGTGTGGGAACCGCGAATTATGCGTTTATCTGGGGCATGGCGGGGGAAAACCTCGACTATGACGATATGGATAAATTCCCTCCTAACGAGCTGAAGTAACAGGGTGTTAATGATGAAGTTTTTCAAAGTCAGTTTGCTTGTTAGTGCCTTTGTTTTGCTACTTGGTGGCTGCGTCCAGAAAGGAGAGCAAACTGTACTAAGGCTGGGGCATGGGCTAGATACCAAGCACACCGTACACAAAGCGATGGTGTATATGGCTGAACGCCTGCGCTATTACTCAGATGGCCAAATGGACATTCAAATTTACCCTAATGGACAACTAGGTTCAGAGCGTCAGATGGTAGAGCTGTTGCAAATTGGTAGCTTGGCCATGACAAAAGTATCGGCTAGCCCATTGGAAGGCTTTGTGCCAGCGATGAAAATCTTTAGCGTGCCTTACGTGTTTCGCGATCGTGATCATTTTTGGAATGTGCTGAATTCTGACGTGGGGCAGTCATTGCTCGATGGTGTGCAAACGGCGAGGTTAAAAGGATTGGGATATTACGATGCGGGGAGTCGTAGTTTTTACACCACCGACGCTCCCGTTCGTACACCTGCAGATTTAGTGGGTAAGAAAATCCGCGTACTAAATAGCCCAACGGCAGTGAAAACCGTTCAGGCTCTAGGAGGCGCAGCAACGCCAGTCGCGTGGGGAGAGTTGTACACCGCCTTACAACAAGGTGTTGTTGACGGAGCGGAAAATAACCCGCCGAGTTATTACCTATCACGTCATTATGAAATTTCTCGTTATTACAGTCTTGATGAACATACCTCAGTACCCGACGTGATCCTTATGTCACTGCCTGTATGGAATTCGTTAAACGAGAAACAGAAATCGTGGGTGAAGCTTGCCATGGCTGACTCAATCGAATATCAAAAATCACTGTGGCAAGAAGCGTCAGATGCCGCATTAGAAGCGGTTATTGCTGATGGCGTTACGGTGATTCATCCCGACAAACAAGCGTTTCGCGACGCTGTTGCACCTTTCCACGCGTCTTTAGAGGGCACCGAAGTGGGCAACGTACTAAACAAAATCAAGGAAATGTAGTGATGGAATCTTTGGTTAAGTGGGTTGATAAAGCCTTATCTTTCATGCTGATTTCTGCCATGAGTGGCATTTTACTCGCAGTGAGTTGGCAGGTGTTATCTCGTTATTTGTTAAAAGATCCTAGCTCGTTTACTGAGGAATTGGCGCGATTCCTACTCATTTGGATAGGCCTTTTAGGTGCCGCGTATGCTTATCGCACACATGCTCATTTGGGGTTAAATCTCGTACTGAATAAATTGTCACTGCCTAAAAAGCGCATAGCGATGATGCTTGTTGAGGTATTAGTGATTGTCTTTGCGAGCGTCACACTGGCCTACGGTGGTCACAATTTGGTGTACATCACGCTAGAGCTTGAGCAAATTTCAGCGTCGCTGGGTGTGCATATGGGTTATGTATATCTGGTTATTCCTTTGTCGGGTGCGCTTATTATTTTCTATGCACTGTATCACTTAACGTTATTGGCTGGGCGTGATTGGGAGTCTAAGTTATGGAACTAACCGCCATTGTTTTACTGGTTTTGTTTTTTGTCCTTCTGATCGCCAACGTACCTATTTCTGTGTGTATTGGTTTAGCAACCCTTGCAACGCTACTGATGAATATGGGCTTAGAGCCTGCCGCTACGACTATTGCACAGCGTATCGCAGGTGGCTTAGATAGCTTTGCATTGTTAGCCATTCCTTTCTTTATTCTGTCTGGGCTACTGATGGGGCAGGGGGGCATAGCCAAACGATTGATTGAATGTGCAATGGCATTAATAGGTTCATTGCCAGGTGGTCTTGCTTTGGTAAACGTATTGTCTTGTATGTTTTTTGGTGCGATTTCGGGGTCTTCTGTTGCCGCGAGTTCTGCAATTGGTAGCTTTATGCTGCCTGAAATGAAAAAGAAAGGCTACGACCCCAAATTTAGCGCAGCAGTAACGGCAACCGCAGCTACCACAGGTATGCTCATTCCGCCGAGTAATATTCTTATTATCTACGCGGTCGCAAGTGGCGGTGTATCAATCGCGGCGTTGTTTATGGCTGGGTATCTTCCTGGATTATTGGTGGGGCTAGCACTGATGCTGGTTTGTGTTGGGTATGCTAAAAAAGAAAAGTATCCAGTTGAGGCGCGAGTACCTTTTACTGTGGTGATGGAAAAATTAGTCGCCGCATTCCCTAGCTTGTTCCTCATTGTGCTGATTATAGGCGGAATTATTGGTGGTATTTTTACGGCCACTGAAGCCGGCGCCATTGCGGTTATCTATTCGATGTTTTTATCGATGGTGGTGTATCGAGAAGTCAAACCGGGTCAGCTCACTAGCATATTTTTGAAGGCCGGAGAAACCACAGCCATTGTTATGTTACTCATTGGTACCTCATCGGCAATGTCTTGGTTGTTGGCGTATGAAAATATTCCGCAAACGTTAAGTGAATCTTTGCTGTCATTGAGTGATAACCCACTGATGATATTGCTTCTTATCAACCTCGTCTTAATTGTTGTTGGCGCATTTTTAGATATGACACCAGCGGTGTTAATTTTCACGCCAATCTTTTTGCCGGTAGCCATGGAGCTGGGTATGAGCCCACTACATTTCGGCATCATGATAGTACTTAATCTTTCCATCGGCTTGTGCTCACCTCCTGTTGGCAGTGTACTTTTTGTCACCTGTGCGGTTGCTAAGATTCGCTTGGAACAAATTATTCGGCCGTTATTGCCGTTGTATTTCGCCATGTTCATCGTACTGATGTTAGTGACATATGTACCTTGGATTAGCGAAGCTCTACCTGCTCTGTTTGGTCTGTAGGAGGATGTATGGATCGCTACCATATTCCCAGTGTTGCACATGCTTGTTCTGCCTTTCGTTTATTGTCTGAAAATGATGGTGGGTTAACGTCGGTTCAGCTAGAAGAAGCATTAGGTTTACCGCGAACGACCGTGTTTCGGCTATTGCGAACACTTGTTGCTGAGCAGATGGTCGAAAAGCGTGGCAAGAAATATCACTGTGGTGCTGGCTTGATGAATCTTGGGTTGCAGATGATCAACTCAGATCGCCTGCATCAAATAGCGATTCCATACGTACAACGCCTGGCGTTAAAAACCGGGTTCACGGCCCATTTGGCTGTCCCGAATAACGGTACTGCCCTTATTGTTGAAGTGTTTGATAGCCCTAATCCGTTGCGAGTGGCTAGTCGCCCCGGTGTGCGGGCTAAAATGCACTGTTCGTCCACGGGAAAAATATTTTTAGCGTTTTTGTATTACGACGAGTTAGAGCTTCTTCTAGGGGACGAGCCGCTGGAAAAACGCACAAAATTTACTATTACCGATTACCCTTCTTTGCGCAAAGAACTGCAGCGTGTAGTTGGGCTAGGCTATGCCACCGACGATCGTGAATATCACGATGACGTGCGTTGTTTGGCGGTGCCGGTTAGAGATAATCGGGGCGTTGTGGTTGCGGCATTGGGAATTACCGCACCAGCGAGTTCGTTCCCCAAATCGCAAGTTCCCCACGTCGCTAATATTGTAAAAGATGCGGCAGTATCGATTTATAAAGAAGCGTATCAACTGCATATGAAGCAGGAATCGCGCGCTTGAAACTTGTGTTGATAGAGTTAGTGCATTAACTTGCCTGTTTTGCCCGACAGAGTAACGACGATGAGCGATAAAAAACCGACAATAAATGACGTCGCCAGAGAAGCCGGTGTATCAAAACGCACGGTATCACGCGTGTTAAATGGCTCAAATAGCGTGGGAGAAAAAACCCGCGCAAAAATTCAGGAAGTCATCGACCGATTAAAGTTTTCGCCTGATAAACAAGCACGAGGTTTGGCGTCGAGCCGTTCGTATTTGATTGGGTTGATTTACGATAACCCCGATGCACTCTACATCGACCAAGTACAGCGCGGTGTATTGCAGGTTTGCTCTAGTAAGGGGTACGAGCTTGTTGTTCACCCTTGCCAATATAAAGACGAAGCAATGGTGCAAGATTGCCTAGGTTTTATCAGCCGGTCGCGCATTGACGGGGTGATTGTATTACCGCCTGTATCTGAAGCGAAACATTTAGCCGCAGCGTTAAGCGAGGAAGGGCATGCTTATGTTCGTATGGCGTCGGTAGACATTGACGACCATGCCAATATTGTGGTGTCGGATGATCGCGCTGCGGTAATGGAAATGACAGCCTACCTGACCTCTTTGGGCCATACAGATATTGCGATGTTGACAGGGCCAATAGGCTATCACTCATCAATAGAGCGTTTGCAAGGTTTTAAAGACAGCCTTGTAAAGCAAGGTTTGCCACTCGATGAAACTCGTATTGTAGAAGGCAAAAACTCTTATGAAAGCGGTTTGGAAGGGGCGCAAAAGTTGCTGAACTTAACCCCAAGACCCACCGCAATATTTGCCAATAATGATGAGATGGCAGCTGCGATATTACGCGTTGCGCGAGCGATGAATATTGATGTTCCAAGCCAGCTTTCCGTGGCGGGGTTTGATGACAACTTGTTGGCCTCTCGTATCATGCCGTCACTAACGACTATTCAGCGACCAGTTAGTGCAATGGCTAACCTTGCCGCTGAAAAAATTATCCAAGCAATTGAGAAGAATACCAAAACAGAACTAGTCAGCGATCAGTTTTTAATAAAGCCTCATGTCATTGTTCGTGAATCTACCGCGCCAGTAACTGGTAAGTAGGTCGGGGAGAAGTGTGCCATGAGGTTACCCTACACACATAACAGGAGTGAATCATGACATTGCTTTCCCAGCGAATTCGAGGCTATGTAGTAGGCCTTGTAGTTGGCGTTATTTGGAGTTCAAATGCTTTAGCCAACACGGATTGGGCCATGCAGATGACGCAATCAGAAATAACGCGGAACCCAAAGGCGTGGCAAATTGAGGGCTACGAAAAACCTAAATGGAATTACACCCAAGGTTTGGTGTTACTCGCTATGTCGAAAGTGTACGAGCGCCAACCCGATGACAAAATCTTTGCTTATATCAAAGACTATGCCGATACCTTGATCGACGAAAGAGGTGAAATCAAAGGCTACCGCTTGGACAAATACAATATCGATATGATCAATGCGGGCAAGATATTGTTCTTTTTGTACGAGCACACTCATGATCCACGTTACATCAAAGCGATGCATGTGATGCGTAAACAGCTAGCTGATCAACCACGTACCAGTGAAGGTGGATTTTGGCATAAGAAGATCTATCCATTCCAAATGTGGTTGGATGGTCTGTACATGGGTACACCTTTTTACACCCAATACGCAGTTTGGTTTAGTGAAAGCAGTGACACATTTGATGATATCGCGAATCAATTTGCCATTTTGCAGCGTCATGCAAAAGACGAAAAAACTGGGCTGTTATATCACGGCTGGGACGAGAGTCGTCAACAACAGTGGTCTAACCCAGAAACCGGTGTATCACCACACTTTTGGGGCCGTTCATTAGGTTGGTACGCGATGGCATTTGCCGATGTTTTAGAATACTTCCCTAAAGGTCACGCCCGACGCGGTGAGTTGGAAGGCTATTTCAACGACTTCGCTGAAGCAGTCAGCAAGGTACAAGACAAGTCTGGGTTGTGGTATCAAGTGGCAGACTTACCTAACCGCGAGGGGAACTACCTCGAAGGTTCAGCCTCCAGTATGCTGGTTTATGCGCTTGCTAAAGGTGTGCGTTTAGGCGTGTTAGACGAGAAATACCAGGCTGTCGCTGAGAAAGGTTATCAAGGTTTGTTGGACAAGTTGATTGTTCAACAGGGAAGTGAAATTTCAATTACGCAAGTATGTGCTGTGGCTGGACTAGGCGGCAACCCTTATCGTGACGGTAGTTTTGATTACTATATTAACGAGAAGAAGCGCGATAACGACCCTAAAGCAACAGGCCCCTTTATTCTCGCTAGCTTAGAGTTACAAGATAAATTCTGAACAAAAAGTTTACATGTTAATAAAATGTACCATTTGCGCTGATATGTTTGACGGGAAGTGTTTATTTTAGCTACAATGCCACCGGTGGCATAAATGTAAAAAGTATTAACGTTTTTCGCTAAACATGGCGTAACAAGTAAAACAGGAGCCGGATTTCATGCACCGACGTACCCTACTAAAAAGCGTTCTGGCCCTGGCGGTCGGCGCTGCTCTGCCAGGTTGTTCAAGGCAGGACAGCGCTGTATCGCACTCCACTGATTGGACCCTAGCCAATAAGATCGTTGCTTCAATTGCTGTTCCTGAATTTCCTGATCGCGACTGGAACGTGAAGGATTTTGAGGCCAAAGGTGATGGGCAAACCGATGATACAAACGCTATCGCGCAAGCGATTCAAGCGTGTCACAGTGAAGGTGGTGGTCGAGTGGTAGTGCCTGCTGGGCGTTATTTAACTGGTCCTATACACCTCAAATCCAATGTCAATCTACATGTAGAGAAAGACGCAACCCTCGCGTTCGTTACCGACCCTTCGCGTTATTTGCCAGAAGTGCTAACACGTTGGGAAGGTGTTGAATTAATGGGTTATTCGCCTTTGATCTACGCCTTTGAACAAGAAAACATCGCGGTTACCGGCGGTGGTACGCTTGACGGTCAAGCGGACAATGAAACCTGGTGGCCGTGGAAAGGGCCTCGCAAAGACGCCCATTGGCGTCAAGACCCAGTAGAAATTACCCAAAAACCCGGTCGAACCAAGTTGTTTGATGATGCCGAAGCCGGGGTTCCACCTGAGCAACGGATTTACGCAGAAGGGGCTTATTTACGACCGCCTTTTGTGCAGCCTTATCGCTGTCAAAAAGTGCTTATTGAAGGCGTTACAATAATTAATTCACCGTTTTGGTTACTCAACCCAGTGTTGTGTGAAGACGTAACTATTCGCGGTGTCGAGTGTCGCAGTCACGGGCCTAATTCAGATGGGTGTGACCCAGAATCTTGTAATCGGGTTTTGATTGAAGATTGTTTGTTTGATACCGGCGACGACTGTATTGCGCTTAAATCAGGTCGTAATGCCGATGGGCGTCGTATTAATAAGCCGGTTGAAAATGTCGTGATTCGTAATTGCGATATGAAAGATGGTCATGGCGGGCTCGTCATGGGCAGCGAGATCTCAGGCGGTGCACGCAACATTTTCCTTGAAAATTGTCGAATGAGTAGCCCTAATCTCGACCGTGCAATCCGTATCAAAACAAACTCTATGCGTGGTGGAGTTGTTGACCATATTCGCGTACGCAACGTCGATGTTGGTCAAGTGAAAGACGCCATCGTTGTGAATTTCCACTATGAAGAAGGCGATGCAGGTCAGTTCGATCCTACGGTTAAGAATGTTGTTATTGAAAACCTCAATGTTCAGCAAGCTCGACACGCGATGGTGATACGAGGGTTCGAGCGTGCACCAGTTCAGGATTTTGTATTAAAAGACTGTCATTTCCACCAAGTTGATAAACCCAGTACAGTTGAATTTGTTGATGGATTGGTATTTGACAAAGTGACCCTTGCGGGTAAGCCACTTTCGGTTGAACAGGTGGTGAACGTATGACACAGCAGGCACTAATTCGTATTCACACGCTTGATAATGTCGCAGTAGCGACTCGTGAAATCGCAGCTGGCGAGCACATTGAAAGCTTGGATCTCACAGCATTAGACACGATTCCAGCGGGCCACAAGGTGGCACTTCACGACATGGATAAAGGTGAAACTATCGTGAAGTATGGCTTTGCTATCGGTGGTTTAACTGAGGCGGTAAAGCAAGGCCAGCATATCCATAGTCACAATTTGAAAACGCAGTTGTCGGGGCAAATTGAATATCAATATGAACCGGTAAGCGCGCCTCCTAAAGCAGCAAAAGCAGTGCCTACTTTCATGGGATATCGCCGTAAAAATGGCAAAGTCGGGATCCGCAACGAAGTGTGGATCATCAACACGGTTGGCTGTGTAAACCGTACAGCTGAGCGTATTGCTTCACTGTGTAGCCAGCGTTATTTCGGGCAGGCTGATGCCTTTTTGTCATTTACTCATCCATTCGGATGCTCACAGCTTGGTGACGACCTCGACGATACGCAAAAGATTCTAGCCGCACTGGCCGGGCATCCTAACGCCGGAGCGGTACTGATCGTTGGTTTAGGCTGTGAAAACAACCAACTTGATGCCTTATTGAAAGCGGCAGGAGATATCGACCCTGAACGAATTCGATATTACAACTCACAACAAGTGGGCGACGAAGTCGAAGAAGGGGTTAAAGCGGTGGCTGAAATGTTACCCGCGATCGCCACAGATGAACGTGAGCCTATTCCAGCGAGCGAATTAGTTCTCGGCATGAAGTGTGGTGGCTCAGACGCATTCAGCGGTATTACCGCTAACCCGCTTGTCGGACGAATGTCTGACATGATCACCGAAGTTGGTGGTACCGCATTACTTACTGAAACACCCGAAGTCTTTGGCGCCGAGCAAATATTGATGAACCGCGCAAAAGACGAGCGCACCTATGAGCAAATTGTATCGTTGGTACAAGAGTTCAAAGAGTATTTTATTGCTCACAACCAACCCATCTATGAAAACCCCTCGCCCGGTAACAAAGCTGGTGGCTTAACCACGTTGGAAGAAAAGTCTCTAGGCGCAATTCAAAAAGGCGGGCAGGCGATTGTTCAGCAGGTACTAGACTACGGGCAGCCTGTTACACAGAAAGGTTTGGTGATGTTACAAGCGCCGGGTAATGACGCGGTGTCTTCTACTGCGTTGGCGGCAAGTGGTGCACATATGGTGCTATTCACCACTGGCCGAGGCACGCCGTTGGGCTTTCCCGTTCCCACAGTGAAAATTGCGTCGAATCCAGGTTTGGCAGAGCGCAAACCCCATTGGATCGACTTTAATGCAGGTCGCATTCTAGAAGGAATGGACGCAGAAGAGTGTGCAAAAGAATTTTTTAATCATTTACTGGCGATTGCCTCAGGCCATCAAACCAGAAACGAAATTAACCAAACCAGAGAAATCGCTATATGGAAACGCGGCGTTACTCTCTGATGAAAAAGCTGGAGCTTAGATTATGAAACCGACTGGTAAAGCGCTGAACTTGCATCCTGACCGTCTGTTCCCGAGTGATCCTGCCGTTAGAGATATGGCGCGTTCACTTTATAACGAAATTAAAGATTTACCTATTATTAGCCCGCACGGGCACACCGATCCTAGTTGGTTTAATGAAAACCAGAACTTTGGTAATGCAGCCGAGTTATTTATTCGCCCTGATCACTATGTGTTTCGGATGCTTTACAGCCAAGGTGTGGCGTTGGAGTCGTTGGGTATTCCTCGTTATGACGGCGCAGAAGTAGAACAAGACCCGCGCAAAATTTGGAAACTGTTTGCCGACCATTATTACTTATTCAGAGCAACGCCGTCGCGTATGTGGCTCGATTCTGTGTTTTCTAATGTATTTGGAATCGATGTTGCGTTAACGCCTCAGTCGGCAGACTATTACTACGATACTATTACCGAAGCCCTTGCTACAGAAGCGTACAAGCCTCGTGCGTTAATGGATCGTTTTAATATTGAATTGATCGCGACCACAGAAGGCGCATTAGATCAATTGCCACATCACAAAGCGATAGCTGGAACTGGATGGGACAAGCGCGTCATTACGACGTTCCGCCCTGATGATGTTGTCGATGCATCTCGCGAAGACTTCGTAGAGAACATCACACAATTAGGCAAAATAACGGGTGAAAATACTGCAACGTGGCAGGGGTATTTGGCGGCACTAAAGCAACGTCGTGCTTATTTCCGTCAATATGGCGCGACAGCGACTGACCATGGTCACCCAACAGCGCAAACCGCTAATTTAACCACTGACGAATGCGAATCTCTTTATGCTCGTTGTATCAGTGGTCAATCAACCGAAGCTGAGCAAGAAACTTTCCGCGCACAAATGCTTACAGAATTGGCCGGAATGAGTGTTGAAGACGGCATGGTTATGCAAATTCACCCAGGAGCATCACGCAACCACAACCCTGTGATTTTTGAGCGCTTCGGTCGTGACAAAGGCGCAGATATGCCTTCCCAAACCGAGTATGTCAATGCGATGAAGCCGTTACTGGATAAATTCGGTAATGATCCGCGCTTAAACATCATTTTATTTACCCTTGATGAAACCGTTTATGCCCGTGAGCTAGCGCCATTAGCGGGACATTATCCGTGTTTGAAGTTGGGGCCAGCGTGGTGGTTCCACGACAGCCCTGAAGGCATGTTGCGCTTCCGTCATCAGACTACGGAAACCGCAGGTTTCTACAACACAGTTGGTTTTAATGACGATACGCGTGCTTTCTTGTCTATCCCAGCGCGCCACGATGTTGCACGTCGTATAGATTGCCGCTTCTTAGCCGAGCTGGTAGCCCAGCATCGCTTGGAAATGGACGAAGCCCATGAGCTCGCTTATGACTTAACATACAAGTTAGCTAAACAAGCCTACAAGCTGGGCTAAGACTTTATTCGCCGGTTAATGCAATAGCACAGCCGGCGTGCTTTCGACTAAGGAATTCAAATGTCGCAATTAAACCAATCTACCTTGGGTTCACTGCCTGATTCAGTGGGCACGCCACAGTACGATCGCACAGAGAAGAATATTGGCATTGTGCACTTAGGGCCAGGCGCATTTCACCGTGCTCACCAAGCCGTGTTTACTGAAGACGCAATGCCGTTTGGTGGTGACTGGGGGATTTGCGGTGTGTCGATGCGTAGCCGTGGGGTAAAAGAAAACCTCGCAACGCAAGACAACTTATATACCTTGGCGATTATCGATAACGACAGTCGTTCGCAAGTGATTGGTGCGCTTAAAGAAGTACTTGTGCTTGCTGATGATCGCGAAGCCATTGTCGCGCGCATGACCGCACCCACCACGCATATTATTAGTTTGACTATCACTGAAAAGGGCTATTGCCTGAACACCCAAGGTGGTCTTGATGTCAATCACCCAGATATTCAACACGACCTTGCACATCTCGATTCACCAAATAGCGCTATCGGTTTGATCGTACAAGTTTTGCGGCAGCGTTTTGCTGCTGGGATTGGCGAAATCACGGTAATGAGCTGTGACAATTTGGCTGATAATGGCGACAAGCTTGCTACTGCGGTTTGCGAATTTGCAACTCAGATTGATCCTGACTTAGCGAATCAAATCCGTCGAGAAGTGGCGTTTCCTTGTTCAATGGTAGACAGCATTACTCCGGCCACCGATGACGCGTTAAAAGCGCAAGTGTCTGAACAGTTGGGCGTAACTGACAATTGGCCCATCCAGCGTGAAGCTTTTACTCAATGGGTGATCGAAGATCATTTCACAGGCCCGCGTCCCGCATGGGATAAAGTGGGGGTAACCTTAACTTCTAACGTGAATAACTATGAAAAAGCGAAACTACGCTTACTGAATGGCAGTCATTCTACGTTAGCTTATCTAGGTATTTTGTGTGGTCACGAAACAGTTTACGAAGGGGTGAGTGATGACGCTCTCGCTGCCTTTGTTGAGAGTATGTTGGCCGAAGAAGTGGTGCCTTCATTAAACGCACCAGCAGAAATGCAAATTGAAGCATACATGCAAGCGGTGTTGAAGCGTTATCACAACCCGCATATCCGTCATATGTTGGCTCAGATCGCATGGGATGGCTCTCAAAAATTGCCGTTCAGATTACTCGGTACAGTACGAGACAACCTTGAGCAAGGTGTGTCTGTTCGTAAACTCTGTGTAGGTGTAGCCGCTTGGTTCCGTTTTCTTAATTACAAAGCGCGTGTTGGTACAGAACTGGTGGACCCAATGGCATCTGTGCTTCTTGACGTTGCGAAACAAAGCGATGGTTCAGCTGAGGATGTGCATAGATTCTTGGCGATCAGCGATGTTTTTGCGCGCGATCTTCCCGACAACCCTGTTTTCGTTAAAGCGCTGACTCAGGCGTACGTGCAACTCGCAGACTTGGAAACCCAAGGTGCGCAACTTCTCAAGGACTATTTATGAGCAAAACTGTGACTGGGCTATCTCATGCCCTTAATGGCGTACCCCTGTTGCCCATTATTCAATCGGATCAACCTACTGAAGCCGTGCAGATCGCAAAAGCTATGCAGCGGGGCGGAGTGACAAGCGTAGAAGTTGTGTTGCGTACGCCTCAGGCGCTGGATTGTATTCGAGCAATTCGCAACGAGGTTGATGTGCAAGTTGGTGTCGGTACGGTAATGACACAAGAGCATATTGCTCGTTCAGTAGCGGCAGGTGCGCAATTTATTGTGACACCCGCAGCAACACCAAAGTTACTCGATGCATTGATCGACAGCGGTGTGCCTTTTGTTCCTGGCGTAGGCGGCCCTTCTGAAGTGCTCACTGCATGGGAAAAAGGAGTGCGCGAGATGAAGTTTTTCCCAGCGGGACAGCTGGGAGGAGTACCAATGCTGAAGTCTATGGGCGCAGTCTTTCAAGATGTTCGCTTTTGCCCTACAGGTGGCGTAAGTGGCGACAATTTATTGGACTTCCTAAGTCTTTCTAATGTCTTTGCCGCAGGAGGGAGTTGGTTAAGCCCTGCGAGTGCAGTAAAGACAAAGGATTGGGAAGTTATTCAACGGTTATGTGAACAAGCAGTGAGTGTTATTACTCGCATGCAAGAAGAGAAAGTAGCATGAAAAAACGTGTGTTCTTCGGTGAATGTATGGTTGAACTCGCATTGCGAGAAACCGGCATTTACCAGCAAACTTTTGCCGGTGATACCTTTAACACCGCTATCTATCTTAATCGCTTAAATCAAACTGAAACGGTGAGTTATCTTACTGCGGTTGGCAAAGACGACCTCAGTGAAAAGCTAACACAGTTTATGCGAGAAGAAGGTCTGGGTACTGAGTTGGTGTTTACGTCATCAAGTCGTACGTTAGGGCTTTATATGGTAGCGACGGATCACACCGGAGAACGCAGTTTTACTTATTGGCGCAGTCAATCGGCTGCGCGTGAAACCTTACCATTATTGAGCCAATGTGGTGGCGTTGAATGTTTACACGGTTGCGCTAGTTTTTTCTTTTCTGGTATTTCGCTTGGGATCTTAAGTGACGAAGACAAAGAAAAGTTGTTTGCTTTAATTAGCGAATTAAAAGCGAAAGGTACCGAAATTATTTTTGACCCGAATTATCGCCCATTGCTTTGGGACTCAGCAGAACACGCAAAACAATGGACAGATAAAGCATATGCTGTTGCTGATATGGCATTTCCTGGCGGTGATGATCATGCGGTTTTATATGGTCATAAAACGAGTGCCGAAATTATCAGCCATGTTCAGGCATTAGGGGTAAATGAAATTATCTTTAAAAATGGCGCCGACGGTGTGCAAGTGGTGACACCAGGTAATCACTGTATTGTGCCCACATTCCAAGTGGATAATGTCGTCGACACAACAGCCGCGGGCGATGCTTTTAACGGTGGTTATTTAGCGGCGAGATTCGCTGGGCAGTCGCCTGCCGATGCCGCGCAATTGGGCGCGAGAACGGCTGCTTTTGTGCTTGGATATCGAGGTGCAATTGTACCAAAAGATGTGTTTAGCCATCACCACAGAAAAATAGCTTAGGAATACCGCAATGAGTACGATATTACGCGTGAAAAATAAAATAAATAAAGTCGCCACCCTCGTGCTTTTGGTGTTTGTTGCCGCCTGCACTGCAACCGAATCTCAAGTGCCTTTAGCTTTTGACGGTGCACAAGGCTTTGGTAAATATACGCAAGGTGGTAGAGGCGGTACTATTTACGTCGTCAATAGTTTAGAAGATGACGGAAAAGATCCTCAGCCGGGTACCCTACGCCATGGTTTAAAGCAAGAAGGCCCACGTATTATCGTCTTTAGCGTGAGTGGTGTGATTCATCTTTCTAAACCATTAGAAATAAAACAGGGTGATCTCACTATTGCTGGACAATCTTCTCCAGGAGGGATTGTAGTTGCAGGAGCACAAACCGACATTGAAGCGGATAACGTCATTATTCGCTACGTGCACTTTCGACCCGGTAAAGATCAAGGTGAAGGCGATGCACTAACCGCCAGACGCCGCAGTAATATTATCATTGATCACTGTTCATTGAGCTGGGCCAATGACGAAGTGGCATCTTTTTACAACAATCAAAACTTTACGCTGCAATACTCAATGATCACCGAAAGTTTAAATAACGCCGGCCATCACAAAGGCAGTCACGGTTATGGTGGTATTTGGGGAGGGAGTAAAGCCAGCTTTATTCACAACGTAGTGGCACATCATCACAGCCGTAACCCCAGAGTGAATGGTTACCGCTTAAATGCTCCGTATCAACAAATTGATGAGCTAACCGATATTCGCAACAATGTTTTTTATAACTGGCGTGATAACAGCGGCTACGGCGGTGAAGGTGGGCGGTTTAATTTAGTGGCGAATTACTACAAACCCGGCCCGTCAACAAAGCCGATGCGGTTTTTCCAGTTATGGAGTGACGAAAAGTTACCACCAACCGAAGCTTACATTGCGAATAATGTTATGGCAGGTAAGAGCGAGATGTCTGAAGATAACCTCGCTGGTATAGAAATTAAGAATGATAAAAAATTAACGCGAGAAGAGCACAATGCAGTACTCGCGTCCAGTTTGTATCCAACGCCATTTGGTATTGGCGACATCGTTCCCAGCCAACCGCGCCTATCAGCCGAACAAGCATATGATATTGCGATAAATCAACGAGAGGTGGGAGCAAACCGAAATGCTAACGGACTGTTTGTAGATTCAGTTGATGCTCGTCTGTTGCATGAAATTGCCACAGGCACTGTTCACATTAAAGACGGTATTATTGATAGTGAGTTAGAAGTGATCAGTTCTTGGTCAGACTATGAAGCGCAATTTAAGGCGTTTCCTTCGGTCGCGCTACCGGAGCAATCTCACATTGAACAATGGCTGGATAAACTCGGTCAGTTCTAGTTTTACGACCAATAGTGGGGCATTATAAATCGACGTGATTTGCCCCACATTCCCTTCCGGTTTTTCTCTTGGCGAATTCTCTTATTCGCACCCTCAATAAAATGTTCACAAGATGTTAATTGCCTTTCTTTGTGCCCTGTATGTTTGTTGAACGTAATTGGGCTAAGTAAACGCAAATATTATGTTTTTACTATGCTTTATTGCTATTTCATAAAATTATTCACTATTTAATATTTTTCATATTTTGTTTACCTTTTATTGACAAGTTTTTGGGCAACTGACTACTATTGCCACCGGTGGCATTGAAATGAACGAGTAAGAAAAGCGTCAATGTCGCTCACCACTTTGCATAAAAGCAGTGATAAAGATGCATCAGTGGTTCGGGATACAATAAAAAGCCAGGAGAAACTCCGCATGAAACGCTTTCAAATAAACACATTGGTTGCTGCTGTTGCGATGGCCTTGCCTGTAATGGCACAAGAGTCGTCAACCCTACAAACCGCGCAAACCACCACTGACGCTCAAGCACAACAAGCTGGGCAGAACACACAACCCACAGATACAAATGCCCAAGACGACCTTGAGATTATTGAGGTAAAAGGGGTAAAGCAGGCAGATTTAAAAGCACGTGATTTAGAGCGTATGAAAAACGGCTTTAGCTCCGTGATTGCCACCGATGATTTAGGCAATTTTGTTGACCAAAATGTCGCTGAATCACTGCGTCGTTTACCCGGTGTCACACTGCAGCGCAGCGAAGGCGAAGGTAAGTTTGTTACCGTACGTGGTCTAGGCCCAGGCTTCGTATCGGTGAACATGAATGGTTCGGAAATGGCGGGTGCTGGCGAAGACCGTAAAGTTGGCCTTGATGCCTTACCTGCTGATTTGCTCGGTACGATTGAAGTATTAAAAACACTCACGCCAGATCAAAACCTAAACTCCATTGGCGGTACGGTGAACGTTAATGCAATTTCAGCCTATGACCGTGGTAAAGACACCTTAAAAATGAAGGTGCAAGATGCGTACAACGAAATGCGAGAAGAGCATTCACCACGTATCAGCTTAGATGGCACTAAGTTCTTATTCGACGAAAAGGTCGGGATTGGCTTTGCGCTGTCGTGGGAAGACAGAAAAACCATGGTGGATGAAACTCGCCACCACAGCACAAATGAAATGAAGTTTTATCAGGCTGATTTGGGCAAAACCGATGAGGAAATAGCTGCCGGTCCCGAAATTTTAGGCCCATCACAGTTAGAGAATCGTCGCGAAATTGCTGACAGAACACGTACAGCGGGCGCACTAAACATTGAATATAAACCCTCAGATACCGCTTATTACTACGTAAAAGGTACCTACACAAAATACACCGATGGTGATTTAGCCTTACGAGAGTTTTATGACTTCCAAGACGCAGGTTCAGTTGGTAGTGGTGAAATTGTTTATGTTAACGACGACACTAAAGAATTCATTTTAAGTGACATCGACGTATTTCATCAGCACTTCCTTCAAGAAAGTACCAATACTAAATTAACCTACAGCTTAGGTGGCCGAAACATGATTGGTGAATCATGGACGGTTGATTACGAAGTCGCGCGCTCTAAATCAGAAGAAGATTCTCAAGCGGATCGCCGCGTACAGTTCCGCGAGCGTGATTTGATCGTTTATGGTCGTGGCACGCGAAACAATATTGATGCGCGCGTATTAACACCAGATGAAGCCGCAGAGATTGCAGGTCTCACCTACGATCCTGATGACAGTATTTTCGGAAGCTCGGGTTCAGGTGATGTGACTGATCTCAATAACTGGCAATTCGATAACTTGTTCCTTGAAGGTGGTGTGCGTACCGACGACTTAAAAAGTGCGGCGTTTAACATTAAGAAAGACCTTTATCTTCCTCTAGTGAATTACGTGAAATTTGGCGGCCTATTTACTACCCGTGATCACGAGCGTGATAAGAACCGTTGGAGTTTTGCCCCATCAGCAGACGATTGTAATGACGATCCAGACTGTATTGCAGTGGTCAATTCTACGTTGGCGGATTACGAAAGTAGTATTCCTGCAAACAGTAGCTTCCAATATCCGTTTGAATCGACCATGACAGTGAACGAGATGGTTGCCGTTACACGTCAAACGGTAGATAGCGCAACAAATGGCGAAGTGTCTATTGAGAGTACTAAGGGTGACTACACCATAACGGAAGACACAAAAGCGCTATACATTATGGCTGAAACCCCATTGGGTTACGATGCTAACTTGATTACGGGTGTACGTTGGGTAGAAACCGATTTTGCTTCAACGGGTTTCATGTCGTTGGAGAATGACGACTTTGAATTTAACGGCGCAGGCGCAGGCGCGCTTGATATTGCCATTCCGTTACCAGAGGCGTCGATTAAATACTCTCAATTCTTCCCGAGTGCGCATATTAAATACGAGCCAACAGAAGATATTCTCGTTCGCGGAGCGATTTGGACGAGCTTTACGCGCCCATCGTTTAAGCAGGCTCGTGCTTATGGCATTTTCGATGCGGATATCGAGTTGTGTCCACCGGGCAGTGATGACTGTGATGACGACCAAGGTGGCGCGTCGGTTCGTCAGTTGCAAGATTATGTCTTGTCGTCTGATAACGCATTGGATGTGGGTAACCCCAACTTAACTGCAATGACTTCCATTAACTACGATGCATCAATTGGCTGGTACCCCAGTGAAGATCTATTTATGGAAGCCGCGATCTTCTATAAAGACATCGATAAATTCATTGTTGATGTTAATGGCGTAACTATGTCTCTTGCTGACTTGCCAGTGAAATTGCCCGTTAACCAAGTGACAGAGTTCGTTATTCCTCAAGACCTCGTGCTTAACGAAGTCAACATCACCCTCAACGGTGAGAAGGCGGTGGTTTACGGAATTGAATTGAGCTATAGCCAATACTTCGAGAACGGCTTGTTTGTGCAGTCGAACTTAACCTTGCTCGACAGTGAAGCCACCTTAGATGGTTCGATTCGCCAAGACAAAGTTGCATTGCCAGACCAAGCCGATGAAACCTTTAACCTCACCGTAGGTTGGGAAAACGAAACCTTTTCTGCCCGTTTAATTGGTAACTATCGTTCTGAAGTATTGGAGCAAATTGGTGCCTGCCCAGATAGCGTTGAGCTGTCGAATGTGAAGCAGTGTAAAACCTGGGCGGATCAATACCAAGCTGGCTTTACAAGCGTGGACTTTAAAATCAAATACGACATTACCGACGATATTCAAATGTACTTTGATGCCCTCAACATCACCGAGGCAGAAGACTTGCGCTACTTTGTTGGCAATGAGTACAGCGGCGGCAACATTCTTTACCAAAAAGAAAAATACGGCCGTAGCTATCAGCTAGGTGTGACTATTAAGTTCCTGTAATTACGTAAGCACTCACTACAAATAAAAGAAAGAAAACAAGGTGTGTAACTGGCCAGTGTTAGCAGTGTGGGAAACATAAGCCAGTTTGCCCTACAAGCTCATCCCAGGAGGGTGAATATGAATCTTGTCAATCGTATTGCTGCCATTTTAGGTAGCGCTGTCATTGTCACAGGTTGTGGCTTTGAGCAAACAATTAACGTAAAAGAAGCGCCCGATCCGGCGCTCACTGGCTATTTTGTCGATAGCCCTGTTATTGGTTTGGGATATCGTTCTGAATCATTCCCAGATGGCGCCACCGGAACCGATGGTGACTTCTCCTATTTCCGTGGCGATCAAATTACTTTTTTCGTCGGTGATCTAGAGTTTCCAGCCGTACCGGCATCGGCTATTTTAACGCCATTGGATATGTTCGGTACGGACAATCCCTTTAACCAGTCAGTAGCGAATACCTTGCGCTTGTTACAAGCCCTAGATTCTGACGGTGATGCAAGTAACGGTATCACTATTAGTGACAATGCTGCTGCTGCAGCTGAAATGCTATTAGCTGATGGTGAAACCGTTGAGGCTTTCTTCAGTCAAAGTGCGGCGGATTTTGCTGCCGACGTTGAAACTTGGCTACCTGCTGCTGGCGGTAGTGCGACACTTAAGCCATTTGACGAGGCGGTGAGCCACTTTGTCGACTTCCTCGAAACTGAATATGGCACCTTACTCACTAACGCTATGGATGTGAGTTTGTTTACCGGCAATGTGTATCACACCTATTTAGATGGTGATACCGCGTCTACTGCCACGTTTAACTTTACCCCAGACGACGAAAATCAGTTAACGGGAAGCTTTACTTACACGGATGCGGAAGGTGAGTTAACGGGGACTTATTCCTTTGCCTTCGGTCGCAGAGCACTAAAATTAGTCAGCGGAGAAACCTCTACTTTCTTTGTTGCCCGTTCATTCAATACGGTGAACCAGGTTTATAGCTTGTGTGCTGTTGATGGCGGGGAAGATGCCTTAGCCACGGCTGTAGCAAGTTGTGATGCCAACGAAGATGCTAAAGACAACCTATTAGTGTTCTCTGAAGAACAAGCCGAAATAGAGCGCGCCGCGTTGGAAGAACTAGCCTCTATGATTGAGCCAGCGTTGTTGGAGGAGTTTGACACCGACACAGCCACTTTCTTCTCTTCTGGTTATAAGCGTCTAAGTGACGACCCAGATAGTGGGCCACTGTACTTTAAAACCGGTGGTAGCCCAGCGCTTGACCCTGAGTTAGGCCAAATTACTCTTGAGGGCGCTCGTTTCTCAATTGGTAATGCGGCAACAGATCCAGGTAAAGACACTTCATCAAACGATACGGTAGGTACTGGTATCTACAACATTAGTGAAGGTTTCACTATTAGCTTTGATGTGATTTCCCACAACGGTGCCGGTTCATTCAACGCTTATGTTGATAACAACACGGCTAGCCAAGGTAATTCAGTGCAAGGTGCTGCGTCTAAATTCATCGGCATGTCGTTGAATGACGAGAACTTCCCTCAAGGCCAGCGCTTTACCTACACCTATGTACCGGGTACTGATGTGACAGGATTGGCTGCTGATGATCCTGATGCACGCATTTTGAATCCTGAAGTCACAAATTCTTTCTTCCAACTGCGCACAGACTCAAGTGGTCGTATTACTATCGATAACTTGCGTATTGAGACAGTGGCAGATGCCGTTGATGTGGTGATCCCCGAAGAGCCGGAAGAACCAGAAGAGCCAGTAGAACAGCCTGAGATCCCCCGTACAGATCTACCTCTCACTTATAATTATGTGGGCGTTACAGAGGATATTTTCTCTACAGCTTTCGATACGCTAACCAATGCGGCGGGCGAAACCCTGCCAATGTACACCCGTACAGGTGGTAGCGTGTTAGTGATCGATACTGGTCTACAAATTGACTCCGGCCGCTTCACTATTGGTGACAGCGAACCTGGAGTAGAAACAACTGCCGATGATACCACCACCTCTGGGGTATTAGATTTAAGTCGCCCATATAAGGTGGTGATGGACATTGTGTCTGCAAGTGATCCTGAAGGGGACAATAAATTTCAGATCTATGTCGACAACAACAGTAGTAGCAGTAGCAAATCGATCCACGGTGGTGACTCGCGTTTCTACAACGAGTTAATTTCTACCCTTGAGCCGGGCACGACACTTGAAGTGGAAGGTTTGGTAGCGACTCAGAACTCCTTCCTACAAATACGTACGGAAAGCGGTGGTACGGTTGTTATTAATAACCTGCGTATTGAATATCTTGATGCAGCAACCGTTGCAAATGAAGATTTTGAAACCACGTCTGAAGCATTCTTTACCACTGATTATAAAACCATTCCCGGTAGTGATTCAGTTGCTATGTATAGCGTAACGGGCGGCGGCAGTGGATTAACCATTACCGATGGCCAATTGTCGATGGCAAGTGCTCGGTTTACTTGGGGAAATACCACACCTGACACGGAAACTGCGGCCGAAGACACATCCACAACCGGTGTATTTGACTTAACGCGTCCATATACCGTGAGCTTCGATGTGATCAGCGTAGATGACCCAGATGGTGATAATAACTTCCAGCTTTACGTAGATAACAACACCAGCAGCAGTGGTAAATCTATTCACGGCTCTGGCTCTAAATTTTACAGTGCCTTGATCAACGAGTTGCCAGTAGGTCAGCGTGTCACTGTTGATGGATTGGTTGCGACTAACTCCTCATTCCTACAATTGCGTACCGAAAGCGGTGGCACGGTTGTGATTGATAACCTGTCAATTAACTATGTGGGCGAAGCAGATTTAGGGCCGCAGACCTTCAGCTGTGACGATGAACCCAGCTTGTATTTCTGTGATGACTTTGCCAATGGTGATTTGTCTAACTGGGATTTAATTGCTCAACCTGATAATGCCGAAGGTGCTGTGGGTACCTGGGACACATTAGATGTAGATGGCAACATTGCTATGCGTTACACCGCAGGTAGTGCAGGTGGCGAAATTCTTAAGTTGAAAGAAGACGTGATGGCAACGCTCCCTGATACCGCTGATTACTTTATTGAAGCGCGTATTCGTCCGAGACAAAACAGCACAACCGCTAATAAACAGCTTTATCTGTTAGGGCGTTATGACAGCGAAGGAAACTGGTACGGTGGTGGTTTGAACCTTCAAAACTCATCCAGTAGTACCCGCGTTGAAGTGTCGATCAGCACTGATGGCTCCATCGCTCGTCCGGTACAGGCTTCAACGCCACTGTTACTGGGTGAAAAAGATGGCACTGAAGATGGTGTGTGGTATCGCGTACGCTTTGACTTAGTGGGAGACACACTGACCGTTTACCTCGACGGTGAAGAGATGGGATCGACCACAGATTCCAACTACACCGCGAAAGGCCTAATTGGTATGTTCACCAACAACCGCTCTTTTGAAATCGACGATTTCAAAGTGGGCGACCCAACGGTGAAACCTGTTCAGCTTTCGTTGGATTACAAAGAAACGTCGTGGGATACCACTACTACCAGCGATGCATTGTACGTTTATGTAACTGCTATTCAAAACGATGGCATCACTGACGATACGTTTACCGTAACAAGTTCAGACAGCGCCGTAGTAACCGTTGATGTTGATGGTACTAATGTTGTTGTTACGCCAGTAGGCGAGGGCACAGCAACCGTATACTTTGCTTCAGGTTCGGATAGCACTTTGGTTAAAACCATTGATGTGACTGTGGCTGAAGGCTTTGTTATGCCTAGCTCAGAATACGGAGACTTAACCGGTAAACTTACGCCAGCGATGAACAGCACTAACGGCTACATCGACGCGAGTTTAAGCATTACATTTGATAATGAGCCTTCTCTTGGCGAAGCCGGTGAAGTGCGTATTTATGATGCGAGCAACGACACCATTGCCGATGTGATTGCGCTTGGCGGTGAAGTTGATGCACTGGGCTACACGGGGCAAGACCGTGTACGCAGAGTGAGCTATCGTCCATTCAGCATCGAGGGTAATACACTTACCATCAAGCCTCATAACAATGCTCTTGATTATGACAAAACCTATTATGTGGCAATTGGCGAGTCAGTTGTGACAGGCGCAACCTTAAACGGTGTGGAATTTGCCGGTATGGGCGCGAATAGCGGTTGGTCATTCACCACTAAAGAAATTGCGCCATCGGGTAGTGCAGTTACGGTAGATGACGATGGCAACGCCGATTTCCGTACGGTTCAGGGAGCGCTGAACTACGTGATGGAAAGTGTTGGTAAAGATACCGCAGCGACTATTACTGTTAAATCGGGTATGTACAACGAGCTATTGTTCTTACGCAACAAAAACAACTTAACCATTCAGGGTGAAGATCGTGATAACACCGTGATTTATTACGATAACTACGAGTCTTATAACGGTGGTACAGGCGGAAGTGAGCCGATGGGTTCAGGAACGCCTGGCGGTGGTCGCAGTGTTTTCTTGATTGAAGGTGCCGATAACCTCGTGTTCAACAATTTCACATTGAAGAACAGCCATGAACGCAATAACGTAGATTCTAACCAAGCTGAAACTATTTACTTCAATAGTAGTTATCGTTTGACTGCGAATAATATGAACTTCATCAGTGAGCAAGATACGCTGCTATTGAAAGGCTACAGCTGGTTCTACAACACATTGGTAGCGGGTAACGTTGACTTTATTTGGGGTTACGCAACCGCGGCGTTGTTTGAAGACAGTGAAATTCGTACTATCGGCGATTCTAAGTACGGTGCAGATACAGACAGCCCTGGTGGTTATGTACTGCAAGCACGAGTGCAGAATCAAGATGACCCAGGCTTTGTCTTCTTGAACAGTCGCTTTACCCATGGCCCTGGCCCCTTGGGTAATGATGTACTCGACGATTCAACTTACATTGCGCGCAGTGGTGGTAACACAAATTACTTCGACAACATTACGCTGATTAACAACCGCTTTGACACCCACATTGCTACTGTAGGTTGGGCGAGTGAAGGTGTGAACGGTCAACCAGCGCCTACGCCAAACCCAGCCACAGCGGGTGCAGGCTGGCGTGAATATGGCAGCATGGATCTCGACGGCAATGCGTTGGATCTCAGCGGTCGCGTGGGGGGCTATATACTCACTGATGATGAAATAGCAGCTTACAGTTCTCGTGATGCGGTATTCGCTGGCTTTAATGACGGTGCAGGCTGGTCTCCTGTTGCTTTGGATGCCCCTGTTATTCAAGACGAAGTGATCGACAAAGGATTCGCTGGCTATAACTTTGACGTAACTGGCGGCGCTGGTGGTACTACCGTTACAGTTAGCACCGGTGCTGCGTTGCAACAAGCATTGGATGATGCGGCAGCAACCAATACACCTGTGACTGTGTACGTTGATGGTGTAATTACTGATGAAAACAACGATGGCTCAGGTCGCTCTATCGAGATAAAAGATATGGACAATGTATCGATTATCGGTGTGGCTGACCGCGGTGAGTTCGATGGTATCGGTATCTCAATTCGTCGTGCAAACAATGTGATTATTCAGAACCTGAAAATCCATCACGTATTAACGGGTGGCAAAGATGCAATTTCGATTGAAGGTGACGACGATGGTTCTACTACAGAGCGCATCTGGATAGATCACAATGAGTTGTATAGCACTATGTCGGTAGACAAAGACTATTACGATGGCTTGATTGACAGTAAGTCGGGTGCGCGTTATATCACGATCTCGTATAACTATCTGCACGATCACTGGAAAGCGTCGTTACACGGCCATACCGAAGATGATACCGCTGATAATACCGACCGCTTTATCACCTTCCATCACAACCGTTTCGAGAGCATTGAGTCGCGCTTACCCTTGTTCCGTTATGGCTATGGTCACTTGTATAACAACTACTTTAACGACATTCACTCAACGGCGATTAACTCGCGGATTGGTGCTGAGCTACAGATTCAAAACAACGTATTTGAAAATACGCAAAACCCAATTGTCTCTTTCTACTCAGATGTTATTGGTTACTGGAATACATCCGGCAATTTATTTGGCGAAGGCGTTACTTGGACTACCCCCTCTGGCACAGATGTATCAGCAGGCAGTGAAGCGACACCTACCAGCAGTTATGAAGTGCCTTATGAATTTACTCTTGATGACGCGAGTGTGGTAAAAGCGAAAGTGATTAACCATGCGGGTGTGGGTAAAATCGACCAGAGTGGATTGGATATTCCTGAGGTGGATGCCGGCAGTGATGATTCGGGTAATACTGGAGAACCAACTAGCACCGATCTGCCTTACAGTGAAGATTTCAGCGCAAGTGATGCATCAACGTTTTTCAGTGCGGCGTATAAATCGCTGCCTGCAAGCGCTTCATCACCCTTGTACAACGTAACCGGCGGCGGCAGTGGTATCACTGTGGCCGACGGCCAAATTACGATGGCAAGTGCGCGCTTTTCGATTGGCGACGCGTCACCTGATGTGGATACCAGTGATACCGATACAACCGGAAAAGGGGTATTTGATCTGAGCCGTGCTTACAAAGTTGTGGTTGATGTGATCAGTACTGATGACCCTGCGGGCGACAACAACTTCCAGATTTATGTTGATAACAATACCAGCAGCAGTAGCCAATCTCATTTAGGGGGGAGCTCTAAGTTCCACCAAGTGTTGATTGGTGAACTCACTTTGGGCACGCTGGAAGTAGAAGGGCCGCTCGCAACCGCCAATTCTTTCATTCAGTTGCGTACCGAAAGCGGTGGCACCGTGGTACTCGACAATCTTCGCATTGAGTATATTGATTAAGGAGTTTTCATGCATTCATTCACCCGGCTCATCAGTGGGTTGTGTGTCGCAGTGTCGCTGAGCGTTAGCGCTCAAGCGGCACAAGACAAACCTGAAGCAAGGTTACATCTGGTTGGCGATTCAACCATGTCTGACAAGCCTAATTTGTCTTACCCTGAGCGGGGCTGGGGACAGTTGTTGCCCGAGTTTTTATTGCCTAAGTTAGAAGTGGTTAATCATGCGAAAAACGGGAGAAGTACCCGTCGCTTCGTCAATGAGGGGCGTTGGCAGTCGCTGATCACTTCATTGAAAGAAGGCGAGTACGTATTAATTCAGTTTGGTCACAACGATCAGAAAAAATCTGATCCAGCGCGCTATGCGTCACCAGACAAAGATTATCCCGCGTATTTGCATCAATTTATTGACGAGGTGCGAGCGAAAGGTGGGATCCCCATGATAGCGAGTTCCATTTGTCGTCGAAACTTTGATGACAAAGGCAACTTAAAGCGAGATTTGCAAGCGTATGCTGATGCGGCAGAAAAAGTCGCTAAAGAAGCCAATGTGGCTTATTTCGATATGCAGGCCATGACGTGCAATTATATTGAAGAACTCGGCAAAGACGCCGCACAACCGTATTTTATACAAGTACCTGCGGATCTTTACGAAAAGCATCCCGATGGAAAAACAGACAACACGCATTTGACTGTTCAGGGGGCGAGTCGTGTGGCTCAGTTTTTCATTCGAGATTTAAAGAAACAAGGGCACCCACTGGCGAAGTTTGTCTATCGTGAGCATTTGTAACTGTTGAATGATTAACATGTAATTTTGAAAACGCGATGACTTAGTTGGCATCGCGTTTTTTTATGTGACCGGTCGCGAAGCGACAGAACACCACGGGTTTACCCGTGGATGAATGAGTCCGAGGCCTGTATGCTACGAAGATGGAAGTACGAGTCTCATCACATGGT
>NZ_JBSWYY010000007.1:0-206007 GCF_056161325.1 Alteromonas sp. ABE4_545
ACCATGTGATGAGACTCGTACTTCCATCTTCGTAGCATACAGGCCTCGGACTCATTCATCCACGGGTAAACCCGTGGTGTTCTGTCGCTTCGCGACCGGTCACATAAAAAACCCGCGAAACGCGGGTTTTAAGCATTACCTATCAATTTATCGAAAGAAGAGATGACTAAAGGGGTTCAATAACCTTGCTAGCCCAGAAGTGAAATGCAAAGGTTGATCAACAATACTAAAAACCAAGCACCCTTCGTTTGAATCTGAACGTGGCGCATGGGTGTGCTCACCGTTCATATACAGAAAATCGCCGCTATCGTAGTTGTTCAGGCCATCGCTGAATTCACCGTTAATCACTAACGTCAGCTCAGAACCTCGATGTGTATGCTCCGGCACACCACCGCCCTGGCCCATGTAAATAAAATGCCCGACGCAGTCGTCACCAATTTCAACTGGGGCCTGCCACAGCTTGCCAACCATACTAGACCAATTGCCGGTTTTAGCCGCAAACCGTTGAAGTGTTCTTGGCAACGCGAATATTTTTCCGTCGAGCTCTATATGTTCGATACGCTGTGACGGCACAGCAATCGCTTCTGCCGCTGGCGTTTGTGTAATGTTGGCCATCATCACATCCAGCGCTTGCTTGTCGATAACGCTGTGATCAGGCACAACCTCTTCTTCAAATACGACCTTGGCTAATTGTTCGGTTTCTTGCTGCAAGCGATGGCTACAGTGACTACACATGTCGCAGTGCGCTGAAATAACCAACGACTCGGTCGCAGATAAACCCCCCATAGCAAAATGCTTGAGTTGCTCCGGTGTGGGATGAAACTTAATCATGGTCTTGCAACATACCTTTCAAACGTTGTAGGGCAAGTCGGGTCCGCGACTTCACCGTACCAAGAGGGATCGCCAGTTCGTCTGCGACTTCTTGTTGCGACTTACCGTCTATGTAAATCGCTTCTATCACCACTTTTTGTTTATCGGGAAGACTTTCAAACAAGTGCCCAATTTGCTCAAGCGTGACCTGTTCGTCCAAACTCGTCTCATTAGCGTCGGCTGTTTGTTCACACAATACTGGCCACAAATCGTCAGAAGCAATATCTTCCTTACGATTTTGCTGTTTGCGCAGCATATCAAAACGAATGTTCCGTGCAATCGTGAAAATCCATGTTGAAGGCGAACCTTTCTCCGCATTGAACAAATGCGCTTTCTGCCACACATTTGACATGGTGTCTTGCACTAGCTCCATCGCCAGTGCTTCGTTACCCATTTGCTTGAGAGCATAAGAGCGTAAACGAGGCGCGAAGTAACCAAAAACGCGTGCGAAGGCCACTTTACACCTGTCTTCTGCTACACGTACCAGATGCGCGGACATTTCGTCTGCACAGTCTTTAGGCTTGACTACACTGTTACTCTCTTCCAAAGGAATTCCAACTAGCATTTATTGAGTCCGTTTTGCCCGACATACACACTATTACGGGCCCTGTTGCAGTTTGGATCAGTTTTTTGCTAAAAAAGCGAATGAAACAACTAGTCGACCAAACTCAATAAGTAGTTTAGCACTTTGTGAGAGTCACTTTGCTGAAGAAATTCTTGTTTTAGGCCAGATTCAATCGGCACTAGCTCTAACCATCTATAAATAATCCACAGCGGGTCTTCAAACTGAGGGTGGTTGTGCAGTTTATTGAGTTCAGGATAACGTTCAAATATTTCCTTCAGTCGTTGTTGTAACAAACGAATATCGCCCAATGTGATATTGCAACACCAAGGAGGGATGGCTTCAATCCTACCAACCCGCAATTCATCGGCTTCAGTCTGAATGTGACTAATAGACACCGCATATTCGCCCGCCACTGTCACGCCAAGCAAGCCATCTTCCAGCAAATCGAAGTCTACGATAGTCGCATAGGTACCCACAGAGTGAATATGGGTATTGTGTGCTTTGCTGCCTTTTGCATTGAGCATACACATCACAAAGCCAGACCCGGCCGCACAGGCTTCTTTGATCATACGCGTGTAACGAGGTTCGAAAATACGCAATGCCATGCGGCCCCCCGGAAGGAGGTGCGCAGATAGTGGAAAAAGAGGTACGTTAGATTGCTGCATACTTCTCATGGTCTGACGGATAAAATCAATTATCAAACATTACGAATAAAAAAATGCATTGGATCTTCGTCTGTGAAATATTTATTTAATTCAATGTGATCTTCACAATTAGTAAAGGAGTACTGTATGAGAAACAACAATGCCACTTGCATTATGACTACAATCGAGCGCTTCTCTCTATTTTATCAAGAACTTGCCCACGCTGATTTGGACGAACTCAGTTCCATCTACGCCCAAGACGTAGAGCTTATCGACCCTGTTGGCACACACAAAGGCCTGCCCGCTTTACGCGCCTACTTCGAAAACTTACTCACCAATACAGAACAATGCCAATTTACTATTCATAACCTGCATCAAACCCAAATAGGAGTCGACACAGAGTCGGCGTTTTTGACCTGGACCATGAATGTACGTCACCCCAAATTTGCGCGACCTATCGTGTTAGACGGTTCCAGCGAACTTAGGTTGAGCAAAGATCGCATTGTATATCACCGAGACTATTATGATTTGGGTCAAATGGTTTATGAACACATTCCTCTGCTCGGCCGTATTATCAAAAAAATTAAAAGTAGGTTGAAAGGATGACGCGTTTATTGATCACAGGGGCAACCTCCGGAATTGGTAAAGCACTGGCAATAGCCGCTGCCCAGCAAGGCTACAGCGTGGTTGCTTGTGGTAGAAATGAAGCGGTGCTTAACGAACTTTGTGCGCACCCTCTGATTACATCGTTATGTTTTGACGTGACAAATAAGTCAGACACACAATCGGCACTGGCAACGGCCGATTGTGACGTAGTTGTGTTGAATGCGGGCACTTGTGAATATGTCGACACTGATAGTATTGAACCAGAAATGTTTGAACGCGTTTTTGCAACTAACTTTTTTGGCATTGTGAATTGTGTAGCCGCGCTGCTACCAAATTTGAAAAATGGATCACAACTTGTCATTGTAGACAGTATGGCAAGATTACTGCCGTTTACTCGCTCTCAGGCTTATGGCGCAAGCAAAGCCGCCCTGCATTATTTTACCAAGAGCATGGATGTAGACCTAAAAGCAAAGGGAATTATTGTGCAATCTGTATCTCCGGGTTTCGTAGAAACGCCATTGACCGACAAGAACGACTTTGAAATGCCGATGAAAATCTCTGTCGAACAAGCGGCGAATGCGATGCTTAAAGGCATACAACAAAAGCGTACGAGTATTTATTTCCCAATGCGATTTGGGCTAATGCTGCGTACCCTCAACCTTTTACCTGACGCGCTGAAAACCTGGCTTTCCAGTCGTATGATCTAGCTTGATTAGAGAGTAATAATGAAAAAAAACATCGCCATCATAGGGACGGGTATTTCAGGGTTAACCTGTGCGCACCTTCTCAGTAAAAAACATGCTGTTACTGTTTATGAAGCGAACGACTACATTGGAGGGCACACTGCCACCAAAGACGTGATCGTAGATGGAAAATCTTATGCTATCGACACGGGCTTTATCGTTTTTAATGACTGGACATACCCCAACTTCATTAAGCTCATGGAGCAACTCGGTGTAGCAAAACAAGCAACAGAAATGAGTTTTTCGGTGACTCACTTGGGCACCAACATCGAATACAACGGCCACAATATCAATACCTTGTTTTCCCAACGACGCAACTGGTTGCGCCCCCGTTTTTGGCGAATTGTGAAGGATATTCTAGCGTTCAACAAAGCCTGTAAGGCACTCGTTGATACCCATACCGAAGTGCCTGCCGTTACCCTCTATGAATTTATACAACAACAAAAGCTAAGCGAGGATTTCAGTCAACACTATATTTTGCCAATGTGTGCCGCCATATGGTCTGCAAGCATAGAGCAAACCAAACAATTCCCGTTGGCGTTTTTCTTGAAATTCTTCAACAACCACGGGCTTCTTAATATCAAAGACCGTCCACAATGGTATACGTTAATAGGCGGCTCTCGTAGCTATATTCAGCCCTTGGTCGCGAACTTTAAAGACAACATTCGCTTAAATACCGCGGTGACCAAAGTAAAACGTGTGAATGGCCAGCTTGAAGTGACTGATAACCAAGGTCAACAAACCCTATTCGACGAAGTGATTTTTGCGTGCCACAGTGACCAAGCTCTTGCAATGCTAGACTCACCTTCACCACAGCAACGCTCTATCCTCAGCGCTATTCCATACGCTCAAAACGACGTAGTACTGCACACAGATACCACACAACTACCAAAGCGTAAATTAGCGTGGGCGAGCTGGAATTACCGAATTAATGGCGCAAAAGATGAACAACAAAAACCCGCCACAGTCACGTATGACATGAACATATTACAATGTATCGATGCACCGGTTACCTTTTGTGTCAGTTTGAATAACGACGACATTGACAACAGCAAAGTGTTGGGCCGATATCAATATAGTCACCCCCAGTTCAGCGAAACGATGGTGGCGGCGCAACAAGCGCGCTCGCAAATTTGTGGTGTTGACCAACTGCATTTTTGCGGTGCTTATTGGTATAACGGCTTCCACGAAGACGGAGTACGCAGCGCGTTGGATGTATGTGCAAGGTTTGGGGTGAGCTTGTAATGGAAAGCGGTATATATACAGGCACCGTTTTTCATGAGCGGTTTTATCCAACCCAACACGCGTTTGATTACCGTATTGTGATGCTGTGGTTACACCTTGACGAGATAGATGAGGTGAACCAAAACGTTCGTGGTTTTTCGACATCGGGGTTTGCGCCTATTCAATTTAAACGCTCAGATTACCTTGGCCCCACCACTCTGCCGTTAAAAAAATGCGTTCTCGACAAGATGTCCGAACTCGATGGGACTACACTTGAAGGAGATGTGTTTTTTCTTGGTCAAGTACGTAACTTTGGTATTTATTTTAGTCCGGTGAACTTTTATTTTTTAAGACAACAGCACACTTTTACGCATATGCTCGCCGAAGTGAGCAACACGCCATGGAATGAGCGCCACTATTACTTGGTTGACTTAGACGCTCAGACAGATAGCGAAAAAGTCTTTCACGTATCACCGTTTAACCCCATCGACATGACCTATAAATGGCGTATTGCCCAGCCCTCGTCGCATTGCAACATAGCACTTGAATGCCATAAACAAGGCAAACATTTCTCCGCTGGCGTAAATTTAGTTCTGCAAGAAATGAACTCAACGAATTTAAAACGCGTAATAACACGCATACCCGTTATGACAGTAAAAACCATAGTGGGGATTTATTGGCAAGCCCTAAGACTATGGCTTAAACGCACACCAATTTATGCGCACCCGAAAAACAGCTAGGAATAAAAATAATGTCACACGGTGAAACCACGTTAACCACTACCTCACAAGCAGCAGGCTTAGACAAACTATGTCGCGCCCTTTTTATTCGACTAGTATCTCACCTTCCCGATGGTCACTTAATTATACGTGAGCAAGGTGACGTAATAGCAAAATGTGGCAACAGTCATAGCGAACTCGTAGCTGAGGTTAATGTGCTCTCGCCCTCCGCTTATAAACATTTGTTATTCGGGGGGAGCGTAGCTGCCGGTGAGAGTTTTACCAATGGATTATGGACAAGCCCCGAGTTAACAAACGTTATTCGATTATTTGCGCGTAATTTGCCCACGCTCGACCGCTGGGAAGCGCGCCTTAAATGGTTAACTTACCCCACCACCAAACTTCAACATTTGGCGCGACGCAATACCCAAGTACAAGCGAAAAAGAATATCTCGGCGCATTACGACCTTGGAAACAAGTTGTACACTCGCTTTCTCGACAATAGCATGATGTATTCATCTGCCATTTATCCCGATCCTAATTCTTCGCTTGCAGATGCCCAGTCACATAAATTAAAAACAATTTGTGACAAGCTACAATTAAACCCAAACGACCATTTGATGGAAATTGGCACCGGCTGGGGTGGGCTGGCAGTGTTTGCAGCGAAAAACTATGGCTGCAAAGTAACCACGACGACTATTTCTGAAGAGCAATTTGCTTATGCAAAAGCATGGGTAGAAAAAGAAAACTTGTCCGACAAAATCACCCTATTGAAAAAAGACTATCGCTTATTGGAAGGGCAATATTCAAAGTTAGTGTCTATCGAAATGATTGAAGCGGTTGGTAAGGAGTTTATGGGCAACTTCTTCCAAAAGTGTAACAGTTTACTCAAGCCCGATGGGCTAATGTTATTGCAGTCGATCACAATTGATGATCGCCGATACGACAAGTACGCACGCGGAGTCGACTTTATTCAGAAACACATTTTCCCCGGTGGTTTTTTACCCTCTCAACTGGTACTCAATCAGTCGTTGAAAAAACACACCAATATGATGATCCGAGATTTGCAGGATATAGGCCTCGACTATGCGCGAACATTACGAGATTGGTATGAGGCATTTGTGTCAGCGAAAGAGCCGTTATTGCACGATGGCTACGACGAACGTTTTATGAGAATGTGGGAATACTACTTAAAATATTGTGAAGGCGGGTTTTTAGAGCGGACAATCTCCACCGTGCAATTGCTTCTGAGCAAGCCACGTTTTATTCAAGATATTGTCAGATAACCCTTTACCTCGCTGAAGCACACATGCCAGTCAACCCGACTGGCATGATAATGTACGAAGTATTGAGGTTTAGTGTCGTTGATTACTCTTCTTCAACAACCGAGATAGGATTCGAGCGAATTGGCTCACCTTGATTGATGTTAATTTCAACCCTGCGATTACGCGCGCGCTCTTCGGCAGTTTGTGGATTTTCAACCAAAGGATCGGAAGACGCCTTACCCACCACAGACATACGACTTTCATCAAACCCTGGCGCTAGACGTAATTCTTCGGCCACCGCCACGGCTCGTTGAGCCGACAAGTCCCAATTGGAGCGATACAACTCATTTGAAATATTCTGACTGTCGCTATGGCCCGAGATTTCCAATTTTCCCGGCATATCGACGAGTAACTTCCCTATTTTAGCTAAAATGGGTTTGAATTGCGGCTGCAAAAACGCAGACCCCGCAGAAAACGAACCATTTTCTCTAATTCGAATCGTGATTTGTTGGCCTAACGATTCCATTTCAATTGAGCCATCGAGAATTTCTTTTTGCAGTTGTTGGGCGATCTTCTTCATCATTTCGTTGTCTTGCACTTGATCTGAGCTTTGCGAAGCTGAAGATGCTTGTTGCTGTGCCGTTTGTTGACTTTGCCCACCACGTTGTGTACCACGCTGTTTCTGACGCCCCCCAGCAGAGTCTTCGTCGCCGGCTTGAAACTCCAGCATTTGCTGGGTCATTTCTATTGTTTGTTGCTGAATCGTCTCGATAGGCGTTGGGTCTGGGCGACCAGGGCGAAACTCCATTGCGATAACACTTGTGCCTTTTGGAATGTCTTTTACTTCAATTTTATTTTGCACACCAAAGGCAAATTTCATCGACCCGGCTATCTGCTTAAATTTAAGCACATCCATTTCAGAGAAGGCGAGCAGAAGTACGAAGAAACACATCAATAGTGACATGAGATCCGCAAAGGTCCCCATCCAAGCAGGTAAGCCCTCTGGGGGGCACTTAGGACATTCTTCCTGTTGTGCCATTGCGATTACTCTTCTTCGCCTGTACCGCGTTTACTCGCAGCAAGGTAGTTTTTCAAAATCCCTTCAATAACACGGGGGTTTTGGCCATCTGCAATGCCCACGATGCCGTCGAGTACTAATGATTGATTTAACTTTTCTTGCTCTTTGCGATTGGCGAGTTTTGCCGCGATAGGCAAACAAATTACGTTGGCAAGAAAGGCACCATACAGCGTAGTTAACAAAGCAACTGCCATTGCTGGACCAATCGCCTTAGGGTCATCCATGTTTGACAACATCGCCACCAGACCAATCAAGGTGCCAATCATTCCCATTGCGGGCGCAACGTCACCAAAGCCTTTGAAAATGCCAATACCAAACTCGTGACGCTCTGTGGTCATAGTGATGTCTTTGTACAGAGTTTCGCGTACAACTTCTATGTCGTGGCCGTCAACCAACATGTCGACGCCTTTTTGCATAAACTCATTACTGATCTCGGCCTCTTCCAGTGCTAAAAAGCCACCTTTACGTGCCGCATCAGCCATTTCAACAATTTTGTCGATTAGCTCTTCTGGCCCTTCAATCTTAAACATGAAGGCTTTGCCAGCAATTTTACCTGCGCCGAAAAACTGCCCGAGGGTAAATTGAGAAAGTACGACGAATAAACTGCCGCAAAATACGATGAGTACTGATGGCACGTCGATAAACATGCCCATTTCACCACCCAGCATCATGGCCATGACAACAAAGCCTATCGCACCTAACATGCCTATGACGGTAGCTAAATCCACCTGTTCTTCCTCATCCTCTGTGTATCGCCAGTAACGTTAACGCTAGCGCAACGCGTTGATTTTCGCCAGATTAACCTACATTTACTTGCGAGTCATTGTAGTCTGTCTCACATTTTATCGACAATTTTTAAGATTTCTACAGCTTAAAAACACACTCGTCGCTATTCAACGTGCGGTTCTGCGCTATAAAACAGGGAAATTCAGGGGATAACCCACAAAGCATTTGACCCTGTTTACCCCCTCAGTTAATGTGCGACCATTCAAGAAATTCAAACTTAAAGAGAACTACGTGAGCGATAAATCAACTTCTGACACGCCCTCATTCGAAGCCTCTCTCGCCGAACTCGAAACCTTAGTTAGAGAAATGGAATCTGGCGATTTACCACTCAATGTTGCTTTAGAAAAATTTGAGCGCGGTATTAAACTCTCTCGAGTCAGCCAGCAAGCTTTGCAAGACGCAGAGCAAAAAGTAAAAATACTGCTCGAGCAAAATGGCCAAGCGAATTTAGAAGATTTCGTGAGCGACGAGGATTGATATGGACTTTACGTCCTTACACAACAGCATTAAACAAGACACAGATGCCGCACTGCTCGCGCTAGTAGAAAGTTTGCCTGATCATGCCTTGCGCTTAAAGCAGGCGATGCAACACGCATTATTAGCAGGTGGCAAACGAATGCGCCCATTGCTCGTACACCTAGTGGGCAATGCGTTGGATGTGCCTAAAAAAGATCAGCTGGCTATCGCCGTTGCCATTGAATGCATTCACGCTTACTCGCTGGTTCATGATGATCTGCCAGCAATGGATGACGACGATTTACGTCGCGGGCAACCCACTTGTCACATCGCATTTGACGAGGCCACAGCGATTCTTGCTGGCGATGCATTGCAAACACAAGCATTTACTGTACTTGCTGAATTCCCAATGAGTGATTTTGCTCATGGGCAGCGACTTGAGCTCGTTAAGATTCTGGCTAAAGCCAGTGGTTACCTAGGAATGTGTGGTGGCCAAGCGATTGATCTCGCCGCAACGGGTAAATCAATTGATGTTGATCGATTAACACAATTACACCGTTTAAAAACTGGCGCATTGCTAGAGGCGTGTGTGTCTATGTCTGCCGCGGTATGCCCAGATATTAGTGATAACGATTTGAACACGTTAAAAACATTCGCTCGTAGTATTGGGCTTGCGTTCCAAGTACAGGACGACATATTAGATGTAACCGCCAGTACCGCACAGCTAGGTAAACCAATGGGTTCAGATGAAGCTCAAGGTAAAAATACTTACCCCGCTTTACTCGGTTTAGACGGTGCGCGTGAAGAATTAACAAGATTACACACACAAGCGCTTCAAGCGCTGGCCGCTTTCCCCTACAATACGGAATATCTGATCGCATTTACCGATCTCATGGTCAATCGAGACCATTGATAGTGATATCGTAAAGAGAAAATAGAATAACAAGTAATGACTTTAGATTTAGCGCATTATCCCACATTGGCACTCGCGCAAACACCAGAAGACCTAAGGCAACTTCCTCAAGATAAGCTAAAAACCTTGTCTGATGAATTGCGCCAGTATTTACTGACTTGTGTGAGCCAAAGTAGCGGTCATTTCGCCTCGGGGTTGGGCACCGTTGAGCTGACCGTTGCTTTACATTATGTGTATAACACACCATTCGACCGTTTAATTTGGGATGTGGGGCATCAAGCCTACCCCCATAAGATTTTGACGGGTCGAGCCGAACGTATGGGCTCTATTCGCAAGAAAGAGGGCTTGCACCCGTTTCCTTGGCCGCCAGAAAGTGACTTTGATACCTTTGCGGTCGGTCACTCTTCTACATCTATCAGTGCTGCTCTCGGTATGGCTGTGGCAGCAGAAAAAGAAGCGGAAGGTCGAAAAGTCGTTGCCGTTATCGGCGATGGTGCAATGACAGCTGGCATGGCGTTTGAAGCCTTGAATCACGCTGGCGACATCAAGAAAGACATGGTCGTTGTGCTCAACGACAACGAAATGTCGATCTCTGAAAATGTGGGGGCGTTGAATAGTCACCTTGCCCGTCTTCTTACTGGCAATTTATTTAATAGCATCCGCGACGGCGGTAAAAAGCTGCTCAGTAACGTGCCACCGATAAAAGAATTTGCCAGCCGTGCAGAAGAGCACATCAAAGGCATGGTAGTACCGGGTACAATTTTTGAAGAATTAGGGTTTAATTACATTGGCCCTATTGACGGCCACGACGTGAATGGTGTGGTAGATACACTGCGAAATATGCGAAAAATAAAAGGCCCGCAAATTCTTCACGTTGTCACTAAAAAAGGTAAAGGTTACCCGCAGGCGGAAAAAGACCCAATTAAGTTCCACGCGGTGCCTAAGTTTAACCCTGAAGACGACACGCTTCCGGTTTCACCACCGTCGAAGCCCACTTTTTCTGCGATTTTCGGTCAATGGTTGTGTGACATGGCCGCGGTCGATCCAAAGCTCATGGCAGTGACTCCGGCCATGCGCGAAGGCTCAGGTATGGTGGCATTTTCGCAACAATACCCCGACCAGTATTTTGACGTTGCAATAGCCGAACAACACGCTGTGACCTTTGCTGCAGGTTTGGCAAAAGAAGGTTACAACGCCGTTGTAGCCATTTATTCCACGTTTTTGCAACGCGCCTACGATCAGTTAATTCACGATGTGGCACTGCAAAACCTTCCCGTGTTATTTGCCGTTGACCGTGCTGGTATTGTCGGCGCTGATGGCCCTACTCACCAAGGTGCATTTGATATTGCCTATCTTCGCTGCATCCCTAATTTAGTGATTATGGCGCCAGCGGATGAAAACGAATGTCGTCAAATGCTATACACGGGCCATAAGGCACAAGTACCAGCGGTGGTGCGCTATCCCAGAGGTACAGGTGACGGCACCGAAGCTCAGCAAACTATGAGCGCAATGACGATTGGTGAAAGCCGTACAATTAAGCAAGGCCGCAAAGTGGCGATCTTAAACTTCGGCACGTTACTTCCTTATGCCAAAGAAGCGGCTGAAACACTAGACGCCACAGTCATCGACATGCGTTTTGTGAAGCCGCTCGATACTGCAATTATCGATAAATTAGTATTTGACCACGACTATTTCGTTACCCTTGAAGACGGCTGTGTAATGGGCGGAGCGGGCTCGGTGGTCGGCGAATACCTGATGTCTAAACAGTATAGCAATAAGCTGCTACAGCTTGGTTTACCAGACAGCTTTATCGCGCAAGGAACGCAAACCGAAATGTATGCTGAGCACGGTTTGGACACTGCGGGAATTGTTGCACGTGTCAATGCATTTACCGGCAGTCAATCGAAAGACTCGCACAAATAATGCAAAAGGCGCGTACCCACTAGGTTCGCGCCTTTTTCGATTGAATCGCCTCATAAAAGGTCACTATGTTTGCGATTACCTCTTTTATTCGAGCCTTGTTAATTCCGCTGTTATTTGCCTTTCTCGGATTGGCTGCCACGTGGCTTCAACCGCCAATTTTGGCCCCCTTAGGGCTACATTTTGAGTCAGTATTAAGCTGTGCATGTATTCTGGCTATTTTGCTGTCAGCAGGGTTTGGGCGCGCTCGCGTCATATTACCCAATATGGGTTTACTTCTCTTAGTGTGGTTATTGCCACTTCTACCGTTTATTCAAGCAGACCAGAGCTATATCGCCCTTGCCGGAGCAATAACGGCATTGCTCGTACTACGCGAAAAAGGGTTAAGAATAACAAGCTTACTGCAACGAGTTGTGTTATTCGGTGCTATCGCCGCATTCATCTATACAGCGCTTAAATATGGCAACCCTTTGGCCAACCCAGTTTTGTCTCAGGTCTATGAAGGGTTGAATCAATTATCCTCAACGCTTGCCGCCTCATACACGGCATTAGAAGCAGTAGTAGTTGGCGTATTACTGTTTAGCAGTACCTTAATGGTGTTCATACGAACAACGGCCATTCATGTTAGTACACTGGCTTGCGTATGGGTGTTTGCACTTTCTCCAGCGTTTATGTACTGGGTAGACCATTATCACTATACCCCCTACTACTGGCTCATTGTGCCTGTGGTAGCATGCTTTGCCGTGGTAAAAGATGCATTTCATATGGCTTATCGAGACGAACTTACTGGTATTCCTTCGCGACGTGCATTAATGCAACTTGTTCAAGGGCTTGGCCGCAAGTACACCTTGGTTATGTGCGACGTAGACCACTTTAAAAAGTTTAACGACACCTGGGGCCATGATACAGGCGACGAAGTACTCAAGCTCGTTGCCAGTCGTTTAAGCCGTGTGTCTGGCGGTGGCAAGGCATATCGTTATGGCGGCGAAGAATTCACGCTTGTGTTTGCAGGAAAAACCCCCGACCAAGTATTGCCGTTTGTTGAACAAGTCAGAGAAGAATTAGCCAACTACCCGTTGGTGATTAGGAAGAAACCGCGCCCATCAAAAGCACCAAAGAAACAAGCCAATCCTAAAACCGAATTGAAGCGCGTGCATATTAGTTGTAGCTTCGGTATGGCACAGCGTACTGCTGATATTAAAACCTTTCCGGCTATCTTAAAACAGGCTGATATTGCGCTCTATGATGCAAAAAAAGCGGGAAGAAACTGTGTAAAGATATCGCGTTTTGCTTGAGTAATTACGCGATTACAGAATGCTGAAAAGCAACAGGTGCATAACGGCACAAGACATGATGCCTGCAATGATATCGTCAAGCATAATCCCTACGCCACCGTGAACATGCTTATCGACATAGCGTATGGGCCAGGGTTTGAGAATATCGAACAAGCGGAACAACACAAAGCCCACAACGAGGTTTGTCGCCGTTAACGGCACAAAACAAAATGTGATGAACATACCTGCGATCTCATCCCAAACAATAGAACCATGATCATGCACTTTCATATCGTTGGCGGTTACGTCACACAGGTAATTACCAATCCAGCTCGCTAAAACGGCTGCTACCACCAGTGCCCAAGGGCTTAATGGGATGAACAATAGCAACAACGGAATGGCAGCTAACGAACCAAACGTACCAGGCATCAAAGGAATAAGGCCACTACCGAAGCCCAGCGCTAAAAAGTGTATCGGGTTGCGTAGGCTTACCCGTTTCCTCAACGCGGCGTCCATTAAAAGTTATGCTCGTAGCCTTTACCCTCTCCCGGCAGTGTGTAGGGAGAATCATAAAGGCGAAAGTCGCACTGGCCATTGTAGCCATTCACTTGACCGATACAGGTAGCCTGTACATTGGCACTGGCAAGAGAGGTTTCTAAATTACCGCGTTGCTCTTCGCTCACGGTAAAAATTAACTCGTAATCGTCACCGGCGGTCAATGCCATTTCATACGCTTTTTTGGCGCCAACGGTTTTGAACAACTCAGTGGATATAGGTAAACGGTCGATATGGATTTGCGCACCACAGCCCGACGCTTTTAAGATATGACGAATATCAGAGGCCAAACCATCTGAAACATCGATACAGGCATTCGCAGTGCGTCGAAGCGCTGTGCCCGCCATCACTCGTGGCGTGGGATACAGGTGTCGGTTAACTAAAAACTCGCGATTTTCGTCGGCGACTTCAAGTTGGTTTTGCAAAATTGCCAATCCCGCACCAGCATCGCCTAATGTGCCTGTAACGTAAATCCAATCGCCTGGCTTTGCGCTGCTGCGTTTAAGTGCATTGTCTGGGGGGATAAAGCCTTGTGCCGTAATGGTTAACGACAACGGGCCAGAAACGGTATCGCCACCGATCAGTTGAACCGAATAGTACTCGGTGAGTTCATACAAGCCTTTGGCAAACTCACTTAACCAGGCTTCATCACAGAATGGCATCGATAGCGACAAGCTGATCCACGCAGGTTCGGCTCCCATGGCGGCGAGGTCGCTAAGGTTTACCGCTACAGCTTTGTAAGCAACCGAACGGGCCGGTGCTTGCTTTAAGAAGTGTACGCCTTCTACCAGCGTATCTGTGGTAATAGCGAGTTGTTGGTTCGCAGGCATCTGCGTCACCGCACAATCGTCACCTATGCCAACAAGTACATCTTTGCGATGATGCCCTCCCTGGGCAAAGTATCGACTTATTAGGTCAAATTCTTTCACGGTATACTTAACGCTTTACTCGTTGATCCACTACGCTGGTTGACTGTCGAAACGATATTAAGCTTCGTTTTGACGAAGTTTTCTCACGGCTTTGTCGAGCGCACCATTAACAAACTTGTGGCTTTCTTCAGCACCGAAAGATTTAGCTAGCTCAATGGCTTCGTTGATCACCACTTTAAACGGCACATCAATACAATGAACAAGCTCGTATGTTGCCAATCGAAGGATTGCTTTTTCGATAGGGTCTAGCTCTTCTGGCAAGCGGCCTAGATAAGGTTTAATTGCTGTATCAAGCTCGCTAGCGTTTTTAGCTACACCGCGCAATAAACTTTGGAACAACGACATATCAACGCCGTCCATGTTATTGCTTGTTGCCAATGCCAGTTCAACTTGAGCGATATCGTTACCGCTCATTTGCCAAGAGTAAATCCCTTGAACTGCTAGTTCTCTAGCACGATGTCTTGGAGATACCTTCACGCTTAGGCTCCGATTACTGAATCAAGCTCAGCCATTACGTTCACCATTTCTAGCGCACCTAATGCTGCTTCTGACCCTTTGTTACCGGCTTTTGTGCCAGAGCGCTCAATGGCTTGTTCGATAGAATCTGTGGTGATGACACCGAAAGAAACAGGGATAGAATATTCAAGTGATACTTGAGCTAGGCCTTTGTTGCATTCGCCAGCGACGAAATCGAAGTGAGGTGTACCACCGCGAATTACTGCACCCAATGCAATGATGGCATCAAATTTACCGCTTTCTGCCAATTTTTTCGCAGCAACCGGTAGCTCATAAGCTCCAGGTACACGTACCAAAGTGATATTCTCATCACTGACTTCGCCGTGTCTTTCCAACGTATCTAATGCGCCTTCTAACAGACTCTCAACAACAAAGCTGTTAAAACGAGACACTACAATTGCAAATTTTTTACCTGTGGCTCTGATATTGCCTTCAATTACCTGCATCACTTAAACCCTATTTTCAAAACGGCGCGAAGTATAGCACACCTTCAACGAAACCCAATGTATTAGTCGTGGATATACTCAACAACTTCCAGTCCAAAACCCGATAAAGCGTGATACTTAATCGGTTTGCTCAGCAAGCGCATCTGTTTAACGCCCAAGGTAGCCAAAATTTGACTACCAACACCCACTGTACGCGATGAACCCTGCCAGTTTTTACCTGTGGGTTGCTCGCCACGATCTTCCGCAGCAAAGCGTTGCACTTGCGTTTCAATGTCTTCGTCTTTGCCAAGCAGCACTAAAACTCCGCCTTCTTTCGCAATGCGCTCCATCGCTTGGGGAAGCGTCATAGACCGATTAATCGCACGCGTAGAGCCCAACAAATCACTCAGTGTATTTTGTAAGTGAACCCTAACTAATGTGGGTGAGTCCTGTTTAATCTCACCGCGCTTCAATGCAAAGTGTAGTTGATTGTCGATGACATCTTTGTAGGTGTGTAATTCAAATTCACCAAATTCTGTGGGCAAGGTACATTCGGCCACTTTTTCAATTGTGGTTTCATTGAGGTTACGGTATTCAATCAAATCGGCAATCGTACCAATTTTCAAATCGTGTTGTTTAGCAAACGACTCCAGTTGAGGGCGACGCGCCATAGAGCCGTCTTCATTCAGTATTTCCACGATAACCGCGGCCGGTTCGCAACCCGCTAACCGCGCTAGGTCAACGCCAGCTTCGGTATGACCGGCTCGGTTGAGTACACCACCGTCTTTGGCGATCAACGGGAAAATATGGCCCGGCTGAACGATGTCTTCCGCCTTCGCGTCTTTGTTAACGGCGGCTAAAATTGTGGTGGCTCGGTCGGCCGCCGAAATGCCTGTTGTCACGCCTTCTGCCGCTTCAATCGATACGGTAAAGTTCGTAGAAAACTGCGCTTGGTTTTTATCTACCATCAAGGGTAATTTCAACTTACGGCAGCGTTCTTGTGTCATAGGCAAACACACTAAACCGCGAGCGTGCGTTACCATAAAGTTGATCGCTTCAGGCGTCACGTGCTCAGCCGCCATGATTAGGTCGCCTTCATTTTCGCGGTCTTCATCATCCATCAGGATAACCATTTTACCCTGGCGAATATCTTCAATAATTTCTTGGCTTGTATTAAATGTCATATTTTCTTATTCAATCGTAGGGTGGGGTTTAACGTTTTAAAAAACCATTTTCGGCTAAAAAAGCCAAATCAATATTCGACGTTTTTTCTGCTTGAGCAGCTTTATCACCGAGCATTAAACGCTCTAAGTAGCGGGCGATAACATCAACTTCTAAATTGACCTTTGACCCCACTTTATATTCACTCATGATAGTTTCTTGCAAAGTATGCGGGATAATCCACAGCATAAACTCCGCACCATTCACTTTATTCACGGTTAAGCTAATACCGTCAACGGTAATACTGCCTTTGTGAGCAATATATTTAGCTAATTCGTCAGGCGCTTTAACCCAAAATTCGATGTAATCGGTATGATGAATAACTTGGGTGATTTTACCCACGCCGTCAACGTGGCCAGACACAATATGACCACCAAAACGGCTGTTAACCTGCATGGCTTTTTCCAGGTTAACAGGCATGCCCGGTTGATAATCGGCAAACCCCGTTAAACGAATGGTCTCTGCTGATACGTCAACACTGTAACTTGATTGGTCAAAATCCACCACGGTGAGACACACACCATTGGTCGCAATACTGTCTCCTAGCGCGACATCAGACATATCCAGCTTTCCTGCTGATACGGTTAATCGAATATCTTCGCCCCGGCGATCCATCGATTTGATGGTACCCAAGGCTTCAATAATGCCGGTAAACATACGTCTACTCCGGTTGAGAAATATGTTGGTGAGCGTGAGGGGTTAAGTAGGTCATTTTTATATCTTGCCCTACCTGTACAACCGTTTGAAGCGACAGTGACAGGACACTATCCATGGTTTCACGCTTATCAATTAAAAACATGTCTTGTGCATCAGGCCCCATTATCTTGGCCGCTTGATACACAATCACTTCATCCACTAACCCTTGCTCCAGCAAGGCGCCAGTGAGGCCTGAACCTGCTTCTACCCACACTTCATTATGGCTAGCACGGCCGAGTTCATCCAATAATGCTGAAAGAGAAATGTGGGCGTGTTCGTCAGAATCAAGCGCTAAATGCTTCACCGACGGGGAAAATACCTGATTAGGTGGCTGATTCGACACTAGGGTAACGGGATGACCGTCGTTGAACATCTTCAATGTGGGTGACAATACCCCCTTGCTATCTATTACCACACGCTCGGGTTGTCGCAATTCGGTTAGGGGATAATCGGTTAGATCAAATTCTGTGGCGCGAACTAACAAGCTTGGATTGTCATACTTCGCCGTACCACTGCCAGTTAACACGACACATGACGCTGCGCGATGACGTTGCACATCTTTTCGGGCAGCAGGGCCTGTAATCCATTGGCTCACACCATTTTGCAATGCCACCTTGCCATCAACTGAGCTTGCCATCTTCACCGTCACCCACGGTTGTCCTTGGACCATGCGCTTGATAAAGCCTCGATTGAGCGCTATTGCCTCTTGCTCCATCACCTGCGTAGTAACGGCAATACCCGCATCTGTTAGCATTTTAAGGCCTCGACCACTCACTTGAGGATTGGGGTCGGTCATGGCGACCACCACACGAGCAACCTTAGCTTTAATCAGCGCTTCGGCACACGGAGGTGTGCGGCCATAATGGCTACAAGGTTCTAAAGTGACGTAGGCGGTTGCACCTTGTGAGTGTGATTTTGCTTGCGCCAAAGCATGGACTTCAGCGTGCGGAGTGCCAGCTTGAATGTGAAAACCTTGGCCCACTATTTCATTATTGGGCGCTACAATCACGCACCCTACTCGTGGATTAGGCGAAGTGGTATACCGGCCTTTACTGGCAAGTTGAATGGCCAATGCCATATAGCGGTAATCTTGCGCACTGGCGGTTTGACTACCCACCAAAAACGATGCTGTCATGGTGATTAATCACCTAATTTTGCTATTTCTTCACCGAACTCGCGAATATCTTCAAATGAACGATAAACCGATGCAAAGCGCACATAGGCAACTTTGTCGAGTTCCTTGAGGGCATCCATAATGAGGCTGCCGAGCAATTCACTCTCTACTTCTCGCTCTCCGGTGGCACGGAGTTTAGACTTCAGAGAAAGAATGCATTGCTCGACACTTTCTGTATTTACAGGGCGTTTTTCTAACGCACGCTGTAAACCTGCGCGGAGCTTTTCTTCGTTGAAAGGTTCGATAGTGCCGTCGCGTTTGATCACTCTTGGCATGACCAGCTCGGCACTTTCAAACGTGGTAAAACGTTCATGGCACTGAGCACATTCGCGACGGCGACGCACCTGATGCCCTTCCGCCACCAACCTAGAGTCGATAACTTTTGTTTCCTGTGCGGAGCAAAATGGGCAAAACATAGTGAGTCCTCTCTATCTGTGGCCTGTGGTATCACAGGCCATGTCCTGTATTAACTAGTGCTTATGGGTATACAGGGAAGCGTGAGCAAAGCTCAATTACTTCGTTCTTAACGCGTTCTACAACGCTTTCGTCACCCATGTTGTCCAAGATATCACAAATCCAGTTTGCAACTTGTTGCGCTTCAGCTTCGTTGAAACCACGGCGTGTGATTGCTGGAGTACCGATGCGCAGACCGCTAGTAACAAATGGAGAGCGTGGATCTTTTGGCACTGAGTTTTTGTTTACTGTGATGTTGGCGCGGCCAAGGGCAGCATCAGCATCTTTACCAGTAATATCTTTATCAATAAGGTCTAACAAAAACAAGTGGTTGTCAGTACCGCCAGACACGATTTTGTAACCGCGTTCTTGCATTACTTTGCACATGGCTTTTGCGTTGGTCACAACCTGTTGTTGATAAACTTTAAATTCTGGCTCAAGTGCTTCTTTGAACGCCACCGCTTTTGCAGCAATAACATGACACAAAGGACCACCCTGATTACCAGGGAATACTGAGCTATTGAATTTCTTGTACAGATCTTCATCGCCACAGGCAGACAAGATCAAGCCGCCACGAGGGCCTGCAAGGGTTTTGTGCGTAGTGGTTGTAACAACGTGCGCGTGAGGTAGAGGGTTAGGATAAACGCCCGCCGCTACCAAGCCAGCAACGTGCGCCATGTCTACCATCAGGTAAGCGCCTACTTTGTCCGCGATAGCGCGGAAGCGTTGCCAGTCAACAATACCAGAGTAAGCAGAGAATCCACCAATGATCATTTTTGGCTTGTGCTCTTCAGCCAAAGCTTCTACTTGATCATAATCGATTTCCCCCGTCTCTTCGTTCAAACCGTACTGTACCGCATTGTAGGTTTTACCAGAGAAGTTAACGTGAGAACCGTGTGTTAAGTGACCACCTTCAGACAAGCTCATGCCCAATACCGTATCACCTGCGTTAAGCAAGGCCATAAATACAGCTGAGTTGGCTTGTGAACCCGAGTGAGGCTGCACGTTTGCGTAATCTGCACCGAAAAGCTGCTTAGCGCGTTCGATGGCTAAATCTTCGGCAATGTCTACATACTCACAACCGCCATAATAGCGCTTGCCCGGATATCCTTCCGCGTACTTGTTGGTTAACTGAGAACCCTGCGCTTCCATTACACGTGGGCTACAGTAGTTTTCAGATGCAATAAGTTCGATGTGTTGTTCCTGACGCTGCGTTTCTTTATCAATAGCGGCGGCTAATTCAGGATCGAAATCGGCTATGTTCATTTCGCGGGGTAACATGAAGGCTCCTTAACTGCGTTTCTATGGCGATAACGAGTCGCATATTCTAGTCATTTTGGGCGCTATGTATACTGCTTTATCGCAGAATTGTCATAATTGTGTACAGCAAACAAAACGAATCGCGCCCAAGCTGTGTTTATTCACCTTTCTCCAGTGCTTTCACACGTGAATACAGGCTATCTAACTGTTTATTTCTGACTACGTTTTTACGCCACTCTCGGTTCTTCATGGCGGGTTGGCCAGACGAATAAACGCCAGGTTCGGTGATATCTGTCACCACCATTGTGTATCCTGTCACCTGCACGCCATCACAAATGCTCAAGTGCCCGCTTATACCGCATCCACCTGCAATAATGACATATTTACCGATGGTAGCACTGCCTGCAATACCCGTGGCGCCGCAGATACAAGAATGGTCGCCAATGACACAGTTGTGGCCAATTTGCACTTGGTTATCAATGATCACATTTTTACCAATGCGTGTGTCATCTAATGCGCCGCGATCAATCGTCGTCGACGACCCAATTTGGCTGTCGTCGCCAATCACCACTGAACCGGTTTGAGGGATCGGCAACCAAGTGCCTTGGTCATTAGCATACCCGAAGCCGTCAGCACCAATCACGGTTTGACTGTGTACTCTCACGCGCTTACCAATACGAACGCGATGATAAATTGTGGTGTTGGGATGAATGACACTGCCATCGCCTATTACAGCACCTTCACCGATGTACACATTTGCCCCGATAACCACATTGTTACCCAAGATGACATTTTTCTCGATAACAGCATGTGGGCCAATGGCGACGTTGTCACCCAGTGTTGCACTATCGTCAATCACCGCGGTCGCGTGTTTTGACGTAGCCACAGGAGGTGTGGTGTCAAACAATTGGGCAATGCGCGCAAAGGCCGCATGCGGGTTGCTATGCAGCAAACTGGCACCCGTGTATTCGTCTGCGTATTTAGGGTGGATAATCACCGCCCCAGCATCGGTAGAATCGAGTTGTGGTTTATACTTAATATTAGTCAGAAACGATACTTGGCTGTTTGTGGCTTTTTCTAAGGTGTTCACACCGTTCAATTCCACACTGCCGTCGCCCTTTACATCACCGCCAACTTGTTCGGCTAGCTCTGTCAGGGTAAAAGAAGACTTGGTCATAAAAATACTATCCCTATGCCTGAATTGGTTGTCATCCTACTTGATTTTCGGCTCATCGTCGCCTTTCCTTTTACTCAGCCTAGATAAATGTTCAGTTTTCCACCGGTTACGGTGAAAGTTATAGTCAATACTGGCTGATATTGATTACAATAACCCTTTATTTTTGCCAAGGACATGACATGTCTCAATACGTATATTCGATGCACAGAGTGGGTAAAATAGTCCCACCAAATCGACAAATTTTAAAAGATATCTCTCTGAGCTTTTTCCCTGGCGCCAAAATTGGTGTACTCGGTCTAAACGGCGCTGGTAAATCAACCTTACTGCGCATCATGGCAGGTATTGATACCGAAATTGAAGGTGAAGCTCGCCCACAGCCCGGCTTGAAAATTGGTTACCTTCCTCAAGAACCTCAATTAAATGAAGACAAAGACGTACGCGGTAACATTGAAGAAGCCGTCGCTGATGTCGCTCATGCCCTTAAGCGTTTGGATGAAGTATACGCCGCTTATGCTGACCCTGATGCAGATTTCGATGCATTGGCAAAAGAACAAGGTGAATTAGAAGCCATCATTCAAACCAAAGACGGTCACAACTTAGAAAATGCCCTTGAGCGTGCAGCCGATGCCTTGCGCCTACCGCCTTGGGATGCCGACGTAACCAAGCTCTCTGGTGGTGAGCGTCGACGCGTAGCCCTGTGTAAGCTATTGCTTGAAAAACCAGAAATGTTGTTACTCGACGAACCAACCAACCACTTGGATGCAGAATCAGTAGCCTGGTTAGAGCGCTTCCTACACGATTATGAAGGCACAGTGGTAGCCATTACCCACGACCGTTATTTCTTGGATAACGTAGCGGGCTGGATATTAGAACTTGACCGTGGCTACGGTATTCCATGGGAAGGCAACTACTCTTCATGGCTTGATCAAAAAGACAAGCGTCTTGAGCAAGAAGAACGCGCTGAGAACGCTCGTCAAAAATCAATCAAGCAAGAACTTGAGTGGGTACGCACCAACCCTAAAGGTCGTCAAGCCAAGAGCAAGGCACGTATGGCACGATTTGAAGAGTTGTCGAGTGGCGATTACCAAAAACGCAACGAGACTAACGAACTATTTATTCCGCCAGGTGAGCGATTAGGTGACAAGGTCATTGAAGTAGAAGGCTTGGGTAAATCATACGGCGACCGCCTGTTGATCGACGACCTCACCTTTAAAGTGCCTAAAGGCGCAATCGTGGGCATTATTGGTCCGAACGGCGCTGGTAAATCAACCCTATTCCGTATGCTTTCTGGCAAGGAAGAAGCGGACAAAGGTTCTATCACTGTGGGTGAAACGGTACAGCTTGCTAGCGTTGAGCAGTTCCGCGACCACATGGACGAGAACAACACGGTTTACAAAGAAATTTCCGACGACCAAGACATCATCCGTATTGGCAACTTTGAAATTAATAGCCGCGCATATTGTAGCCGCTTTAACTTTAAAGGTACTGACCAATCAAAATTCATCAAAGATTTGTCGGGCGGTGAGCGCAACCGTGTGCATTTAGCGAAGCTATTAAAAGCTGGCGGTAACGTGTTGCTACTGGATGAGCCCACCAACGACCTTGACGTTGAAACACTGCGAGCACTGGAAAATGCGCTGCTTGAGTTCCCGGGTTGCGCCATGGTTATATCGCACGACCGTTGGTTCTTAGACCGCGTAGCCACGCATATTATGGACTACCGCGATGAAGGTAAGATTAATTTCTACGAAGGCAACTACACCGACTACGAAGCTTGGCTAAAAGACACTTATGGTCAAGATGTGGTTGAGCCACACCGTTTGAAATACAAGAAAATCGCCAAATAATCTGGTAGAACCCTCATTGATAAAAGTCGGGAAAGTATTCGTACTCTCCCGACTTTTTTGTTGGTGAAAATAGCGCTACACTAAACGTGATAACATCTTCAGTGGTGAGAGATAATGCGTCAAGAACAACGGCAATTTACACGTATTCCAATCAACTTCAATGGCACGCTCTCCGCGCAGCAAAACACGTGGCCGGTGACCATACTCGACGTATCGATTCAAGGCTTTAAAGTGCAAGTGCCTCAAGCGGCATTGGGCCATGCACATTCACAATTCACCCTTACGTTAAAACCAAATGATGAAAGTCCGGCCATTGCCTGCGCTGTGTTACTAACATACACCGCTGACGCTCCCAACCACCAAAATTCGACCACTATTGATACCGGCATGAAAATTGTGAATACCGACGTTAATTCAATGGCCGATTTACGGCGTTTATTATTGCTCAATAGCGGCAAACAGACTTTGGAACAACAAGAATTAACCGCCCTACTGGATCATATTTTCGCGTCGGCGTAGCTCTCGCCCACCCAAACTGACACTAACTGACATTTAATAACACTACCTTATTGTTTTTGCTAAACATTTACAGCATGACACATAGGGGTTACTGAACATCTTCGATAAGCTCTTGCTCTAACTGTCAACTCAATGACCCACAACTAAAAGCAAGAGAATGCCATGACATTTACGCGTAAGTTTTTACTCGCCACACTTTGCCTGCCCGGTTTAGTAGCATGCGGAGGCTCAAGCTCATCGTCTGATGATGAGTCTGAAACCAGCACAGACACCACTATTACCGTTATGGACGGATACCTTACTGCCGCTCAAGTCTATATAGACAGCAATCAAGATGGCGTGGCAGACAGCGACGAATACATTGGTGATACTGACGAGAATGGCGAAATCGTGATCACTGAAGCGCAATCTGCTTATGCCATTATTGCTAACGTCGTTGCGGGCGAAGCGTTTGATGCAGACAGAGTGGGTGTTGTGACTCGTTCATATACCCTGGCTGCCGAGGCGGGTAACGTTGTGGTGACGCCTTATACTACCCTCGCATTCCATTCTGATTATACGTTAACAGATATCGCCAACGAATTAGATCTAAACAGTAACAATTTGTCTGGCAACTACATTTCTTTGAAGTCGACGTCTTCTCGAAAGAATTCATCTACTAAAATTCACGCCGTCGCCCGTGGGTTAGCGGATGATATGGCTATTTATGGCAGTGATTACGATACCGACGCCTTAATGACTTTGTTAAAGACGCAAATTACCGCAGTGGAAAGCTACATTAATACCTACGGCTATGACGCGGTAGATTTAGTCACACCGCGGATCATTGATGATAGTGTCACTATTGTGAACAATTACACTACGCTCAGTGATTACTTGGGCGCTGGCGAAACATGGTATGTCAACCACACCAATAGCGCTGTACAAGCCTCTGACGGCGAGACAGCGCTGACCTTTGACGTAGAAAACAAGCAATTTGAAGTGTACGATCAAAACGACACTTACACGGAAACACGAGATTATCTGATCGATGACACCAGTCTGGTATCAACCGGCAGTCAAACCGACACCTTTATGGCATTAATGCCATCAATCGCATTGAATTTTGATACCCTTTCTGGCGAATTGGAAATCTGGAGTGAATCCAGCATCGACTACCCTTTCGAGGCCCAGTTACTTACCAGCACGGCATTCTCTGGCCAGACGTGGTATATGTTAGTAGACAGCAGTAGCACATCTACGCCGAGCCTGTTAAATGTCACTTTAGACTTTTCTGAGTTGTCAGACTCGCCTACTGGCACCGTTACTGCCACTGACGACGACGGCACCGTTGAAGGTAGTTATTATGTTACCACCATCACTCATGATGACCTGGGCGTAGTAGCCCCACTTTACCTTCAATTTGATTCAGGGCTAGACAGCCTAGCGCTAACCAAAGTCACTAGCATGGAAGACATAGAAATTTACTATGATTTAAATGCAAGCAAGTATGTTATTTTCACGACCAATCCTGATTTGGCGGCGTATCTAGCCGACACGATTAACGGTTAAGGTAAACCGCAAACAGCGCGGTTGTTCATAAGCAAAGAACAACCGCTTTATCATCTCGTATCACGCGAAACATTAAAGGGCGTCTAACGCCTCACTCAATTGACTTACCCCAATCACTGACAATCCCTCGATAGCTTGTTTAGGGGCGTTGGATTTTGGCACAATGGCACGTTTAAAACCGTGTTTCGCTGCTTCAATCAAGCGCTCAGTGCCATTGGGAACCGGGCGAATTTCACCAGCCAGCCCCACTTCGCCAAATACAATAAGCTCCCGTGGCAAAGCGTTATTGCGAAAGCTCGAAACCATCGCCAATAGCAGAGCTAAGTCAGCACTGGTTTCCGCGACTTTCACGCCGCCAACCACATTCACAAATACATCTTGGTCGTTCATCTGAATATTACCGTGGCGGTGCAACACAGCCAGTAACATGGCCAATCTGTTTTGCTCCAACCCCACGGCGATACGGCGAGGATGACCCACTTGGGAGTAGTCAACCAAGGCTTGAATTTCAACAAGCAATGGCCGAGTGCCTTCCCAAATCACCATAACACTGGATCCCGGCGCCTGATTGTCGCCACGGCTTAAGAAAATAGCTGAGGGGTTATTCACTTCTTTCAGCCCCTTTTCGGTCATCGCAAACACGCCAAGTTCATTAACGGCGCCAAAACGGTTTTTGTGGCTACGCAGGGTGCGATACCGACCGTCGCTGTCTCCCTCCAGCATCATGGAACAATCGATACAGTGCTCTAGCACTTTCGGGCCAGCTAGATTACCGTCTTTGGTCACATGACCTACGATAAACATAGCAATGTGATGTTGTTTAGCGAAACGCGTGAGGTAAGCTGCGCTCTCTCTTACTTGCGACACACTGCCGGGCGCCGACTGCACATCAGATACATGCATTACCTGTATAGAGTCAATAACCATGACTTGAGGTTTAACGGTTAACGCCAACTGACAAATCGTCTCCACATTGGTTTCCGCAAGCATTTTCAATTTGTCGTTCGGTAAGCCCAAACGATTAGCTCGCATTGCCACTTGTTGCAGTGACTCTTCCCCTGTAACGTACAAAGCAGTATTGACTGCCGCTTGTTTACACATCACCTGTAGTAACAGGGTGCTTTTCCCTGCTCCCGGCGAGCCACCAATCAACATGGCCGAGCCGGGTACAATACCGCCACCTAATACTCTATCCAATTCTTTAAAGCTAGAGCCGATACGCGGTAGCGCCGCTAAATCAATTTCATTCAGGGTTTCGATCTTACTTGCGGTTTGGCCTGCATAACCGGTTAAATTTTCTCTGCTTCTGGCAGCTGGACTCACGACAAATTCAGAAATCGTGTTCCATGCCTTACATTCGGTACACTGCCCCTGCCAGCGGGGAAACTCGGCGCCGCAGTCAGAACAGACATAAGCGGTTTTACGTTTTGCCATAAATTCATTTTCTCATCGCACTTTTACCGCTATTCTATCTTAATAAGCGATAAGTGGTAGAGCGTCAGCCTGAATCAGTGCCTTAGGCTAGATTTTGATGATAAACCCATCAAATTTGGTCTAACATTCAACTGATTGGATTTCCTGCCGATACCCCTAATAGTCACAAACCGACGAGATATGCAGTAGCACATGAGCCAAGATTTGCAGCGATACGCGCACATTATTGAAAAACTAAAACCCCTGGCTCGGGAACCTGAGTTCAATCAGGCGCTTTTAAAGATCGCCAAAGACCTGCCGCGTGAAAAACAATTTCTGATAAAAATGGAAATTAAGCGCTTGGCTCGTCCGTGTTTGCGTTCTGTGGATTTGCGTGGTCAAGTTGACGGCGAATGCCGTTTGCATGAACACGAAGGTATTCAACATTATCTCGACGATGTCGCAATTGAAGAGTTTGAGAAACAAATCCGTATTTTTGGGCGTTATTGTTTTGGTGTGTATGAAGCGATGCTTCGTACCGAGAACAATTTTAAGGTCATGCGAGACAGGCAAGACAGCCAAGCTGACGTCGAAGAAGACCGACAACAGCAAAGTTTGATCAAGTTCGATGTACCTGAAGTAAGTTTATTGCGCTACATCCGGCGCGGTGAAGAACGGATGAACTTTGCGATTGCACTTGAAGTCTTCACCAAAAATGGTACCAGCGTACGGGCAACCAGTGTAGATATCTCCTCTCACGGCGTGCGAATGAAATTGGTAAATAACAATTATGACTTTACCAAAGATGAAAAAGTCTCTGTTCATTTTAGGGGCTTAGAAAGTGAGTTTTCATTAGATAAGCACACTGGTATTGCCTACATTGTGCTTAAGGTTGTCGAAGAGCGAGACAAAACGTATGTCATGCTCAAACGCAACGAAGATATGCCCAATGGTGAATTTGATCACTTTTTAGAAAACTTTATCCACGGCAATAAACGCCGTTACAAAGTGAATTTGATTAACACCATAGACGCCATCATTAACAAAACCTGTGAGCAGTATTTTTCACCCAGCTTCCCTACACTGCCTATTTTTGTCGACTGGATTGACGATGGCCCAATACCTCGATTTGCCATGGCCAACGAAATTAACCGCAGTGTCATTTCGTACTGGTCTGATGAAGAGGAAAATATTCGCTTAGGGTATCTGGTTAACCGCGCTCGGTTGAGTTATCTCATTGGTGAATATCGCAAAGGCCAAGAAGCGGCCATGTACGTTTACGCGTTTAACCATCTGCAAAAAGGTAAAGTCTATTTTTATTCTGCGTCTAACATCGATCTGAAAAAAAATGATGCATTAAGAACACTCTTCCTAGGTTTTGGCGCCAAAAAGGTCAGTTGGCGCGTATTTAAAATTACCATCGCAGAAATAGACCCAGAAGATGCTCATGCGCCCTTGTCACTTCCCGACTCAGTAGGGAACAAAATAAAACGCCAAAACACGCCGCCCGCGCCGCGTTTAATGGCAAAACTGAAGAATTTAAAATACGTAGCGCAAGTGACAGATATTACCTCTGAGTATGGTCAACAGGTGTATTATCACTTTAAGGTTAACAAGCAAGAACTCAAACAGCTGCGTTTATTTGGTCACCCGCGCAACCGTTTGCCTGCAGAAATCAAAGCATTTAAATATAAATTTCACGATCAACGCATGGAAGCGCGGTACTTATTGCGCTCGGTTGTCAGAGTAGAGATTCTTGATGACTTAATCATGGGGGTGAGCGAAGACATTTCAGTCAGTGGCCTGCGCCTTGAGTTAGAAGGTGAATACCACGGCGATTTAGACGTTCGTGTGATTATTGGCTTCCCGCGTTTACAAGAAATTACCAAAAAACACAACGTAATGAATTTGCATTACAAAGTGGTGAACGTGAGTGAAGACGGAAAAATATTACACCTTAGAGCGGTATCAGGTGATGAAGGACGATCCGCTCGCGCATTTTTTGACGAGCTAATAAAGAAAAACCGTAACCACTTAGAAACCTACCCTGATGAGGAAGAAATCCCGGGTATTGGGCATGCATTACGCTGTATCAACGCGAGAAACATACCTACCCTGTCTTTTATTTTAAGTAAAGAAGGGGCCAGATATCACCCGCAGGTCGCGGCGATTTCTCCAAACGAAAACAGAATAAAACGCCTGTTGACCACGTTTGCATCGGAGCAAAAAATAAATTTAGAATCGTTTTTCAGAGACAGAAACCACGACTCTCAGCAAATACAGCAAAGCATTAAGCAAATTAAAGTTGAACACCAACCCTTACACCACGAACTGTATTTGGCGTTCAACCCTACAAAACGCGATCCGAGGTTGGCAATTACGCCCCGCTATAGCAATACCTTCCGCACCCATGAAGCGAGACTACAGTTTATTCGTGAAGCAATACAACAAGGGCAGTTTATCGCCTTGAGTGTGCACTTATCTACCACCACGAAACCAGACCTCGACATGTTACAGGCCGAGATCAATTACATTAGTGTTTATGCGCTACACCGGGCGAAAGAGCTCGAAGAAAAGTTATGGGCTATTGGCGCCTGCGTACACGCCGTAGATATTACGGAAGAAGTACTTAGCCGCTACAATATCCCAAATGACATTATTGAAGCCAACCAAACACAATTTAAAGACAAGTAATGCTATTTATACCACGGTTCACCGTACCAAAGGCAGACGCCTCGGGTACGGATGACCAGTGTTATTCTGCGGCTAAATAATACAGTAAACTATCTAACCCACCGAACCTAATGGCTACATCAGCTTTGTCGTTAACGATAGGTTTAGCATGAAACGCGCATCCTAGCCCCGCAACTTCCATCATTTTCAGGTCGTTGGCACCATCACCCATCGCGATGGTTTGCGCTTCACTAATGCCCCATTTTTCGGCCAGTTGCTGCACGACTTTTGCTTTAACATCAGCATCGACAATGTCACCCACAACTTCACCGGTTAATATCTCACTCTCTTCGGCCAAAGTATTGGCAAAGGCGGCATCCAAAGATAGTCGCTCTTTTAGGTAGTTCGCAAAATAGGTAAATCCACCAGAAGCAATGGCGATCTTCCAGCCGTGAGATTGCAAGGTTTTTACTAGCTTGAGTAGACCCGGCATTAAGGGAATTCCGTCTCGTATCTGTGCCAACTGACTCACTGGTACGCCTTTCAAACACGCAACCCGAGTAATTAAACTTTCACTGAACGCCAACTCACCTTGCATCGCTCGCTCAGTCACAGCCGCTACTTGCTCGCCTAACCCTGCAAGTTTGGCAATTTCATCAATACACTCAATGCCGATCACTGTGCTGTCCATGTCCATCACCAACAGTCCCGGTTTGGTCAATACGGGCTGCGAATTCTGAAAAGCAATTTCTGCATGAAACTGCTTGGCAACTTCGTTAATTAACTCATTTAGGGTGGTTTGTGTAATTCCTGTGACTTCAGCCACAGCGACCATATGACGGGTCTTATCATTTAGTGGGTGAGCGCGCCAATTCAATACATCTAAATGACTCGAAAGTGCATGTTGTATGCCTGACAGTTGCGCCAGCGTTAGCGCTTGTGATGAGACAGTGAGGCGACCACTACTTTGCGAATAGGCACGCTTTTGAGCAGTAGACCATTGATTACCATCAAATATGAGCTGTTGTTCAGGGTTATCCAACAGAGAGGCCAAATAGGAAGATTGATTGTAACTTAATGCTTGGTCTACGAGCTGACTCACGGGTTTTCCAAATAGTAAAAATGAGGGTTTCAATCCTAACCAAAGACGCCCTTAGATAAAATACCGATTATTGAAATTTTAAGTCTATTCTATTGAGTAATAGGCAAACTTGGCATAAGCGATAAACTCATGCAAACTTAACTGATGTTTTTCAGCACCATTAAACCTCAGAGTGAGAAAGCATGAGCGATAGCTTATCATCAACAAAAGCGGAGCAAAGCATAGTTCCTCCTCAACACGTTCATACTTTCTACGCCGTTATCAAACGCGTCATCAACTTCATCATTATCCTATCCTTCACGCTACTACTGGGTTATTGGGTGTTTGAGACCAATCAATTTTATCAAAACTGGTTAAACCCGCGAACCGAAAATCCAAATGAAGCAGTTATTCAACACTACAGTCGGCTACTTGCACCTACGACCTTTGCTAACGACAGCACAAAAATAGCACCCGTTTTGGCATCTTTAGCTAATGACGAAAGAGTAATACAAGCAAGTGTTTATCGCTTTGACGCTACGCCAATTGCTCAAACAACGGATTACCAGCCCTTACTCTCATTATTACAAAGCGAACAATATGTCAGCTTGTCGGCGCACATAGGTGAGATTTTGTATGATGAACACTTGGTGGGTTTTTTGCGTGTTGTCATCAACAATGAAAAACAACAAGCCAAACGCGAGGAGCAAAGTACGACCTTAACTCATCAATTTTTACTATTAGGTTTATTGGGCTTTATATTGGGAGGCTACGCGGTAAAAGGTTTCTATTCGTTGAGAAGACGCATTATTCGCAAATAATTATGAGACGTCTGTATCTAATAACACCAATGCATCTAGTAGCACAGAACTTAGCGCCTGCTATTTCTGTGCCCGTTCATACGTAATTGTACAACCTTTACTTAAGTCACTCTCTGTATCTAAATAAGGATGATACAAAATAGTAAGTAGATTTAACGCTATCTTTTTAGTATTCGACGTATATAAACCATTAAAAAAATTGCAAAAATAGTAAATATAGGAGGCTCAGAAGCATCAGTTACACTTATGTCGGCGATAGTCGTAATTCCTGTCAATACATCCAGCCCAGAATCTGTTTTATAACCAAGAGAACTCGCACTAGCACGACCATCGCAGTTTGCTCCGGAACTATTTAAACACCAATATGTCACATTAGAAGAACTTTCCCCAATAAACCAAAATATCGTGTAAATACCATTACCACCTCCGGTAAAGTCAAAAGTTAACTCAGTTTCTGATGCAGTAAACAACGAACCGCTAGTATTTACAGAAGTAAATAACTGCAATTCGTTATTATCAATATTTGTTGACTGCATTGATAAATCAATATTGAGAATATTAGCTGATGTTAACTCACCAAATGAACCATCAGTCTCGATAGTACCAAACACACTACCAGTATCATGAACGAGATTTACAACATAAATTAATCCGGCGTTTGCTATTCCACTAATAGAAACAGAAAACGATATAAATAGTAATTTTATTATTTTACTTTTCATTACAATAACTCCTTCCGATTTTTCTACCGCTATTGACTGGATTTCGACTATTAAAAGCATAATTCATACCAACTAATAAAAAACTACAATTCAACCACTTAAATAAAATTTCAAGTTAAAGAATCTATTACTGTAAATTTATATGACATATTAGTACGCGATTATGTCGTTATCATGTTGACTTAAACTAAACTTGGGCAAGTCACATTTAAAAACAAAATAACCAGAATGATTTCAGTGAAACAATAACCCAATTACTTGGGCTATTATGCATTTTGGGGTTCACCTTTGGAGGCTACGCGGTAAAAGGTTTCTATTCGTTGAGAAGACGCATTATTCGCAAATAATTATGAGACGTCTGTTTGGCAATGACGTTACGCTCTTGCTTACGTATTTCAGATAACACAGTGACCACATTGGTCAATCGCTCTGGCTCATTGCGCTGTCCTTGATAGCCTGCTACCGGCATATCGGGCGAGTCTGTTTCTAACACCAAAGCTTCGAGTGGCACAGTACTTAACGCTTGTTTTGTTCTCTGTGCACGCTCGTAGGTAATAGTGCCGCCTACGCCTAAACAAAACCCCATGTCTACGTAGGCGTTCGCGACATCCGTACTGCCAGAGAAAGCATGTACAACACCGCCGTTGGTGAACTTAGCTTGTTTAAGTAAGCCTATAATCCTGTGGTGGGTTTTGCGATGATGAACAATCACGGGTAACCCAAGCGCCTTTGCCATACTCAATTGGGCTAAAAACATCTGCTCTTGCGATTTCGCAGGTATATCAATGGCAGCATCTAAACCGATTTCGCCCACCGCGACAATCCGATCGCGGTGCTGGCCCAAACTGGATTCAAGCTGTTCTAATAAAAGCTCCGAGTGACTGGACAAAAAATACGGATGAAGCCCGAAAGAAAGGTCAATACATGGGTGTTGAGATTGTATCTCTAGTTGTCTTGCCCAACCCTCTGGCGTTGTACCAGGAATGTGCCATCGATTAACCCCTTGCGCTTGGCTGCGCGCCAGCACGGCCGGTAAATCGGCCGAAAAGGCTGGCAAGTCAAGGTGACAGTGAGAATCGATCAGCGAAAAGGCTTGGGTATCTGCATTCATACAGTGAGTGCAAACGGTTAGATTAAGGCATTAATCGCTGCGTAGCCCAAGTACCGTCAGCTTGTATGTTGTATTCAAAGCGATCGTGAAGACGGTTCTCGCCACCTTGCCAAAACTCTATTTGGTGTGGCTTGACTCTAAAACCGCCCCAAAAATCCGGTACGGGTACTTCTTTTTTAGCAAACTTCTCTTTGAGTTGATGAAACTGAGTCATCAATAGTTCACGATTGGAAATCGGTTGGCTTTGCTGTGAAGCCCAAGCCGCTAACTGGCTGTCTTTAGGGCGTGACAAAAAGTAGCGAGACACTTCAGACAACGATAATTTTTCTACTTCGCCGCAAACCCGTACTTGGCGCTCCATAAAATACCACGGGAAATGCAGTGACACTTTGGGGTTAACCGATAGCTCTTTGGCTTTGCGGCTACCCAAATTGGTGTAAAACACAAATCCGCGCTCGTCCATATCTTTAAGCAAGACAATACGTTGAGACGGCTGACCATTAGCGTCAACCGTAGCTACAGTCATTGCAGTTGGGTCTGGAGACTTGGCATCAATTGCATCTTGTAACCAAGTCTTAAATAGCGTCAGAGGATGTTCGGTGAGGGCATCGGCATCCAAGTGCCCCATTGAATATTGACGACGAATATCGGAAAGACTCATAACATAAACCTCTTGTACTAAGACGAGTAAAAGTTAGTCTTCGCCATAACCCAACGAACGCAATGCACGCTCATCGTCGGCCCAACCTTGTTTCACTTTTACCCACAGCTCTAAAAACACCTTATTTTCGAACAGGTTTTCCATATCAATACGCGCCTGTTCGCCCATGGTTTTTAAGTGCTTACCGCCTTTTCCGATCACCATGCGTTTTTGTGTCTCCCGCTCGACCAAAATCAAACCACTGATACGATAAACACCATTATCAGCCATTTTAAATTGTTCAATTTCTACGGTCGTTGCATAGGGTAATTCGTCACCCGTAAAACGCATGAGCTTTTCACGAATAATTTCCGCAGCCATAAAACGGCTTGAACGATCAGTGATGTAATCATCGGGGAAATAAAATTCACTTTCAGGTTGTCGACTTTGTACCAACTCGCGCACTGTCTCAACCTGTTTGCCCTGCTTCGCACTCACGGGGATAATTTCATCGAAATTAAACTTTTTGTTTAATACTTGCAGGTGCAGCATCAAATCTTGACGCTCAGGCACTTTGTCAACTTTATTAACGATCAAAAAGCACGGTAACTTACTGTCTTTTATACGGTTGAGTACCGCTTCATCTTCTTCTGTCCAGCGTGTGCCTTCAACCACAAACAACACCAAATTCACTTCGCTTAATGTGGTTGCAGCGGCGCGGTTCATCAACTTATTGATGGCACGCTTTTCGTCTTGGTGCAAACCCGGTGTGTCCACATAAATAGTTTGGCAATTGTTTTCGGTATCTATGCCTAAAATACGATGACGCGTGGTTTGTGGTTTACGCGAAGTAATACTGACTTTTTGGCCAAGCAAGCGATTTAGTAGCGTTGATTTGCCAACGTTAGGTCGGCCGACAATGGCAACAAGCCCGCAACGGGTGATGTCTTGATGATCATTTGCCATCTTCTAATTTCTCCAGGGTCAATCTTGCGGCTTCCTGCTCGGCTTTTCGACGGCTGCTCCCTGAGCCTCGAATACTTTTGGGAAGCGCTTCAACTTTACAGCTAACCACAAAGGTTTGTGCGTGATCTTTCCCCGACACTTCAACCACCTCATAAATTGGCAGTGAAGCTCGCTGTGCTTGTAAATACTCTTGAAGGCGTGTTTTGCTATCTTTCGGGTGTTCTTCAGGATCTAGTTGAACAATCCGGCTTTGCCACAAACGCAAAATAACCTGCTCAACTGTGTCTAACCCCGCTTCTAAATAAATCGCCCCCAATATGGCTTCAACCGCGTCAGCCAATATAGAACTGCGGCGAAACCCACCGCTTTTCAATTCGCCTTGACCAAGCTTTAACAAGTCACCGATACCCGTTTCACGAGCAAGTTCTGCAAGTGTTTCACCTTTAACCAAGGTAGAACGCATGCGTGTTAACTTGCCTTCTGGTACGGTAGGAAACTTGTTGAATAAGGCCTTGGCAACAACCACACCGAGTACTGCGTCGCCTAAAAACTCCAACCTTTCGTTGTGCTTTTTCGACGCACTACGATGGGTAAGTGCAAGCGTTAATAAACTTTTATCATCAAACGTATAACCCAGTGTTTTACTGAGCTTGGCATATGTGTCGATACCTTGCATTACTCAATGCCACCCACTCGATTAAAGCGAACATTTGACGGGATCCACGTGGGTAAGAAATCATTTGGGCTGCGTTCAAACTCAAAACTAATCCAGATAGCAACCGCTTGCCCTACTAAGTTCTCTTCTGGCACAAAACCCCAAAAACGGCTATCTCGGCTGTTATCACGGTTGTCACCTAGCACAAAATAATGGCCTTGTGGCACAATCCATTCATTCATGCGCGTTCCCGGCTGGCTGTCAAACACCGCAGGGTTAGCTTCTAGCTTAGGGTTGGTCAATATATCGTGGTTCGCTTCGCCCAACTGTTCAACAAAACGCTTTAGTGGCTCTCTATTTTGCGTATAGTCGCCCGTGCTCTTGTAAGTAAGTGGTACCGCTTCCAACGATGGACAGCTATCGCCACCTTGCTCACAGTAAGGCTTAATGAAAACTTGTTCGTTTTGATAAATAACCGTATCGCCGGGCAACCCTACCACGCGCTTGATGTAATCAACATTTGGGTCTTCAGGGTATTTGAACACCACAACATCGCCACGCTCGGGTTCACTGGTTTCTAAAAACTTCTTTCTAAACAGTGGATCTCGCAAGCCATATGCGTATTTTTCTACCAGGATAAAATCACCCACTAACAAGGTGGGCATCATAGAGCCTGACGGAATTTGGAACGGCTCATACAAAAATGAACGCAGCACCAAAACAAAGGCAATAACCGGAAATATCTGTTGTGCCGTATCAACAAGATACGGCGGAATATCTTCAATTTTCCCCGTTTGTTCAGCGCCAACTGCTGCGTTTATTTCAGCCAGCTTTTCTCGGCGTTTTGGACGATAAACGAGGCTGTCCACTAACCAAATCAGGCCTGAGCCTAGGGTGAGAACAACGAGGAAAATAGAAAAATAATTTGCCATTACTTACTTACCTTAAGCACGGCAAGGAAAGCGTCTTGTGGCAGTTCCACGTTACCTACTTGCTTCATGCGTTTTTTACCTTCTTTCTGCTTCTGCAACAGCTTTTTCTTACGGCTTACGTCACCGCCATAACATTTGGCGATTACGTTTTTGCGTAACTGTTTCACTGTGCTCCTTGCGATAACGTGGTTACCAATCGCTGCTTGAATCGCAATATCGAACATTTGACGAGGAATTAGCTCTCTGAGTTTTTCAACCAAGTCACGTCCACGATATGGGGCGTTTTCTTTGTGCGTAATCACGGCTAATGCGTCAACGCGTTCACCGTTAATCAAAATGTCCAAACGCACCATGTCGGCTGCTTGGAATTTTTTGAAGTTGTAATCCAGTGATGCGAACCCGCGACTGGTAGACTTCAAACGGTCAAAGAAGTCGAGAACCACTTCAGCCATTGGTATTTCATAGGTTACCGCGACCTGCTTGCCATGGTAAGCCATATTCGTTTGTACACCACGCTTTTCAACGCACAGAGTAATCACGTTACCGAGGAATTCCTGTGGTACTAAGATATTGGCCTCTACAATAGGCTCGTGGATCATGGCAATATCATTAACTGGCGGTAACTTAGACGGGTTATCGACTTCTAAAAACTCACCTTTGGTGGTTTCAACTTGATAGATTACCGTCGGTGCTGTGGTAATAAGATCGAGATCGTATTCACGCTCCAAACGCTCCTGAATGATTTCCATGTGCAACATGCCCAAGAAACCAATACGGAAACCAAAGCCCAATGCGGCAGAGCTTTCTGGCTCGTAAAATAACGAGGCATCGTTCAAGCTCAATTTTGCCAACGCATCACGAAAATCTTCATAGTCGTCAGAACTGACGGGGAATACACCGGCGTAAACCTGAGGCTTCACCTTTTTAAATCCAGGCAGCATTTCCTTAGCAGGGTCACGTGCCAAGGTGATGGTGTCGCCCACGGGTGCACCGTGAATCTCTTTAATACCGGCGATGATGTAACCTACTTCACCTGCGCGAAGTACACCAGTGTCTAGGGGCTTAGGTGTGAAGATACCCACTTTATCAGCTTGGTGAGTTTGTCCGTTCGACATGATTTGAATCTTGTCTTTAACGTTTAACTCACCTTCCATGATACGGACCAAAGACACAACACCTTGGTAGTTATCGAACCATGAATCGACAATAAGAGCGCGTAGTGGCTTAGTGCGATCACCTTCTGGTGGCGGTACTTTATTTACGATTTCTTCGAGTACGTCTTCAATACCGACACCTGTTTTCGCAGAACAACGCACAGCGTCTATCGCGTCAATACCAACGATATCTTCTATCTCTTCCGCCACACGCTCGGGTTCGGCCTGTGGCAAGTCAATTTTATTTAGTACAGGAACTACTTCCATATCCATGTCGATGGCGGTGTAACAGTTTGCCAAGGTCTGCGCTTCTACGCCCTGACCAGCATCAACAACCAACAATGCCCCTTCACAAGCGGCAAGGGAACGAGATACTTCATAAGTAAAGTCAACGTGCCCTGGGGTATCGATAAAGTTTAACTGATAAGTTTCACCGTCACGTGCTTGATAGTTCAATGTCACGCTTTGCGCTTTGATCGTAATACCGCGCTCACGCTCAAGGTCCATGGAGTCCAGCACCTGCTCAGCCATTTCCCGATCACTCAGGCCTCCACAATGTTGAATCAAACGGTCTGACAAGGTGGATTTACCGTGGTCGATGTGGGCAATAATACTAAAGTTTCGAATGTGCTTATGTTGCATAATGCTGGAAATTACCTGCAAGAAAATCAAAAATTAAAACGAACATCGCTGAAACAACTAATTTGCTTCATTGTTATTTCTTTGGTTCTTCGCCCTTAGGCAGAGAACGAGCGTGCGGATTTTACCCATTATCGCGCAAGAAAGCGAATTAAGGTAAAGAATGTTTGTTGATTTCACCGCTTATCGTTGGAAAGTTAAGCGGACTTGTCCACGGCCGTGGTTTGAGAGAGGAAAATCACTGGCTGATATCGGTGATCTTGGTGTTTTTTCAAATAACCAGACACCAATACAAAAGTTCCCAAGGTTGTAACAACACTCGCCAGTAATACCCATAATTCACTGGCTAAACCTATGCGTGGTAACACAGCGCTAAACCCAAGAGCCGAGAACAGCATTGCCAGTAAAGGCACCACATACAACCACAGTGAAGCCGATACCACACCACTTTCGGGGATCCCCACATCAACTTGTTGACCAACGCGCAAGGCCAGCGGTGTTTTCACACGAAGTTGTTGTACACGAGGTGCAAGTGCACGAGCGACCACCCCAGTACCGCAGTCTGACTGTACCTGACAGGCATTACAGGTAGATTTTACCGCGGCTTCCAAAACTGCAGTATCTCCCTCTAATGCGACCACGGTTGCTTTTTCTTTAATCACGATTGTTCTCAACAATACGCAGTGAGTTAGCGATCACTTGGGCTGTCTCAAGGGGAATCTCGCCCACTACCGTTACTTGAACCTGACCATCGGTAAGAGTAAGAAAAGTGTTCAATTCACGACGCGCTGCGAGGTTTTCACCCAAGGCATTAGAGGCTGACTGCACATATACCGACACATCAACCATACCGTCACTGAAAAGTTTATATTCAACCATTTGCCCAGTAATCGGTAAACGTCGTACTTCGCGTTTTACTTCTTTCATACCCGCAGGTAAATATTCTACCTCCCAGCTATGTTGATGCTCTTGATGGGTAAGTACGGTTACTTTAGGTAGCATAGCCTGATTGATACGTGAGAAGTACGCGGGTGCGTCTGTGAGCAAATTCATGGCCGTCACCTGAATTTGTTCCATTAGTGCCCCTTTCATATCAACCATGTTGTACTTCAACAGCAAGCCGGTTTCTTCGTCTAGCCAAATTTGATAGCTATACCTGCTGTCGTCTTTACTCACAATACGGATTAATTGCGCAGTACGCCCAGAAACGCGCGCTCGCCCTAACTTTAAAAAGTGGTAGCTACGATGCAAACGTTCAGGGTGATATAAAAGTTCACTGGGAATGGGGCCATCAATGGCATCACCATGAATACTGAAAGGCGCCGAATCTGGCTCGAACACGCTAACGATATTCCCCACTCGAATCAGTTCCTGCCCTGGCCCATTTTGCACATTCAACTGCTCCATGGATGTACCATCGGGCATAACGGCATGTCGCCACAAGTAAGGCGTTATTTCACGCCCTGTGGTTGTGACCACATAGGAAATTTCAAAATTAATTGTGGAAGTTGCATGTGCTAGCCGCTGTAACCACAGTTCCGCGCTCATCCCCTGTTGAGCCAAGGCCTCTTCAACACCATTAGCCGCAGTTTGAGCTGCTGATTCTGTTGTATTTTGAGGTTCGGCAGGTGTAGCCACTTGCGGTTGGGAAGCAGGCTGTTCTTGAGGGTCGCTGGGAGTAGTTTGGCCATGAGCGGCAAACGCAACCAGAAAACAGGTTGAAAATAAAAACAGACGAACTTTCTTAAACGGGTTTGGGAGCGCACAAATTAGGCGCGCTTTGCGCGCACCTAACGGGGGATAAATATTCAAGGCTTGTCGATTTCCTCTGCCTCGGTCTCTGCAGCATCGCTTTGTTGTTGTGCGTTTTTAAGCTTAACTTGCTGCTCGTGATCGGCAATTAACGCATTCAGCTGACGACGCTTTTGAATCAAAATTTCCATTTCTTCACGTGTCAACGCTTGGTTAGATTCCATACTCACAGGCTGCTGAAGACTCACTGGCGCCAAATTGGCTGCTTGAGACACCATCGTCTGTGCTGTAGCAAAAGGTTCAGTAGGCGCTGGCGTATTGTAAGTTTGGAAACCCAAAATTACCGCTGCCGCAACTGACGCTGCTACTGCGTATTGCCCACCCTGTTTGATGAAAGGTACAACCTTATTCACCAATGGAAGGCGGCTTAAGCGAGACTTCGGCGCCATTACTGTAGGCTCGTCAGCAAGCGCTGCCGCAACCTGAGCAGTAATATCAAATTCAGGCATAACCGACGCTTCTTTACGCAAGCCACTACGAATGACATGGTAACTACGCCACTTATCTTGCAACTCGCGGTCATTTTTTATCGCATTGATAATGGCTTCGTCTTCAACTTCGCCATCCATAAACGCGGATAAATTTTCATGTTGTTGCGTCATAAAACTCATTTCCTGCATTAACGCCAATTTTGTACCAGAGTGCATCGACACTCTCAAGTACTTCATGCTCATTCGCGACCAACGACATTTGGAGTTAGTTCTCCAAAAGTGGTTGAATCACTTTATCAATGGCTTCCCTCGCTCGGAAGATTCGAGAACGAACCGTACCAACCGGGCAATCCATCACGTTTGCGATTTCTTCGTAACTCAACCCTTCGATTTCTCGCAGCGTAATCGCCATACGTAAATCGTCGGGTAGCTTTTCAACAACTCTAAACAGTGTTGCTTGAAGCTCGTCAGACAGTAGACTCCGTTCAGGGGTAGATTGTTCCTTTAACGAGTCACTTCCTTCGTAATAATCTGCTTCTTGCGCGTCAACATCACTTGCCGGTGGCTTTCGCCCTTGCGCAACCAAATAATTTTTGGCGCTGTTTACGGCAATGCGATACAACCAAGTATAAAAGGCGCTTTCGCCTCGGAAATTTGGCAATGCGCGGTACGCTTTGATAAAGGCTTCTTGCGTAACGTCTGCCACATCTCCCGAGTTCTTCACATAACGACTTACTAGGTGCATCACTTTGTGTTGATAACGGGTAACCAGCAGATTAAATGCGTTCTTATCGCCTTGCTGGACTTTTTCAACCAGCTGCTGGTCTGTAATTTGCTCGCTCATTCGAGCCATTTCTCCTAAACAACAAAACTCATAGCTCATGCAAGCAAAATAGTAGACTGCATGATTGAGAGAAAGTTCGGCGGAATATTGATCTTTTTTTACAATTTATCGCTAGGCCCTGAAAATCCGCAGTCTCGCACTTACATTTTGAGTTTTGCGGGACATCCAGTAGACTTGCCGAACATTTGATTTATTCAATACCCGATAACATACATGAATTCTGTCTTATCTTCATCTAGTAACGACGCTTCCCATGCAATTGAACACGCCTGTGACGTATTGATTATTGGTAGCGGTGCCGCAGGTTTAAGCCTCGCCCTCACTTTGGCCGATCACTGTCAGGTGATTGTATTGAGTAAAAGCGACCGCAACGAAGGGTCTACGCGCTATGCCCAAGGCGGTATCGCAGCCGTTATAGATGAACAAGACTCAGTTGATGACCACGTTGCTGACACACTCGATGCTGGTGCGGGTTTGTGTGACGAGCATGTAGTGCGATTTACTGCAGAAAATGCCAAATCTGCTATGAAGTGGTTAATTAATCACGGTGTACCGTTTGATACAGAAACAGACGCCAGCGGTGAGCAGCGCTATCACTTAACCCGCGAAGGCGGGCACAGTTTCCGCCGTATTTTACATGCCGCCGATGCCACCGGTGAGGCGCTACAAGTCACCCTCAACGATGCCGCTTCGAATCACCCCAACATTCATATATTTGAACGTTACAATGCCATTGACCTGATCAGCAGCAAGGAAAATGACAAGCGCACGATTGGAGCTTACGTGTGGAATCGCCAACGCGAACACGTCGAAGTGATTCGCTCCCGCTTTGTCGCTTTGGCATCGGGCGGCGCCAGTAAAGTGTATCAGTACACCTCAAACCCAGACGTATCCAGTGGTGACGGTGTGGCCATTGCCTGGCGAGCGGGTTGTCGTGTTGCCAACATGGAGTTTAATCAATTTCACCCCACTTGTTTGTACCACCCACAAGCACAAAACTTTTTGATCACCGAAGCGCTGCGTGGTGAAGGGGCGCAATTGTGTCATGCTGATGGCACGCGCTTTATGCACAAATTCGACAAACGTGCAGACCTCGCTCCACGAGATATCGTGGCCCGCGCCATCGATTATGAAATGAAACGCCTCGGTGCTGATTGTATGTATTTGGATATCAGTCATAAACCGGCTGATTTTATTGTTAAGCACTTCCCTAATATCTACCGCAAATGTCGTTCATTAGGCATCGATATCACACGCCAACCGATTCCGGTGGTCCCAGCAGCACATTATAGTTGTGGTGGCGTGATCACCGACCTTAATGCCAAAACCGACTTAGATAACGTTTATGCTATTGGTGAAGTGGCTTACACGGGATTGCACGGCGCTAACCGCATGGCGTCGAATTCGTTGCTTGAATGTATTGTATTTGCCCGTTCAGCAGCCGAACACATTACACAACGACTCAATGAAAATGCGCCACAAGAGCACATTGCGCCTTGGGATGAAAGCCAGGTGAGTAACTCGGACGAAGAGGTTATTATTCAGCACAACTGGCATGAATTGCGTTTATTCATGTGGGACTACGTGGGCATTGTACGAACCAACAAACGCTTAGAACGCGCTTTCCGCCGTATTCAATTACTCGAACAGGAAATTCAAGAATATTACGCACACTTTAGAGTCAGTAATAACTTGTTGGAGCTGCGCAACCTTGTAACCGTAGCAGAATTGATCGTTCGTTGCGCTATGAGCCGAAAAGAAAGTCGCGGGCTTCACTACAATTTAGATTACCCTGATAAGCTTGATAATTCAGGCCCGAGTATTCTGGCACCAACAGCGAGCCAGATGCATCCAGAACCTGGAACACTAACGACTTAAGCCCGTTATTCTTCGCATCACAAACAGCAAGCTTTTGCTTGCTGTTTACTCCTACGCGACGCCCTTGCATTGACTATGCAGCACAAAAAGCGCATGGTATGAACCTGATGGAAAGTGGTAAATAATATCGGTCACTCTCAGGGAAAGAATATGGAGATGGTATTGCTAGTTGTGGCATTTGTTGTGTTCCTGCTAGCGGGCGCAATCATTGCTTTTTCTAATCGCTCAACTATTGCTGCGTTAAAAATAGAGCTGAGTAGCTTACACAACAAAGTTAATTTACAAGCCAAGCAAATTAGTCGGCTGCAAGCATTATTGTCGTCATCCTCGCCAGTCGCTGAAGAAACACCGCCGAGTACCACTCCTAACGTTACACCTATTCAGGCTACCACAGCGAGTAAAGCCGCTTCTGAACAAACCGAAAAGCCAGCAGTAAAAGCACAACAAATTGCAAAGTCACGCCCTACCGGCAAGCCTTCGCCACGTTTACATAAAGTACCGCCACAGCGTTTCTCACTTGAATCCTTTCTCAAAGGCAATGGGTTATTGTGGCTTGGTGGATTGGTACTCGCATTGGGCGGTATTTTTCTGGCCCGTTACTCCATTGAAGCGGGTTTACTGCCCCCTGAACTTCGGGTGTTGATGGGTTGTGTATTTGGTTGCGGTTTAGTGGTTGCCGCAGAATATTTGGCAAGAAACAAACAACGCTTTCAGATCCATTCTCCCCACGTATGCGCGGCGTTAGCCAGTGGTGGGGTGATAACCTGCTATGCGATGGGCCTGGTTGCTTTTGACTTCTATCATTTCATTAATGCCCACATCGCTTTTGGATTATTAGCGCTAGTCTCGTTAGTGTCGACCTCTCTGTCTCTTCGGTTTGGTCCTTTATTAGCGTGGATAGGTGTAATTGGAGCGTATACGGTGCCATTTCTTGTATCTACAGGCTCCAACAACGTTAATGCACTATTGCTTTACACGGCCTTTGTATCGGTTTCGGCTATCTGGATTGCACAAACGGTAAACCAAACAAAGCTCTGGTGGCTGAGTTTTGCAGCCAATAGTTTGTGGTTGTCTTTAAGTATTAGTATGGCAAACGGCTCTCACTTTTACGCCATTGCATTATTCTGCCTGTTCAGTATCTACCTTTATGTGCTGTCTGATATGATGGGCTGGAAGTTAACCCAGCACATGACAAAGGTTCTACCCACCAAAACCCTGTTAATGCCCAGAAAAGAACATCTGGGTTTACTCATCCCTGTTGTCGCACTAGCAATATTTTTAACATTCGTTGGCACCAGTCTATACGTTGTGCTGGGCTGCGTAATGATTGGAGCGCTACTTTGCACGGTGCCCGCACGCTACAGTGCTTTCGACTCCTGGCCATTCATTGCCCTGCTCTTCGCACTTTACGGTTACACCTTGATGCCAGAGCCAAAAGATTACAGCGATTATCTATTCCCCATGCGCCAAAGTTACTTATTCGCGCAAGTGGGCGCTTGGTTCGTACTTGCATACAGTGCTGTGATGTATCGTCGTTGGCAACGCCCTGCGTATTTGCTGTTACTCGTTATCGGGCCGACCTCATTCTACGCTGTCAGCTACGCTCTCTCACCTAATGCAGCAAGTGATAATTTGTATCCACTTTGGCTTGCAGAATTACTCATCATTGCCATCTCAAGCGCCGTCATATCATTAAAAGCGAAAACGGGTTTAGTTAAACTTACGTTAAGCGTGCTGGCCAATACCTGTATCACATTGTGTTGCACTATGTTGCTTGACGCTGCCACACTAACATTGGCGATTGCCATGCAAATCGGCGTAATGAGCTATCTTAGTTGGAAAAACAAAGTTCCACTGCCAGATTGGCTGTACAAACTGGCATTATTGGTAGTCACCACGCGTTTAACCCTCGCGCCTTGGTTAGATAGTTACCAGGCTGAGCATATACTCGGCATCCATTGGACAATAGTGATATACCCTATCGTGTTGGGCGTTATTCTATTCAGTCGAACCTATCACTCGTCTGAGAGCTTCAAGCGTTGGCTTGAAGGTGCGTTCATTCATATTTTGGCTTTGTTGGTCACAACTGAAACCAGCTATTGGTTGGTCGGGCACTACCCTAATTTCTTCGTCCTTGAATTCAAAGAAGCTGCACTACTGGCTATGAATTGGTTTGCGTTATCTGGTGTGTATTTATGGCGAGCAACACTCACACCTTGCTATACACTCCTTTGTCGCGGCTTTGGCCTGTTCTTACTTGTTATTGCCGGGTTGATCCACCTCGACATATCAATTGTTCGTAACCCATTCATAGTGCACACAGACACAGGACAAGGGCTTTTAATCAACTGGTTACTGATTTTGTGGGCAATACCCGCACTTATAGTCACGGCAATAAAACGCCTCCAAATAACGGATGAAAACCTGCGTTTATTTTTAAGTGTTGTCAGTGGTGTATGGTTGTGTTTTTACGTAAATGGTTTAATTCGAGGCGCTTTCCACGACGGTTTACTGGTGCTGAATGGGCAACTTACTCAGGCCGAGCTGTATACCTATTCCATTGTCTGGCTGCTCATCGCTACTGCCACTGTTTTTGTCGGTCAGCATAAAAAGCAGCTCGTCTTGCAAAACATTGGTTTTGGTGTTTTGGCGCTGGTATTGCTAAAAGCATTCATCGTCGACATGGCACATTTGGAAGGGTTATTACGCGCCATGTCGTTTATTGGTTTGGGTTTAAGCCTAGTGGGAATTGGCTGGTTGTTTCAACGATTCAACCAAGAGCCACCAGAACAAAAGTGCGCGTGAAGAAGATAAGGTGTAATGGCGACGCCCCCTTAGCCTTGCGATTGTGACCCGCGTAATTTATCTCTGATATTCATCCAGACTTTCCCGAGGTGATTTTCGCCTCGCTGGTCTCGGCCAATTCCCCAAAAATAATCGTATTGAGAGCCTTCAACAATTAGCTTGTCTTCGGTTGCTAGCAAGGCTTCTCTCACTTCCTCGTACATCTGCACTTTTGTGTAACACGCTCGAGTCATGAGTGTAGGCGCTAATTTTTTATAATCTTTAACTTTGCGCCGATACCAAGGCTTAGTATAAGCAACGGCCTGTTCTCCACTCGCGAATTTATCAATGATATCGGCGTCGGCCGGAGCACGAACAATGCTTGCCTGAACGTAATGTTCGCAAGTCGTCCAGTTATGATCTTCCAAAACGATTGGATGTCGGCTGCAACTCGCGAGCAGGTTGTCGACATCGAAACGAGAAAAACGGTAGGCGTTTTCCATCTGAGTGTTGGGTTGAAACACTATATCCTTCCTGTAGTTGTGGAGTATTTTTACCTCAAAGTTCTTTTGCTACCCAACATACTACCTGCTTTTTGCAAGGCTTTCAGCGCGCTATACCATTAAACAGGCCAATGCCAACTCGGTGTAGTCAGTAGGTCTTGGCCTTTGATTGTGGTTTGCCCAAAATGCTTGTTGAGGTGGATAGCATTACAGCCTTCTGCTTTAGTCAATGCAGCAATTAACGGTTTGGCGTGAGAGACCACCCACACCTGCGTAGAGTGAGAAGCTTTGATGATTAAATTAGCCAAGGCTGGTAGTAAGTCAGGATGTAAGCTGGTTTCAGGTTCGTTTATTACCATCAATGATGGAGGACGTGGCGTTAATAAAGCCGCCACCCAGAGTAAAAAGCGCAAGGTTCCATCCGACAACTCTTTACCTGTCAGTGGGCGTAACAGTCCATGTTGATTAAACAACAAACTGAAATGTCCATCTTCTGATACATGTACTTTCAGTGTCGCACCGGGAAAGGCTTCATCGATCGCGTCGGCCAACCCCGACTCATCACCAATTTCTATGATTGTTTGCAACGCTGCAGCGAGATCCGAACCATCATGACTCATCACCAAGGTACGTGTTCCCAATTGGGGTAACCGCGCCGGCGCATCAGCATCAGTACGAAAGTGATCATAGAAGCGCCAGTGCTTAATAAATTCGCGCATGGCTAACACTTCAGGGGCTTGTGATGGGTCGGCCACCTGAGTAAACATACTTTCGTACATGGGCATATGCTGATTAATCACACGCCATCGCCGACCATCGCGTACCTTCACCAGAGTGTCTTTACGCTCCACCAGCGAAGATGCAGGACGATAGCTGGGGCCCTGCCAAATTGCTTCACGCTTAATTTCTGGGTCGAGATTAAAAGCACTGGGGTATGGCACTGGCGGAGTAATGCCCAAAGCAACCGAATAACTAAAATCATCCCCGGAAAAACCAAGCATAAGGCGTTTAGCGCTGTTGTTGTGGGTGCCTTGTACCTTTACGTCTCCGCGGCTCATCGCGGCGGTAATTTCTTTAGGGCCAGCCCAAAAAGTGGAATCTAACCCGCCTTCTCGTGCCAATGCGTTGACTACGCCACCCCGCGCCGTTTCTGCCAACAAACGCAGCGCTTTATAAATATTAGACTTTCCACTGCCATTTGGCCCCGTTACCACGTTCAGGTTGCCTAGGGGCATCACAAGATCCTGAAGTGAACGGTAGTTTTTTATTGCTAGCGTATGAAGCACTAATAAATACTGCCGAATAAATGACAATGTTGCGCACTTGGCTCGTCACACTCTGGCACTAGCGCGAATGAAAGGGTGTCACGAACCTCATTTTCTCCATCGCCTTTTATCGATTGGTACGTCACTTGCGTTTTCGCGGGCAAGAAAACCGGCTTTTTAAACACACAATCAATACCATGTATTTGGCTTAACGCTACAATGTCGCTGGCACAAAGCTGTGAAATACTCGAAGCCAATGTCCACATTCCATGAGCTATCGCTTGCTTAAAACCCAATACCTTGGCGGTCAAATCAAACAAATGAATAGGGTTATAATCACCCGAAACTTTTGCGTAACGACGACCTTGTGAACGCGCTACAACTTGTGGTTCCAGCGTGTTTTCTAAGTAAATGTCCGCCTCTACTGATGGTGTTTTTGGGGCTTCGCTAACAAGAGAGCGAGTGCCTCTGGCTAAATAAGTGCTCACCGCGCGATAGACCAATTGCCCTCGCTGTACTCCGCGTACTTCTACGTCGAATTCCCATCCCTTTGCATGTTCGCGAATTTCACCAAATTTGGCGGTGAGTTCTATCGGAATATCAACACGTTGGGAGTGAACTAAGTCAATGTGATTGCGAATGTGTACTAAGCCCATTGGCGCAAAGGGAAAAGTGCGGTGTAGCAACAGAGCCAGTTGCAGATGCATTGAACGGGTTTGCCAATAGCATGGGTGAACACTGTCACCTTGCCAGCCCACACAGTCGTGATATTGTTGGATTGCGGCTTTGTCCGGTAAGAGTGTTTCACATCGCGTAATTTGGTTAGGTAACGCAATTCTCTGTGCCGACTTATGCTTAGCTGGCTGTTTAATTAGAGCACGAAAATACAGTCCAATCATGTGTTGTTGAATCCTTTTAACGGGTTACCGGCGCTGAACGACGCAGCCCAATAATTATTCTGGAAAGCCGTCTAAAATCAGCTTCCGGAATCTCTCCTTTAATAACCCAAACCTTCACGGCTTGCCGCGTACCCACTTGCGTTAAAAGTAAATACAACGCCAGCGGCGATGACAAACTCCCTTGGGCCAATGCACCTTGTGTGGTAGATGAGCTAGACGTAATTGTTATTTGTCCGTTCAACTCATAAACCACCTGTTGATAGCAACGCTCATTGTTACCACCAAGCGGCAGACACATTATGCCAATCACCCCAATTATGGCTACAGTATGCCAAACACCGAGATGCGAGCTTAAATGTTCAGATAAACAGAGCAACGCAACCAAAAAAGCGATGCAAACGCCGAAATGTCGGTAGCGTCGCAATGTCGATGGTGTAATAACTACACTATACTTTGACACGATTTAATATAGTGGCCACCATCTTGGCAAGTTCTGGATCATCACATTCTTGATGCCCCATAAACCAAGCAAACAAATCAGGGTCATCGCACGTGAGCAAACGCTCAAACGTTTCTTTGTCTTCATCTGACAAATCGTCGAATGCTTCTTCTACGAAAGGTAGAAAAAGTACGTCCAGCTCTAACATACCACGACGACAGGCCCACTTTAGACGAGCAGTTCTTTTCTTTGTAAACATACGGATCTTCACGTTACGACTTTGTAGTAATCATACCACGTAGGGCAAGGTTGGATCACTGCTCTTTTGACTAGCCTGCCCCACGCTGGCAACTTACTTACAACCCGCGCCCTTGTTTCTGGCAAAAAATGCCCCATGTTCAGCAAATAGATCGCAAATGAGGTTATGTTATGGGCTTACCCGCAACGTTGGCGTCGCTGCCAACGGATTTTGTCGTACCACTGAGTCATATGGGCGTAGTGCAATGTGTTGGTGAACAATCAGCCGACTACCTACATGGTCAAATTACCATTGATGTAAAGTCTTTCGCGCAAGACGCTATCAGACGCACAGCCCACTGTGATTTCAAAGGCAAAGCATGGGCACTACCCTATTTGTGTCGTCACGCAGAAAACTATTGGCTACTAACACACAAAGGCGCGCTTGAGGCGTCGTTGGCACAGCTACAAAAGTATGGCGTTTTCTCAAAAATTAGCCTGTCTGATGAGTCTGACAATATCGCGCTCTTTTTCGCCCGCGGCGAACACGTCGACAGTTTTATCAAAGATACCTTCGGCGCATGCCCCGATGTAGATCACACGCAAACGTCGGAACACGGTTTAGTTGCAAAGTTAGCGTTACCAGCAGGGTACTTATTGGCATTAACCGCACAAGGGCAGACAGCGTGGGCAAACTGGTGTGAAAAATCAGCCATTGCCACTTTCGACACGGCAGTGTTTGAAGCACTTTGTATCGCCGCTGGTGTGCCTGATGTTGCTGGCCAAAACGTGAATCAATTTGTGCCGCAAATGATGAACTTGCAGTTGATCGATGGCATTGACTTCAAAAAAGGCTGTTATATGGGGCAAGAGGTTGTTGCAAGAACTCGCTATCTGGGGAGAAACAAACGCGCGGCTTACGCGCTTAAAGCCACGACACAGAGTTTACCCGCGACATCATTAGACATCGGTGTTAAGGTGGACAAACAATTGGGGGAAAATTGGCGTTCTGGTGGCACAGTTTTACGCTCTGCTATACTTGGCGAAGAAGTATGGGTGCTCGCGGTGTTGGCAAATGACACTGAAGCAAGTGCGGTCTTTAGGCTGTCAGGCACAGAACAACCCGAATTCCACGTTGAGCCGCTACCTTACGTGCTCAACGAATAATTTACGAAAAGAAATGTAAGACGGCGAGCCAGTTGCCGCAATTTAACACTCTTAAGGTTTATTTATGCAAATTGCACAAAACAGCGTTGTTACTCTTCACTACACCGTGAGCACGGAAGATGGTACTGAGTTAGATTCATCAGTAGGCAAAGATCCGTTGACGGTATTACAAGGTAATCGCTTTTTGATTTTAGGCTTGGAAAATGCCTTGGAAGGAAAAACAGCTGGAGACAAGTTCTCTGTTGATGTTGCTCCTGAAGAAGCCTACGGCGAACGCCTTGACCAATTGGTACAAACAGTGCCTAAGTCTATGTTCGACGGTTTAGATGTAGAAGTGGGTATGTCATTTCGCGCGACAACAGAACAAGGTGAGCAGTCGGTTATCGTTATCGAAGCCACTGACGACGAAGTCGTTGTCGATGGTAATCACCCGCTTGCAGGCATGCCGTTGTCATTCGAAGTAGAAATCGTCGCTGTGCGCGAAGCCACCGCTGACGAACTCGCTCACGGCCATGTTCACGGGCCTGGCGGCTGTGGGCACGATCACTAATTAAAATACTCTATGCCGATAATGCTCATTATCGGCATTTTTTCTGTTTTAGCTCTACGCTAAACCAGTAGCCACTCATCAATATTCTGTAACTCACTGAGATGATGAATCACTTTTAGGCCTGGGTGACCGTCTGAAACTGTGCCAGCTGGCGCCAACCACACCGCCCACAAACCAGCCTCAAGAGCAGGAAGAATATCTTTGTTGTAGTTGTCTCCCACCATAACTAGATCTCGCGGTGATACAGTCAGCTTTGTTGCAATCGTTAAATAGAACTCAATGCTCCCCTTAGCAACGCCGACATTGTCTTCACTAAAGTAGCCACATAGCCATTTATCCATATCCACCCGCGAAAACGCTTTGCGAATATCATCGGCATTGGACTCTTTCGCTCCCGTTGCGATGTAAAGAGGAAATTGAGCAGATAACGCAGCCAGAGTGTCAGCAGCACCGTCGACGGCCTGCACTTTATTCCACTCGCACATTTTCCCTTGCTCATCAGGAAAATCGACCATGAGCGTGTCGCCCCAATCGAATAAAAAGCTTTTTGCCATTATTTCCCCCTTAAACAAAAAAGCAGCCTGTTATTCGGCTGCTTTCATTACGCTAAAACACGTGTTTTAGATTGCATCTTCGTTTTGTTCTTCAGTACGAATACGAATAGCGCTTTCTACTGGATAAACAAAAATTTTGCCATCACCGATCTTGCCTGTTTTCGCCGCTTTAATTACGGCTTCAACACACTGCTCCACCAGCTCATCAGTCACAACCACTTCAATCTTTACTTTGGGCAAAAAGTCGACCTGATATTCCGCCCCACGATAAAGCTCAGTATGCCCTTTTTGACGGCCAAAGCCTTTAACTTCAGAAACCGTCATTCCCGTTACACCCACTTCTGCGAGTGCTTCTCGTACTTCGTCCATTTTGAATGGTTTGATGATTGCTTCAATTTTCTTCATCGTCGTCTACTCGTCGTAAATGGTAGGAATAGGAACGCGCTTGTGCTGCGTTCTATGATAAATGCCCAACAACTTTTCTTCTACGTCAGCGGTAACGTCTTTACCTTCCAGAAAATCGTCGATTTGATCGTAGGTTAACCCTAGCGCTTGTTCATCGGCTTTCTGCGGCGTTAGCGTTTCTAGGTCTGCCGTAGGCGCTTTGTCGATAATGTTGCTCGGCGCACCAAGATGCGCGGCTACCTGACGCACTTGACGTTTGCTCAAACCGAAAAGTGGCGCTAAGTCACAGGCTCCATCACCATACTTAGTATAAAAGCCCGTAATGTTCTCAGCAGAATGGTCCGTGCCGAGCACCAAACCATCGACCATACCGGCAATTTCATACTGAATCACCATACGCGAACGCGCTTTTACATTCCCTTTGACAAAGTCTTGCTTGGCTTCGCTGTCTGGCAACAACCCTGAACCCTGCAACGCCTGAGTAGTTTCGGCGTGAATAGCATCGGCACCGGGCTGCACATTCACGGTCACGGCGTGAGAGGGTTGAATGAAGTCAATTGACAACTGAGCATCATCTTCATCCGCCTGAACATTGTATGGTAAACGAACGGCAATAAACTGATATTGCCCATCACCTGATGCGTTTAATTCGTCTACTGCTAATTGTGCCAAACGCCCAAGGGTGCAGGAATCGATACCACCGCTGATCCCCAACACCAAGGCTTTCATACCTGACTGCGTTAACTGTTGCTTGATGAAACCAACGCGTCGCGCTACCTCAACTTGTGGGTCGATGGTAGGCTGCACTTTCATTTCTTCAATAACTGCCTGTTTATTCATTACTAATTCCGAGATTTGCGAAAGTGTTTACGACTAAAGTGTACGCCACTTTAGGCACAGTTGTCAGTAGCCGTCGTCGAGAAAATACCAAGCTCTGACCGAAAGGAGGCAATTGTTTGATTCTGTTTATATCACGCTCAATTTAGCACAACATTACTGCGCATTCTATGTGCAGTGTTGTCACAACAACGCTCTTTTTTACCCTTCAGCGCTAAAATCTGTACTTTTGCCCCGCTGACGCCGTCGCTGAGTGGCGCTAAGGTAACGTCATTTCTATACGGGATATAAATTAAGTGAAGCATCAGGGTTACACTTGGCTTGAGCTGATCGCAGTATTGTCGATTATCACTCTAGTCTCTGCACAGGCTCTGCCTTCCTTCGTCGCGTATCAACAGCAACAAGCAGTGTTATCTGCATCCCGAGTTATAGTCACTACGTTAGAATCTGCCCGCCGCCACGCATTGTTCACCGGCGTTGAACAAATTGCGAACCTAAAAACGGGCCAACATTGGTGCCTTAGTTTTGTGTTGTCGTGTGATTGCCAAACTCAAAACTGTGTAACGCCCGGTATAGAAACCGTGTCATATCAGGATTTTTCGCAAGTCAGCCTGGTCCAATCGACCTTTTCATCCCACGGCCCACCCGCGTTCGACGGCGTGCGAGGGCTTTCCATGGGGCACAACGGCAAACTTACTTTGCAGGCCGGTAACGCTTCTCTGAGTGTGGTGGTCAGTGCGCTTGGACGAGTGCGGCTATGTGAAGAAAGCGATACTTTTGCGTCGATAGAAGCATGCTAAGCAATACACACTTATTAGCTTTAATATCTCCCATTTAGGCTTTATCTATTACACTAGAATGAGTAATCACTGCGTGAGAAAGACCTGAATGATGAGAAAACACAAAGGCATGACGCTATTAGAACTCATGATCGGCATTGCAATTGTGTCGCTGCTGATTACAGTTGTCGCGCCTGGCGCCAGTGACTTAGTGAAGCAATCTCGTGTAGTCGTTGACCTCAATAATTTTAGTGCCGTTGCACAGTTTGCTCGGTTTAAGGCGGTAAATGAACAAGCCAATGTGACCCTCTGCCCCACCACTGACTACACCAGCTGCACCACGAATTGGCGACATGCGAAAATGGTTTTCATTGATACAGACGAAGACGGCGCAAGAGGAAACAATGAAGCGCTGATAGCCACCGCCGATGCACTCGGCCCAAATAATACCTTCTCCGGCATAACTAGCGCGCTGTATTTTGATGCCAACGGCGGCGTAAGTGAAAACGTAACGATTACCATCTGCCCTTACCCGGGAAAAGACAGCGATGCAGCTGGCCTAAGTATTACCACATACGGCCACATCGCCACAGCCATCGATTATGATGGCGATGGTGTTAAACAAGCCTTATCTGGCACAGCATTGAGTTGTTCTTAAATTCACGCCTTGTGTATCTGGCCTTGATTTACTAACAAGACCAACAATATTCGCTGGCAGAGAGCGCGCCGTCGTTATTCTGGTCCCAGCCTTTTCTCCCATCACTAAAATAAAACAGCGTTCCGTCAGACTCAACACCCGAGCCAGATACAGGTACCGCCCTGACCTCAAAGGTACTGCCATCATCTGACACGTTTGCAATGGTAAGGTTATACCGCTTGTTTGCCTCGCTCTCGCTAGATGGTGAAAACGAAGCAAAAACCGTAGGCGACCCTGTATCTGCGCCGCCAGATGCCGCCCCCTCGTAACTAAACTGCGCACTGTAATGACGCTCCATTGCACTGGCTAACCCCATAAGGTCAGCTTGTGCTGTACTGCGATAGCCACTGGCAAGTACCGATTGATACGCCGGATACCCAATAGCAGTGACAATCGCAATAATGCCAACCACAATCATTAATTCGATCAACGAAAAGCCACGATGACTCGACATAGCGCAATTACCTCTCGATCTAATACAAATTCAAATCAAACGGCACCAACCCAAGAGACTAGTCTTGTTCTGTATCAGAAGACCAGCTACCTCGTTGTACCCGTTCAAACTCACCAAAGATATTTTCACTTAAACAACTAAACGCCGTGGTGCATGTTCGTCCGTCGCCGTCTTCATCATCATCAACCACCGTGGACACGCATTCTGTGCCTAAACAAACAACTGGGTTGATAATATCTTCGATAAGAATCTTAGTGTCGGGCGCAATCCCGGTTTGTTGTAAATCCGCATAGCGGTCACTGTTGTCGGTATCACCGTCGTTATCCAGATCATCAACCGCATTCCCATTAATTAAATTGACCAAGTACGCGCGACTGTTTCCGGTTGGAGGGGCACATTCACTGGTCGAACTGCTGGCAGGAATATACGTGGTAAAGAATATTTTGTAGTTAATGATCACCGCTCTCGCCAGTACTTTTTCACCTGCAGTGGCAAAATTGATCATCCATCCTCGTTTTTCACTAAAGGTTGTTGAGGCTAACTCTCTGGTGGCATTGTCGGTGCTGGTTAAGAGATGCTGGGTAGCATCATACATGTCAGATTCATAGGCGACGTCTTCAAACACATATTCGCCATCTTCGTCGAATTGAAAGACGCCATGGTCTTTTATCATGTAAAACTTGTCATCTACTTCTGTATTTAAGGGAGAAGCACGCCAACCACTGCCAACAGCAACGGCATAATACACCTCGTCATTTAGGCTAATTTCAGAGACATCAGGCGCGTAATAAAAGTGCCGGTTATCCGCTTCGGCGGTACCGCCGAAATCAGCAATACGCGCGCCTTTAATAAAGTCAGCGCCAGATTTACCGTTATAAATATCAAACCGGAAGAGTTGCCCTCCCACATCACTCGCATACATATGATCAGCAAAACCGTCATTATCTCTGTCTATAATTGAAATCTGACTCGGAATACCGTACTGAAGCTCACTTAAGGTAAGGTCGGCATCGCTGCTATTACTCGCCTGCCACAGTAAATCACCTGTATCGGCATTAAAAATGAATACTGCATTGCCCGTACTGTCTGCGGTGCGTACGGTATTGGTATCTTGAGTATCATCGTAACCTCCTCCTACAACCATAACGTTGTAAGCGGTGCCACCAACCCGCATTTTAGTAATGGTCGGCGCTGACCATGTTTGACCCAACTGCTCCAGCCCAGCGCTGCCACCTTTGATAGAAAACACCAGTTTTGGTGTTGTTTTCGCGGTCACATCAAAAACGTAGTAGTTTCTGCCACCACGGCGCATACCAACATAGAGGTAAGTTTTACTGCCAACCGCCCGAAGAATCATATCGCCATCAAGCCCATACAAATGCGTATAACTGGTATTGTCCTGATAAAAATCATGTAGGTTGATCAACAGTTCACGCGGGATGACGGCAAAATTCTCTTCTCCCGTTTGTGCATCAAAAGAGTGTAAGAAGCCATGATTGGTCGCAACAAATATGGCGGAATCGGTTGTACCATAGTTCACAATAACTGGTTGAGAATGGATCGGGTCGCCCATTTGCAGCCGAGCTTCCGTGCTATCGCCATCACCATCGCTGTCTCTTACATCAATACCTCGCGCCCACTTTAACAGTGTTTCTCTTGCGCCGGCAGGGTCACTTTCATCGTCCAAGCCCAATTCAGTCGACGTGATCGCACTGTTACTTTCGTGCAGTCGATTATTGGTTTGTATTATCGAACCCGCCGAATCAAACCAATATATGTTGCGAGTCGTATCCAGTAAGCTCGCCGCTCCCCCCTCTCGAACATCACTACCGTCGGCAAACACCGACCAATAGCTGTGTGAGCCGTCTGCGAAAAAGCCCGTGTTGTTATCAACGGCACTCAACCCGTTCTTGTCCACTACCGTGTCGCTATCGAGGCGATAGCGCTTTAAGTTCCCGGGCCAGAGCGTACCTTCAGCAGGTTTAAACAATGCGTAATAAAGTTCGTCGTTATGGGTCAAACGGTTAAGTTGATTCACCGCGACCCCTGGTGATACGAACGTGGCGTTGACATCTTTCACTGAGCGTAAAATGGTTTGGAACGCCTCCAATAGCTGCGCGCTATCATCTGCTTGGTAAAAGCCTCCGCCACTTTGTATCGCCAATTTGTTTAGAAAGTTATTTGCAGTATTATTCGCGGCAAAGCCAATGGTATGTGTGATCACCCGCGAATTAATGGCTGACGTGGATGTTTTACTGATATTACTCACCAACTCCAACCCGCACTGCTCGCCCCCACTGCCAGAACACGACTGACCAATTAGGTTTTGAATTTTACTCACACTGTGGTTGTAGTTTGCTTCACCGTCGGAAAGTAGCACAATATGATTGTTGGTTTGACATTGTAGGTCGCTTACAGGGCTGATATAGGTCGCCCCAGAGGGAATATACTCGTTGATACAGTCTGTGTCGCTGAGGTTGTCTTCACTACAGCCATAAGGTAAAACCGAATCATCACCTAAGTATGAATCTCGGTGACTCACTCGGGTATTTTTACGCACTGTACTGGAAGTACCGGAAGACCCTCTGTTGCGTCCATAATCAACATCCAAGCCACCATAATACAAAGAGGCTTCATACAGTGTATCGACAATCGGCGTATAACCACTCGCCGAAAGTTCGTCCACTTTACTGAGAAGTAAGTCTCTTACCGTGGTCGATGCACCTGCCGTGGCGTTACCTCGAAATTTAATATAGAGCTGTGGCGCAGAGGATGGACGCCCTTTATAAGAATAAGCACCTCGGGTACCGGAAAAATCACTCAACACAAACCCCATGTTGTTACCCGACACCCAATCACCTCGGTCAACTATTGTTTGCACTATGGTGCTGAGGTCGGGGGTTGTGTATTCTCTGTTGCGGCGGAAATCCGGCATTGACCAATACACTGTACCAGTCTTTGCGATGTCTCGAAGCATATTACGGCTATGAGGATCAAAGTCAGGCGCATCAGCCATGTTAATGGCCGCAATATTCATCGACGCTGAATCCCAGCGGTCGGTATCGTAGGCCTTAAACGTAAGATAAGCAGACTCTATCACCGCCCCTTGTGGCACATTCACCGTTTTGAACTGCAAACCAATATAGTTATTAGAACTACTGAGAAATGTTAACTCGTTGCCTGTAGAATCGTACCCATTGCGGGTTTCCTCCACATTTGCGTTGTTCGCATCCACTTGATAATAAAGTTCATCGGCAACACACCCCGTGGCCGTAGACGCATCGTAAGCAATCACTAATTCGGGAGAATTTCCGGTCCCGTCGTCATAAGACTTAGCAATACGACTGCTGGCAGTACTGGTACTGACCCCTTCGATCAGCAAGCTCATGGCGTTACCACCGCACCAATCAGTGTGATCAATAACCTCTTGTACAACACTGCTGATATCGGGTGATGTCACCTTTTCACCATCCACGGGAAACTCGTTATCCGTGCTCCACTCGACAAATTCAGCTGTGGTTACTCGTGCGCTGAGGTCACTACTTGAGGAAGAAAACGCCGGTGAGTGCCCAATACTCTCTGCCCGGATGGTGAGCGTGGTGTCTGCCACATTGTATTGAGAAGAAACCAAGCGCAAATATGCTCCAGTGATCACAGCACCATTGGGGATCATAATATTGCTGAAGCGCAGCCCCGACGTCACCGTATTAGTCGATTGACTTAATACCAAGTAGCTACTCGAGGTGTTAACACTGCCGCTTACCTCGTAGGCGTCACTGGCACTGCCTGACGTGGAGGTGACAAGCTCGGCACCAATGGTGGTATCAATATTGGTAATGGGATAAAGCACTGGCCCACCATAGTCGGAAAATCGCATTAACCCCGCGTTGATGTTGGTGGCGTCGGATAAGGCGTCTTTTAGCGCATTCTGTACTCGCAGCATTCTCGACTCAGTCCCTGAATCTTTGTTGGTCATACTGCCAGAAGTATCCATGATAAAAAGTACATTGGGGTTATAGGTTTTCTGAGAGGTCGATGTACCTAAATAGATATCGAGGTCATCTGCAACGGCAGACACCCCAATAAGAAAACTCAATAAACACGACACAGAACCGATAACAACACGCTTCATCATGCGCTCCTAATTTGACGACGGCCCAAAAACAGACACTGACAACGTATTGGCCGTCACCGTTGACTTGCCAACAACCTGACCACACCCTCTGATAACAAATACGTGACAACTGAGATTGCTCCCCCCAACCACATTACTCGACCCTCTACACGCTTGTTCTCTTAAAAAAGCCGTACGTGACCAACTATTAACCGCAGGCTTTGCCTGATAATTCCCGTTTAGAGTTTGCTGTGCCCCTCGAGTTAACCCCGAAGAGGTAACTTGTCGGTTGGTCCAATTGTCGGCATCGGCGCACACGAGGCTATTAACCGTTGGGTCATACTGCAAGCCTTGCCGCGCCTCTGATAACGGGTCGTCAATATCATCATCAGACAACACCACTTCATCCTCTGATTCAAAAACAACGCCCGCAATAGCGGCTTCTGCCGCATCAAAAGACAAACCGTTTTGCTGCAGCGCAACGGCCATTTTGTTTTGAAGTAAACTCGAAGACACCGCAGTAACACCTAACAAGGTAACGCAAAGCAATATCAGTAACGCAAACACAAGCACAGCACCCTGTTGCTTCCCGCTCATCAGAAAAGTGGAGTGTGGCATTACTTGGTACTCCCCACTAGATTGATCCCATTTCGCAGCGCTATGGCATGAGAAAACACCTGATAATAGTGATTGTCGTTAACGTCGATTGGCGCTTCACCTAATAAAGCGCGTTGAGTGATCGCGGTCTCAATGACTAACTCCTGCCGGCTCTTCAGCAACAAGGCAAACTTCACCGACACCACTATCTGCCCATTTGCTCTTGCATTAGCTAGTTGATCTGCGGTGATATATTGAATCACGCTGCCATCACTTTGTTGAATTTCGTCACTCACACCGTATTCGAGTTGAAAACGCTCTACATTGTCGAGCAAAGTGATAGCACTACCGCTGGAGATTTGATTTTTTAAACCGCGAAGCACACGGCCATCATAGCCACTGCACTTGAGTGCATTGTCAGTCACGTAGTAATAATTCACAGTGTGAAAAAGCGCACCGTTAACATAATCAAAAGTGTTGCCAGTGCAGTCTTTGGCAGCCAATAAATTAAGTACAATTGCATCATTAGCGCCGCTACTGCCTTCGCGACTCCCTAAGGTGCCCTGAGTATCAAAATCGCCGACAATAGCAACGGCCTTACTTTCGATATACGCCGCTTCAGTCACTAAATCGACAGAACTATCAATGTTGGTGGTCACCACGTCGTACCGGCCGGCTTCTTGAAATTCTTTTTGTAATCTAGCTGAGATAAATCGGCCAGCGTCCTGCACTTCGCTCACCGTTTGATTGAATTGATTCGTCACATTCGTGCTTACAAAAACCTGGATTACTGCACCTGTTACAATCAACCCTAAAACCAAAGAAATCATCAATTCAACCAAACTAAAGCCGCGCTGTGAGATCATAAGGTGATATCCTTCAACACGCAGGCCTTGGCCTCGCCGTTCACGGCACAATCGGTATTGACACTGTCAGCACCGGCACTTTTTTTCGAGATGGGCCAGCTCAATTTCACTTCGATTGCAGAGCCAGCACTACAGGCGGCATTGTCGGCCAATAAATTGTCATCACAACTGACTTGAATCGACATATTTGGGTTAACCTGAACGGCTGAGCAAGAGGCAGCCCAACCATCGAATTGTGCAATTTCAGAAGCAGTACACACTCCATCACGACAATTAGGTACATCGGCAGGTAGCGTTAAACAGTAACAAGAATAGGGATGACGGCCAGTGCAACTCAAACCGGTAAAATTATAATTGTCAGCATCAAAATACTGGTCATCTGCCACTAGCCCATTACTTTGCGTGTTTGATACCGCAGCGGCCCGTATTTGCTCTACTACCTGTCTGGCAACCAGTTCGGCTTGAGTACGGGTAATGGATTGCGCATTGTTGAAAGAACCAATAAATTGCAACGACGCAACGCCCAGAAGCCCCACGGCGAGGATAACAACGCTGATCAATACTTCGATCAGTCCCGCACCGGTTTGCTTTGAGAATAATAACTGTGTTTGTCGCATCATATTGTCGCTGTCGCCACTAACCCGATTGCTAGCACTATCCTGTTATTGCTGTGTATAACCCAATGATAGTTATGCCGCAGGAATGGCGTTTGTTCAAAATCTGCAATCAACAGTGGGTATCAAAAGCCATAACTTTGCGTTACGCACTTATCTCGTCATAAGTGTAGTTGAGATAGTCAAAATCACTTAACAACAAACCAGAGTTGTATCCGGTGATGAAGTCACTGCGACTAAGATAAATTCAGCGAGATGGTGATTGTTGAGGAAGTAACAAAACCCGATAGGAAGCATCGAATTGATGTTTATCTTGATAGGAGTCTTGCCAACTTATGGTTATCACTAATTGTCGACTAATGTTAACTAGCTCTGGAAGGTTAGTGGCCGCAGGCACTGCCGCTTGCAGACGCCATTGTTCCTTAAACACCACACCATTGACTCTGTGCTGCACAGAGTCAGACAAAGACGTCACTTTTGTAGTACGTAAAAAAGGTAAACTGAGCGCGGTAGGTAAACTCAACTGTGATTGAATGCGATCGTGCCGTGTTGCGGCCAGTTCTGCGGCGGTTTGATAATAAAAACTAAGGCGCTGAACCTCGCGACTTTGTTGAATTATTGCCGCAGCTCCCGACAACCCAATACTAAAAATAAGCATCACAATACACAGTTCAATATAGCTAAAACCCCGTGTAATCGTGTGACTAAACCTCACGTTCAGAAATCCCGCCACGAACCATTCACACGTTGAACAAGGTATAACGACGGCAGCGTAGACAAGGTGGTGAGCACAGATTTGGAATGCCGCACCGCGTGTGAAGGCAAGTTAACTAGCGGCGGGATCACCACTGCACCTTCAATATAACTTCCTGCGGCGAACTTCGCTTGCTCAAGTGCTGGCGCATAAACCCAAGCAAACATGTGTGCACCGAGAGACAATGATAATGCCTCGCCGGTATACAATAGAAAAACCGGTGCGTCTCGCTGCCCAATAGTGTGCCCCGAAGGTATTTCACATTGCTGGGTAACCCAGATCACCCCCGTCGTCGCGGCCGACAGCGTATCGCAGGTGTCGTGTATCTCTTGTGCCAGAGCATTAATCAATGCCATCTGGTTGATTTCTGTTATGAGGAACGGCAAAACCACAGCGGGCGATGAGCTTGCTAAATACGTAACACCACGCTCTGGAAGCGTCTGAAATAAAGAGGTAATTTTGAAGCGTGAAGACCTAACAACTTGGGCCTTATCGTCTTTTATCGCCAGTTCAATATCTATTATTCCTTGATGCAAAGTATGTGAACCCTGTTGCCAGTTTTGTGCGACCGAAATATTGCCTGTGCTTTCTCCAACCTTGGCCTGATATTGTGCGTGACCATCGGTTTTTTCGTTTTGTTGTTGCAGTACTCGACCAATGGCTTGTGCTAGATAGATCGGCGCTGTTCCTGCTAAGCGCTGTTTTTGTAACGCATTGGTATCAGCTTGCCCCAATAGTAATGCTTGTCGAGCCCAAAATAGTGCTGCCGATGTAAATAGCAATAACACGCACACACTAAATGACAACAACACCGCGCCTGCGGCGCTGCGACAGCGAATACTATTCAATGACTTCTCCCGCTATGTAGTTTGGGATGTACACGACTTTAGTACGCTTGAGCTGTACCTTGTTTGGCAATAACAATTCACCCGTCACTGATATCGCCAGCGTGTTAGCAGAGTTAAAACGCGCACTAAACTCAGTCATTTTTATCAAGGATTTCACGGTAACATCCTGCCAGCCAGCAGCCTTACAATGCTTTTGGGCGACACGCATTTCTATCGCGTTATCCCGTAGCCTGAAGCCGCGATACTCAGCGGGGTTTTGTGGGTCAAGTTGTCCATTCTTGTTGCTGTCGTAAGCAAACAATACACAACTTGCCTCAGCTTCATCCCCGTGCTGAGAAATGACAATGGGGAGAATATGTTGCTCGTGGTCGTTTCCAGCAATAAAACCATGTCGTGCGATCTCCGTTGTCATTAACAGCAGTACGCGATCAATCATGGCGACAGCTTCTTGATGCTGTCGATAGTGCACAAGGACAGCTGTTGTATTCCCCACCAACGCCAACGCACCAGCAAAAAAGCTAGTACCAATTGCCGTTACAATCATCATTTCAATGAGGCTATACCCACCGACAGCCCCTCTCCTAAACCAAGTCACTATTTGTCACTATCTGTAATAAAAAGCTAACGCTACCTTATCTGTCTTTCCGCCATGAAAAGACTGAACTCTGGACGCGTTTCGCTCATAACCGAACACAGGTTCAGCTTAAGACGTTTAGATTGTCGTTTATGCTGTGGGTGTTCACGCAATAACGGAGAGAGATATGAAGGAACAGGGAGGCTGGAGTTTAGTTGAAATATGCATGGCCGTGGCCGTTTGCGGTCTGTTATTGTCTCTCGCTTGGCCAAATTATCAAACTTTGATTGTGAAAGCACGCCGTGCCGAGGCCCAACAGCAATTGGTGCAACTGCACCTCGCCCAACAACGCTATCGATTGGTCCACCACAAATACGCCGATAATACCTCGTTGAGCCTACCCGTATCGCCGTATTACAAATTTAGTATCAACACAAAAACCGGTAACCCCTTTCAGCTTCAAGCGACAGCCATTGGTGCGCAAAAACGCAACAGTAAGTGCGATGCTATTTATTTAGATGCAGAGATGAAAAAGCTACCAAGAGGGTGTTGGTAGCTTTTAATGAAATACGTTGTTCTTAACTGGGTTACAGCGCTAACTGACTTGCTTGACCCGCAACTCTTTGGGCACGGCAAACTCGATGTTTTCTTCACGCCCCGGGCGCTCGGAGGCTTTAACCGCTCCCCAATCGAGTAAACGCTGAATGACACGCTTTACCAAAACTTCGGGCGCTGATGCGCCTGCGGTAACTCCAATGTGCTCAACGCCTTCAAGCCAAGCTTGCTGAATGCAATTTTCATCAGCAATAAGGTAAGCACGCGCACCGATTTTTTCAGCTAGTTCACGTAAACGATTTGAGTTTGAGCTGTTCGTAGCACCTACAACCAGAAGAACTTCACAATCCTGTGATAGTTCTCGCACTGCGTCTTGACGATTTTGCGTAGCGTAGCAAATATCGTCTTTGCGAGGCCCGTCAATTTGTGGAAACTTCTGCCGTAAAGCATCAATCACATCAGCGGTATCATCTACCGACAACGTGGTTTGGCTACAATAATACAAATTAGCCGGGTCTTTTACTTCAAGTGTTGCTACATCATCACTTGATTCAACAAGATAGATACCGCCATTCGCGTTATCGTATTGCCCCATTGTTCCTTCTACTTCAGGGTGACCCGCATGACCAATCAAAATACACTCTGTGCCACGGCGACTGGCTCGCGTCACTTCTAAATGCACTTTGGTCACAAGTGGACAAGTGGCATCGAATACTTTCAAGCCGCGATCTTCGGCTTCCTTTCTTACCGCTTGTGACACCCCGTGGGCAGAAAATATCACAATGTTATCATCAGGCACTTCATGAAGTTCATCAACAAACACCGCGCCGCGTTCTTTCAAGCCATCAACAACAAACTTATTGTGTACCACTTCGTGGCGCACATAGATAGGAGGCTGAAACAACTCCAGTGCACGTTCAACAATGGTAATTGCACGGTCTACACCGGCACAAAAGCCTCGTGGATTTGCGAGATGAATTTGCATCGTATTACCTTTAAGCTTGAGTACTTGGTGCGATAACATCGATAATTTCCACATCGAAAATTACCGTTTGTCCCGCAAGAGGATGGTTAAAGTCAACGGTGACAGAATCACCGGCAAGACTGCGTACAATGCCCGGCACTTCTGAACCATCCGGTTGCGCAAAGGCGATAATCATTCCCTCTTCCAACGTCATATCGGCACCAAACCGAGTACGGTCCATATGATGGATATTATCAGGGTTAGGCTGCCCAAATGCGTCATCTGCTGCAAGGGTAAAAGACTTTTTATCACCTTGCTTAAGGCCAATTAAACAGGCTTCAAAGTTAGGCGTTAAGCTTCCATCACCCATGACTAATTTCGCTGGCTTTTTATTTACACGGGTACTGTCTGCCGCAGAGCCGTCTTCCAGTTTTAAATCGAAGTGCATAATCACTTCACTGTTGTCGCCAATCAAAATCGTTTCGTTTGACATAATTACCTCATTGCTCACTGGTCGATGACTCTTGGGCTTTGTCTGTGGCGTCGTTTTCGCGGTTGCGTAACATATCTAAAATCAACAACACGGCACCGATAAAGATGCCGCTGTCTGCAATATTAAACGCCGGCCAATGTGCATCATTAACGTAAAAATCGAGGAAGTCGATCACATAGCCGTGCGCAAGACGGTCGTACAAATTCCCAAGTGCGCCCCCAAGAATACAGGCGAACGCAGCGGGTAGCATCACAGCCTTTTTCGGAGTTTGCTTTAACCACCACAAAATCAAAGCACTAACCGATATTGCGATAAGCGCAAAAAACCAACGTTGCCAACCGCCTGCACCGTGTAAAAAGCTAAACGCCGCACCGTAGTTATGTACGTAAGTTAAATTAAAAAAGGGCAATACTTGAATAGACTGATACAGTTTCATATCAGCCACGACAGCATACTTGCTCCATTGGTCGAGTACGAATACAAGCGCACTCAACCATAGGAAACGCAACCCACTATTTTTAATGGGATTAAGCATAATGGCGTACTTCCCCTTCGCCGTCTACGTTGGTCACACAACGACCGCAAAGCTCTGGGTGAGTCTCGTTGCTGCCCACATCTTCTCTGTGATGCCAACAACGCGCACACTTCTCACCTTCGCTTTTATCAATAGCAACAAATAATCCATCAACGTCGGTGGCTTCAGCGTTATCAGCTTTATCTGTTACTGGCTTCAAGTTCACAGCCGATGTAATCAAGACAAAACGCAACTCGTTTTCTAATTTGCTCAAACTTTCGAGAAGTTCAGGCTCAGCGTATAGCGTAACCTCTGCTTCAAGAGAACCGCCTAAACGTTGCTCTTTACGCGCTTTTTCCATCGCTTGGTTGGCTGCATCTTTCACCGCCATCACTTGATGCCAGAAGTCGCTGTTAAAGTCTGCGTTTTCAGCAATACCAGCAAAACCTTCGTACCACGTTTGAGTAAATACAAACTCTTCGCGCTCACCTGGCATTTCTTGCCAAATTTCCTGTGCAGTAAAGCTGGTAATGGGTGCCATCCAACGCACTAGCGCTTCCATGATGTGGAACAATGCTGTTTGACATGAACGACGAGCAACACTGTCTGTCTTGGCTGTGTATTGACGGTCTTTAATGATGTCGAGGTAGAAACTACCCAACTCAATTGAACAGAAGTGCATGAGTTTTTGCGTGACTACGAGCATGTCGTAGTTTTCGTATGCCGCCACTAACTCTTCTTGTAATGCAGCAGTACGCGCCACAATCCAGCGGTCTAACGCCACCATGTCGTCAGCAGCAACCGCGTGTTGTTCTGGCTCAAAGCCATTCAGGTTAGCTAACAAGAAACGGGCTGTGTTACGCAAACGACGGTAGGCATCAGCAGCGCGTTTTAAGATTTCGTCTGATACAGCGATTTCACCGCGATAATCCGTCGACGCCACCCATAAACGCAGAATATCTGCACCTAATTTGTTGGTGACTTGCTGAGGTGCAACCACGTTGCCCACAGACTTAGACATTTTCTTACCTTGCGCATCTACGGTAAAACCGTGGGTCAATACTTGACGGTATGGCGCATGGCCGTGCATCGCAGTAGATGTCATCAATGACGACATAAACCAACCACGGTGCTGATCCGAACCTTCTAAGTACAAATCTGCTTTTGCAGGAATATCATCACGACAATCCACTACGAAGTAGTGAGTCACGCCTGAATCGAACCATACATCCAAGGTATCAGTGACCTTATCGTACTGGTCAACATCTGTACCCAATAGTGCTGAGTCATCAATATCCCACCACGCTTGAATACCTGATTTTTCAACTTCAACCGCGACTTTTTCAATAATCTCAACGCTTGCAGGGTGTAGCTCACCGGTAACTTTGTGAACGTAAAGCGTAATCGGTACGCCCCACGTGCGCTGACGGGAGATACACCAATCAGGACGACCTTCGACCATCTTCTCGATGCGGTTTTCACCCCATTCAGGGATCCACTCAGTCTTTTTAATCTGTTCGATTGATTGAGCTCGCAAGCCTTGCTTATCCATGCTGACAAACCACTGCGGTGTCGCACGGAAGATAATTGGCGTTTTGTGACGCCAGCAATGGGGGTAGCTATGCTCGTATGCGATGTTCAATAACAGGTTGCCTTTTTCTGCAACCGTTTCGATGATAGCTTCATTCGATTTGAACACGTGTTGACCTGCAAACATCGGTGTATTTTCAAGATACACACCATTCGCGCCAACTGGGTTATACACTTCAATGTCGTATTGTTTGCCGACGTTAAAGTCGTCTACACCATGTGCCGGCGCCGTATGTACACAGCCCGTACCAGAATCAGTCGTGACGTGCTCGCCAAGAATCAATGGCACGGTGTGCTCAAGGAACGGGTGATTTACCGCTAACTTCTCAAGCGCTTGTCCTTTGCAGCTCGCAATGATTTTGTGTGACTCTTGTCCGTAGCGCTGCATACAGCTCTCTACGAGGTCGGCTGCCAATACAACCCAAGAGTTATCTGAACCCAACTCAACCAAGCTGTATTCAAGTTCTGGGTGCAGACTGATCGCGCGGTTAGCAGGCAATGTCCATGGCGTTGTGGTCCAAATAACCACTGAGGCATTGTGTTCTGTCAATGCAGAGGCTTCAACGCCAAAGGCTGCTGCAATAGCATCGGTGTCGGCCACTGGGAATTTAACATCAATGGCTGGAGAAACTTTGTCTTTGTATTCCACTTCAGCTTCAGCGAGGGCTGAACCACAGTCTGTACACCAATGAACAGGCTTAAAACCTTTTTCCAAGTGACCAGACTCAACGATTTTACCCAGCGCACGAATGATATTCGCTTCAGAGTCAAAATCCATGGTTTTATAAGGCTTGTCCCACTCGCCAAATACGCCCAAGCGCTTAAAGTCAGCCATTTGACCATCAATTTGCTTCTGCGCATATTCACGGCATTTTTGGCGGAATTCACCGGCGGTCACCTTCTTACCTGGCTTACCCACTTTCTTTTCTACCATCAATTCAATAGGTAGACCGTGGCAATCCCAACCGGGCACATAGGGCGCGTCGAAATCAGACAATGTCTTTGCTTTAACAATAATGTCTTTCAGAATTTTGTTAACGGCGTGGCCGATGTGAATATCACCGTTCGCATAGGGAGGGCCATCGTGCAAAATAAACGGCTTTTTGCCCGCTTTTGCTGCGCGAATTGTTTTATAAATCGCTTTTTCTTGCCACTCTTTCAGCATTGCAGGTTCCCGTTGAGCCAAGTTCCCACGCATTGGGAATGGCGTTTCAGGAAGATTCAGGGTGCTTTTATATTCACTCATAGCCTTTGTTTAATCCGTCCACTTATTATTGCGTTAAGCGACCGTTCGGCGTCTCACCAAACAGTGTACTACTTCTGTTTATTCAAAATTTCACGTGCACTGAGCACGTCTTTTTCAATCTGTTTTTTTAAATCATCAAAAGAGGCAAACTTCACCTCATTGCGGATTTTCTCTACCGGCATCACCTCGATGGGCTGCCCGTAAACGTACCCAGAAAACTCAAAGATATGCACTTCAAGTTGCGTACGTACGCCATTAAGCGTGGGGCGAGAGCCAATATTAGCTACACCACCATACTCTATGCCATCAATCAACACTGTCACGGCGAACACGCCCAAAATGGGGGTTTGACACCGGTTTAACAACACGTTTGCGGTGGGAAAACCTATGGTTCGCCCTTTTTTCTCGCCGTGCACCACTTTGCCTGAAATCGAAAAGCGGCGACCCAGCATTTTTTCAGCTTGGGTAAAACTACCATCCGCTAATGCTTCGCGAATCGCGGTAGAGCTAATTCGACAATCAGCCATACGAAAACTCTGTGTACTCGCAACCTCAAAGCCGTATTCTTCGCCTGCCGATTGCAATAAAGCAAAATCGCCGCTGCGACCTTTGCCAAAGCGAAAGTCATCGCCTACCACTAAAAACTTCACACCGAGACGTTCAACCAATAAATCATTAACAAACGTTTGCGGTGATTGGCTGGCGAATTCTCGGCTAAAACGCACACAAAGCAAGCGATCAACGCCTAGCTTTTTCAGCGCTTTATACTTTTCCGACAAGGTACTGATACGAGCAGGCGCTGTATCTGGAGTAAAAAGCTCTTCGGGCTGAGGTTCAAATACCATCACGGTTGCAGGTAACCCCAATGACCGCGCTTTATCTAAAACATTGCTGAGAACTGCTTGATGACCTAAATGTACACCATCGAACTTACCGATAGTAAGTACACACTCTTTATGCTCATCTCTCAGGTTGTGTAGGCCTCTAATTAGCTCCACTTTGGTACAACTGCCTTAATCAAGTCTGGTCACAAAGCTCGCGATTATAAACGACACGGCACGTAATACCAACGCCTTCGCCCGCATTTCATGAGACTTATTATCCCCCAGCAGACTTGAAGTGATGCAAGCGTATTCCCAAACTGAACATCAGGCTGGCAAATACCGCCGCAGCAGCAGCGATGTATAAAATGAGCTCAGCGACTTGCTGAGCGAATGACAAGGCAAAAAAATCAACGTCATAACGCAGGTAATACACAACAGCAACCATCACAACGGTCGATGCCACGACTCGCCACAAAAAGCCCATCGAAGGACGCGTTAACGCAAACACTCCCTGTTTGTGTAACGCCGCATAGAGTAACCCTGCGTTTAGCGTCGCCGACAACGTGGTCGCAATTGCCAAGCCTATATAGCCAAAAGGTATGGCGAATATAAGATTAAACACCATGTTGGCAGCCATACACCAGATACCAAACTTCACCGGTGTCTTGGTATCCTGACGAGAGTAAAACCCTGGCGCCAACACCTTAACCAGCATAAAACTCAATAGACCCGCAGAGTAAGCGATGAGGCTATAGGAGGCCATGCGTGCGGTGTCTTCGGTAAAAGCTCCGCGCTGAAAAATCACGGTTAAGATTGGTTCAGCCAATACCGCCAACCCTGCCGCAGCAGGGATCCCCAGTGCGCACACCATTCTAAACGCCCATTCCATGTTCAACGCAAAGGCTTTCGGGTCTTTGCTCACGTGGTTGCGCGACAACGTAGGTAAAATCACGGTGGCGATGGCAATACCGAATAACCCCAGAGGAAACTCAAGTAAACGGTCTGAGTAATACAGCCAACTAATTGAACCTGTTACCAAAAAGCTTGCGATGAGGGTATCGAGTAATAAATTTATTTGGCTTACTGACACGCCAAATAACGCGGGAATCATCAACGTGCGGACTTTAACCACCCGAGGGTCGGACCAGCCCCAACGAGGGCGGGCTAACACACCCGCTCTAACTAGAAACGGCAATTGAAACAATAATTGCACCACGCCCCCAACAAACACTCCCCACGCCAACGCAAAAGCAGGTTGAGCCAAGTAAGGCGTAAGTAACACGGCGCATCCAATGATACATACGTTCAATATAACGGGGGTAAAAGAAGATACCGCGAATTTATTCAGCGTATTTAACACTGCACCAGCTAAACCTGTTAGGGATATAAACGCAATATAAGGAAAGGTAATTTTTAGCATAGTGGAAGCCAGTTCAAACTTGCCACTCGTATCCTCTCCACGCCAGTAATCGAGAAACCACCCTGCTCCGAAGAGTGCGGTGATTACGGGAGAAGCAATTACACCAAGTAATGCAACAACAAACACAATCGCGCCCAACGTGCCCGACACCCTGGCGATAAAAGCGCGCAGCGCTTGTTTGTCTTCATTTTCGTTGACTTCAGTCAGTACCGGAATGAATGCCTGGGCAAACGCACCTTCAGCAAACAAGCGGCGTAGGAAATTAGGTATTTTATTTGCGAAGAAAAAGACATCGGCCGCAGCTCCATCCCCCATCAATCGCGCAACGACAACATCTCGAACCAGCCCTAACACACGTGAGAGTAAGGTCATTGCACTGACAATGATCCCAGACTTTAATAACTTCCCTGACACAGGACCTCGATGAAAACTCAGTAATAAAAGCGGTTAGTGCTAGTTTTCCATGTTTTCGAGCAAAGATATAGTCAGCTTTACAAAATCAGAGGAAGTTAAAATCCCCACCAATTCACCTTGGTTATCGACAACCGGTAAACAGCCGTGTTTGTTCTTCAGAAAAAACGGCGCAACTTCACTGACTTTCTGGTCGGCCGTAACGGTATCAAAATCTGTCACCGCGACTTCCATAATATTAGTCACCCCTTCATTTTTGGCTAATTCTTCTTGGCCGTATAATGTCATTAAGCTAATTACCTTACTAATCATACGCTTTTGGGTGACAATTCCGACTAATGCCTGCTTGGCGACAATGGGCAAATGTCGAATTCCCTGCTGGCGCGTAATATCATGAGCATCACGAAGGCTCATTTCTGGTGTTAATGTGGTTACAGGATGTGTCATAATATCGGCAACGGTCAGCACGGGTTTTTTCTCCTCAGGAATACCTTTGATTTTTGCTTAAGTATTGACCTCTACAAGTGTGGGGTAAAGGAGAATTCGGCCTCAAATCGCTAGTCATTGCGTTAAAGCAAAGCAAAATAGCTATAACCAGCGAAATTGTTTGACAAATGGGCGATACATAGGCACAATCCGCACCCTCGTTTTTGACATGAATTTATTTTGGGAGTTACACCTTGGCTAACATTAAGTCTGCTAAGAAACGTGCAATCCAAGCCGAAAAGCGTCGTCAGCATAATGCAAGCCGTCGCTCCATGACTCGTACAAGCATCAAAAAAGTAGTTGCGGCTATCGCAAATGGCGATAAAGAAGGTGCTCAAGCTGCACTTACAGCTGCTACTCCGATTCTTGACAGAATGGCAACCAAAGGTTTGATTCACAAGAACAAAGCTGCTCGTCATAAGAGCCGTCTAGCTGCGCAAATTAAAGCGCTATAAGCTAAACATCTCGCTATAACAGCAGTATGTAAAAGCGTCGTTAGTTTACTATCGGCGCTTTTTTGTGTCTGCTATTCCCTAAGGTGTCACAAAACCTTGTTTGTTTTGTCATCGATTGTTCAAATCGTCGTCACCTAACTGTCAAAACCAAACCATAAAGTGGTGGCCCAAGCGCTAATCTTGGGAGAACCACAATGAAACCAATACACTATAAAGCACTCTTTTTGTCCGACCTCCATCTTGGCAACAAAGATTGTAAAGCTGCCTTCCTGCTCGAATTTCTTAATACGATTAAAGTAGACACCCTATATTTGGTTGGTGATATCGTGGATATGTGGCAGATGAGCAAACAATTTCGCTGGCCGGAAGCCCATAACCAAGTAATGCACAGAATCATGCAAATGAGCAAAGACGGTACCCGTGTGATTTATCTACCGGGTAACCACGATGCGCCAATTCAGAAATATTCCGGCATGGCTTTTGGCGATATTGAGATTGAACGCGAGATGGTACACACCACAACTCTAGGCCAACGCTACTTAGTCTTACACGGCGATCAGTTTGATGCCGAAGTCACGCTTGGTAAGTTTCACGCTTGGCTTGGCGACAAAGGCTACGATCTATTGCTGTTTGTTAATCGTTGGTACAACCGTTTCCGCGCATGGCGTAAAACTCATTATTGGTCACTCGCCGGCTATATAAAACGTCATATCAAAGGGGCTAACCAAGCCATCGCTCGCTATCGCGAAGCCTGTTGCTCTAGAGCAAACGAATTGGGGTTGGACGGTGTAATATGTGGCCATATTCATCACCCAGAATCCATGATGATTAATGGTATCCATTATGTGAATGACGGCGACTGGATAGAAAATTGCTCGGCGCTGATCGAAAACGAAAAGGGTGAACTTGAACTTATTCACTTTAATCACATGATGAGCCAAACCAATAATGTCACCGTGATACCCACCGTTACTACGGCGAATAAAGCCGCCTAACTCTGCGCAGTTAAGTGGATTCTCGGCTCGCACGGAGCAAGTCTTTGGCTTGCTCCGTGAAAATCAAACCAACCAGAATTCGCCATATCACCTGTAAGATAAATGACACAAATGTGTGCGAAAAGCGTCACATTGAGTTGCTATTGTGCGCTAAAAAACGGGAATAGCCATGTTTACAGTCGAAGATGTTCTCAACCAACATTACCCACAAGTTGCCAAACACCCACTGTTGAGTAAATCACTGCAGTTCGTTCTGCGACACTTACTTCACGAACGAGAAATCATGGAGTTTGGTGAGACCTATCCACACTACCACGATATTGATTTTGTCGAACAAGTCCTCGAGTACTTTAACGTGAGTTACTCGATTAGAGACATTGAACGTGAACGCATTCCTTCAGAAGGACCAGTGGTCATCATTGCTAATCACCCCATTGGTTCGCTAGATGCATTAGCCCTGATCAAGCTAGTCAGTGAAATTCGACACGACTTAAAAGTGGTCGCCAATCAAATGCTGATGGCAATCAAGCCACTCAACGACATGTTATTGCCCGTCAACAATATGCAGGGAGGCACACCTAAACAGCATTTGGCCAACATACAAAAACACCTTCACGCCGAAGGTGCAGTGTTGATTTTTCCGGCAGGAGAAGTGTCGCGATTACGTCCAGAAGGGGTGCGCGATACACGCTGGCACAGTGGCTTTCTGCGTATTGCAAGACAAGCCAAAGCCCCTATTCTCCCCGTGTTTATTGATGCCAAAAATTCGCCGTTGTTTTATGGCGTATCTATGGTTTACAAGCCTTTAGCAACGGCATTGCTAGTAAAAGAAATGTTTAAACAGCGCCGTAAACACCTTCCCATGCGTATTGGCGAGCTAATTCCCTATTCGGCTTATCAAGCGATGTCTATTCCCTTACCTGATCAAGTTAAGCTATTCAAACGCCACCTGTATCGCATTGGTCACAACAAAAAAGGCATTTTTTCAACCCAGTCTCCCGTTGCATTGCCCGAAGATAGAAAAGAGCTGTGCCGCGCTATCAAACATCAATGCGAACTATTGGGCGAAACCTCAGACGGCAAGCAAATTTACCTATACCAGCACAAAGGCAGCTCTACCATCATGCGTGAAATTGGCCGCCTTAGAGAAATCGCCTTTCGCGCTGTGGGCGAAGGAACCCTGCGCCGCCGAGATATCGATCAGTACGATAGCCATTATTACCACCTAGTGTTGTGGGACGAAAACGACTTAGAAATTGTCGGTGCATACCGATTTGGCGACGCGGAGATATTAACACAAGCAAATCATCCTACGGGTTTGTATTCCGCCACCCTGTTTGACTATGACAAAGAGGCCAATGCCGCGCTATTTGCTGAGGGACTTGAACTAGGAAGAAGTTTCGTTCAACCACGCTATTGGGGAAAGCGCAGCTTAGACTACCTTTGGTTTGGTATTGGCGCCTTTCTGACCCGCTACCCAAAGTACCGCTACTTATTTGGTGCTGTTAGCATCAGTAACAGCTACCCCCAGCGCGCAAAGCACTTATTGGTAAACTTTTATAAAACCCACTTCCCACAAAAATTTGGCGCCGCGTCAGCTAAGTTACCTTTCGTATGTGACGAGACGCCACTCGCTGATTTTAAAGGTGAGGATTACAAAAAAGAGTTCACTCAACTCAAGCATTTAATGGCGAATATGGGAGTGAATGTTCCCACGCTTTACAAACAGTATTGCGAAGTATGTGAACTCGACGGTGTGTCTTTCTTAGACTTTAATGTCGACCCTGATTTTGCAGACTGCATTGACGGTTTGGTAGTTGTGGATACCGAAAAGCTCTTGCCGAAAAAACGTAAACGCTACATGCAAACGCCATTAAAAGCTTCGGCGTAATCCACTTTACACGCGTATATATTGGCCCCGACTCATCTTGAGCCGGGGCCTTTTTATACTCAGTATTTAATGGCTATTTAACCGTTGATGCAGAATATCGGTATAAATGTCTTCTAGTGTGAACAAATCAGAAAGATAAATAGCTTCGTTCGCTTGGTGAATATGCGTATTAGGTACACCAAGCTCAATCACTTGGGTTTGCGCACTGGCGAGGAATCGACCATCTGATGTCCCACCCGACGTACTCAGTACAGGGTATCGTCCAGTTGCGCGATGAATTGCTTGTTCTGCAGTATGGATCAGGCAATGGTTGTCTCTAGGACGACTGACATAGGCCTCACAAGGCCGTAACCACTCGACTACAGCGGTTGATACTTCACCTTCAATACGCGCTTTGAGCAACGCTTTCAACGACATTTCATCAAAGGCATGAGAGTAACGCACGTTAAATTGGATCACGGCTTTACCTGGCACCAGATTGTCAGTAAAACGGCCACTATCCACATGGGTGACTTGTAAACTCGTACCGGGAAAATCCTCGCTGCCGGCATCAAACTTGGTAGTCGTCAGTACTTGGATAATGCGGCCCACTTGATGCAGCGCGTTGTCGCAACTGTGTGGGTAAGCCACATGCCCTTGCTTTCCGGTTACCAGAATACTGCCCGACAATGAACCTCTTCGACCAACTTTAATCGTATCGCCCGTATAATGAGAAGCCGTTGGCTCACCCACTAAGCACATATCGAGTTGTACCAACTGCGCATCAAGACGCTGTTTTATCGCCTTGGTGCCGTATTCAGCCTCTCCCTCTTCATCGCTGGTAATCAACCACCATATTGTGTGTTTATCTGCTCGATACAAGGGTAAGACACGTTCGCAAGCTGCAAGCATCGCGGCAATGCCCGTTTTCATATCTGCCGCTCCCCGACCAATGAGCCGATTACTGTCGACTAACGGACAAAACGGGTCTGAATGCCAGTATTCAAGAGGGCCTGGTGGCACTACATCGGTGTGTCCAGCAAAGGCAAAATGGCGATTGCCTCGCCCCCATTTCGCGATCAGGTTAGTTACCCCAGAAAGACGAAATTGCTCACATTCAAAACCCAGTTTATTTAGGCGATGAATGAGATAAGCCTGACAACCTGCGTCATGAGGCGTTATAGATGCGCGTGCCATAAGTACTTGCGCATGAGCGAGGCTACGACCCGGTGTCTGGCGTAAGAAAGGTTGTCGCTGTAGCATTTTTGTATCTCATAGAAGCTCACAATCACGGGGTATTGCATCAAGTATGAGTGACAAATAGATAACAGCTTTACGACAAATTGGTGACAGTACTGTTGATCAAAGGAGGAAACAATTTAGTATAGGATCTAACAATAAATCAAAGAATAACCGTTATGTTAAGAGTCATTGTTTTTCTCCCATTGATCCTGTTTTTAGTGTGGTTAATTTACTTAAAAGTAAACAACTACTCGTTAGCACAAGGCAAACAAGGTTTTTTATATATCTTAATTTTCTCTGTTGTCTTAGGCGGCTTTTTCACTGTAATGATGGCATTGACTCACTGACAAACGAAAAAAAACCCTGAACAAAGTTCAGGGTTTTAGCAAAGAATATCAGAGATTAACTATCACAAACCGTTAATCTTTACCTCTGCATCAGCACGCAATGCTGCAACGTATGCTTCATAAGTCGTCTGACTATTCATAGATGTCAGCTGTTGACGCAACATCGCCAGCGTAGACTCATCTAGCGCTTCAGCTTGATTAACCTTAACTAGCTTAACAATACCCACATCGCCAGTTGAAAGCGTGCTCACTTCCATATTGTTACCTGTATCTGTACCTAAACGGAACAAGCTAGTAACCAAGCTACGTGGCAATGTGCTACCAGAGCGGCCAACCGCTTCTGCTTTTTCCCACGCTAGTTGCTTTTCAGCAAGAATAGCAGTGACATCTTCGCCAGACTCAATCTTCGCAATTAAGCTCTGTGCCCAAGCGTCAGCAGCGTCTTGTGCCTTTTCAGCACGCAATCTTGCGGTGATACTTTCACGCACTTCATCTAACGCTTTAGTGCGCTGAGGCTCATGGTCAATAACACGAGCAACAATCACACGCTCGTTACCATCTTCAATTAATTCGCTATTTAAGCCTTCTTCGATTAGCTCAGGCGAAAATACCGCATTTACTAAATCTGGCACATCGACATTCGCAGGAACATCGTTGCGAGAGAACATGGTGGTTTCTTTTACTTCACCGTCGATTGCTCCGGCTACATCTTGCAATGTATCAGGCACTTCAAAGGCAATTTGCGCCATTGTGTTTTGTTGCTCGAAGAACAAGTCGGTGGCTTTCTCAGTGATCAACTGTGCTTTAATCTCAGCAGCCACTTCGGCAAGCGGTGTTTGAGACTCAGGCTTAATATCTGTCATTTTGATGATATGGAAACCAAAATCAGAACGAACAACCTCTGACACATCACCAACCGACGCCAATGCAAACGCCGCTTCATCAAATGCGGGGTCCATCATGTCATGAGAAATAAATTCTAAGTCACCGCCATTTTCCGCAGAAAAAGTATCTGCAGATTCGGCTTTAGCTAGCTCGGCGAAATCAGCACCGTCTTTAATTTGCGCAAGTAACGCTTCGGCTTTCGCTTTTGCGGCAGCTTCGTCATCACCAAATTCAACAAGAATGTGAGAAACACGACGCTCTTCTTGAGTGGTGTAAATCGCTTTATTGTCTTCATAGAAGGCGGCTACGTCTTTGTCGGTTACCGTTACGTCATCTTTTAACGAGTCTACGGTTAACTCAACATAAGCCACTTTAACCAACTCTTGCGTGTCGAACATAGACAAGTTTGATTGGTAGTAACTTTCGATGTCAGCGTCGGTCACTTCAACTTCGCTGTTGAAAGGCGCTGAATCGATAATCAAATATTCCGCGTCACGTGTTTGCTGTTGTAAATCACTCGCCAGTTGAATTTCGCTATCTAGCGTGAAATCACTTGCTGTTAGTGCGCGTGACAACTGTTCTTTTGTCATTTGTACACGAAGGTATTGACTGAAATCAGCAGGCTGAAAACCATTTTGACGCAACAACATCTTGTAACGGTCATTATCAAATTGACCATCGGTTTGAAACTCTGGCATTTGTACGATGGTGTCACGCACTTGCTTGTCGCTTACACGTAAACCCAGTTCACGGGCTTTTTGCTCGATAAGCGTGTCGCCGATGAGACGATCGAGTACGCTTCGACGGAAATCGCGTAGGTAGTTTTCATCAGAAAACAAAGCAGATATGCCTTCACCGTACTGAGATTCCATACGAGCACGCTGACTTTGATAAGCGCGATCTAAATCTTGTTGACTCACTTCTTCGCCATTGACTACCGCTGCAGCCGTGGCACCCGACCCTGAGATATAACTGTTAACACCTGCAAATACAAAGCTCAGTACGATCAGGGCGATGATAACCATTGCCCAAGGGCCTTGAGAACCCTCTCTGATTCTTTCTAGCATGATTAAATTTCAACTCCGTTGCTAAACAACTTTGCCCACCGTTACAGCTTTTATCGTTGTACCTTGAAGGTGTTTTTTGATGACCGCATGAGGCTGGCAAAAATAAGGCGTGATTATAGCGTAATCATTCAAGAGATAGAATGCTCTTGCGCCGTCTTTGATAGGTAATTCGCTTGTAGCAATAAAAAAGGCGATGGATAACCATCGCCTTTTTCTAAATCAAACGCAATCTTAGTTGCAAGCGTCTTTCAGTGCTTTACCAGCTTTGAAAGAAGGTACTTTTGCAGCTGCGATTTCAATAGTCTCACCAGTTTGTGGGTTACGACCACTACGAGCTGAACGCTCTCTTACAGAAAAAGTACCGAAACCAACTAGTGCAACTTGATCGCCGTCTTTCAACGCTTCAGTTACTGCGTCTGTGAAAGAATCCAATGCACGGCCAGCGGCAGCTTTAGAAATGTCTGCACCAGCAGCGATTTTGTCGATAAGTTGAGACTTGTTCACAATTATGATCCCCTTCGGTTGTTATTATATTGTCTTGTCCGCAAAACAATAATTCATTGCTTAGACGTTTATAACAAGCTTGATTCTTAACATCAAGCAAAGCTTTACAATTAATTAACTTGTTATTGAATCGCTGCATCCCTTTAGTGACAAGGCTTCACGCGAATACCTCGTAAAGGTAACATAACTTTTTCGTCTTGAAAGCCCTAAAATCAAAAAAAATGAGATTTAAGCGCAAGGTTGAACAGTTTTTAAACAAAAGCCAACCAAAATGCCATAATTAGTTCTCTGAACCGCTTATGGCACAAGGCTTTGGCGAAGTTTTATTAATCAGGTTTTACTACTTGGAATGATTCAACAGGCTCTTGAAGTGCAATATCGAGCACTTCATCTATCCACTGCACTGGATGAATCGCTAAATCCTGCTTCACGTTATCGGGAATTTCTTCCAAATCTCGCTCGTTATCTTTAGGGATAACTACAGTTTTAATTCCACCGCGATGGGCCGCGAGTAACTTTTCTTTTAAGCCACCAATTGCTAACACTTCACCGCGCAGCGTAATTTCGCCGGTCATCGCCACGTCACACTTCACTGGGTTACCAGTCAAACAAGACACTAGCGCGGTGCACATACCAATACCCGCACTTGGGCCATCTTTTGGCGTTGCACCTTCAGGTACGTGCACGTGAATGTCACGCTTCTCGTAAAAATCTGCATTAATGCGCAGTTTTTCGGCACGGCTTCTCACAACGGTCATCGCGGCGTGAATTGACTCTTGCATCACATCACCTAACGAACCGGTTGAGGTCATCTTACCTTTACCAGGTACAGAGGTGGTTTCTATTGTGAGTAAATCACCGCCAACTTGAGTCCAAGCCAAACCTGTTACTTGACCAATTTGATTGTTCTTGTCTGCTTTACCGTAGTCGAAACGCTGCACGCCAAGATAGTCTTTCAGGTTGTTTTCATCAACAACCACTTTCTTCACGTCTTTGTTGAGCAAAATTTCTTTTACCGCTTTACGGCATACTTTTGAAATTTCACGCTCTAGACTACGCACACCAGCTTCGCGGGTGTAATAACGAATCATGCCAATAATGGCGGACTCTTTTAGCTCTAACTCTTTCTCTTTTAGACCATTGCGCTCCATTTGTTTACTCAACAAATGCTGCACAGCAATATTCAGTTTTTCGTCTTCGGTGTAACCCGACAAGCGAATCACTTCCATACGGTCTAACAAAGGTCCGGGAATATTCATGCTATTTGATGTAGCAACAAACATCACATCAGATAGGTCGTAATCCACTTCTAGATAGTGGTCACTGAAACTGTTATTTTGTTCTGGGTCGAGCACTTCAAGTAAAGCCGACGCTGGGTCTCCACGCATATCCGAAGACATCTTGTCGATCTCATCAAGCAAGAACAATGGGTTCTTCACTTTTACTTTCGACATTTGCTGGATAAGCTTACCCGGCATAGAACCAATATAGGTACGGCGGTGGCCTCGAATTTCAGCTTCGTCTCTTACACCACCAAGAGCCATACGCACGTATTTCCGCCCTGTTGCTTTGGCAATTGAGCGCCCTAACGACGTTTTACCCACACCGGGAGGACCAACTAAGCACAGGATAGGCCCTTTTAGCTTGCGTACACGCTGCTGAACGGCAAGGTATTCAAGAATACGTTCTTTTACTTTATCCAAACCATAGTGGTCAGCATCAAGAATTTCTTCTGCAAGCGCCAAGTTCTTCTTCACTGCCGAGCGCTTGTGCCAAGGCACGCTAGTCAACCAATCGATGTAGCTACGCACTACCGTGGCTTCTGCCGACATCGGTGACATCATTTTCAGCTTTTGTAGTTCTGCCTTGGCTTTTTCTTCAGCCTCGGCAGGCATTTTAGCTTCTTCGATTTTTTTGGTTAACGCTTCAAATTCGTCGGGGGCTTCGTCTAACTCACCCAGCTCTTTTTGAATGGCTTTCATTTGCTCATTCAAATAGTATTCGCGCTGACTTTTCTCCATCTGCTTTTTCACACGGGTGCGAATTTTCTTCTCCACCTGTAGCAAATCGATTTCGCCTTCCATCAGAGCCATCAGATATTCAAGACGCTCGTTAATGCCCTTCATCTCAAGGACTTTTTGCTTTTCAGCCAGCTTTAACGGCATGTGTGCCGCCATAGTGTCGGCCAAACGCGCAGCATCTTCGATACCGTTTAACGAAGTGAGCACCTCTGGAGGGATCTTTTTGTTGAGTTTGACATAGCCTTCAAACTGCGACACGGCTGAACGGATCAAAACTTCGTGTTCAGATTCTGGCAGTTCGTCATCTTCAATACGGTCGACGTGAGCCGTAAAATAAGGCTCGACTTGAGAGTAGTCGGCCACTTGTGCACGCACATTACCTTCCACCAACACTTTAACGGTGCCATCAGGTAATTTGAGCAATTGCAGAATAGTCGCAATGGTGCCTACACTGTAAATTTCATCGGTTGCTGGTTCATCTACACCCGCGTCTTTCTGCGCCGCTAGAAAAATCTGCTTGTCATTCTCCATCGCCGCTTCTAAACAGCGAATAGATTTTTCGCGACCCACAAATAAGGGTATGACCATATGTGGATATACCACCACATCTCTCAGTGCCAATACGGGCAATTCAATGCGATCTTCTCGCTCTGTTGTCATACTGCTTCTCTAATTTTTATCATCAATGTGAGTTTATATGGGGATGGGCTTACAAAGTTCAATTCCCTGAATTATCAATCATGCAAGATTGTATGATTTACATAAAAACAGGTAGAGCATAGTGTTGTAAAGCAAAAATCGCTACCGCTGTGCAACTGTCCCGTTTTCTCTGGGATTGTTCTGACCAACCAGTAAATAAAAGAGCAAAAAAAACCCTGAAACAAGTTCAGGGTTTTTCGTATTATTCCGCAGCGGCTTTTTTCTCGCTACTGCCGTAAATCAAAATGGGCTTGGACTCACCTTTTATCACGGTTTCGTCAATCACCACTTTGTTTACGTCATCCATTGACGGTAGTTCGTACATGGTATCGAGCAGTACGGCTTCTACGATTGAACGCAAACCACGCGCGCCGGTTTTCCGTTGCATCGCTTTGCGCGCAATAGCGTGCAATGCGTCATCACGGAACTCAAGCTCTGTCTCTTCCATCTCAAACAAGGCTGCATATTGTTTTGTGATTGCGTTCTTCGGTTCTTTTAAGATCTGAATTAACGCATCTTCACTTAACTCTTCCAAGCTCGTCACAACCGGCAAACGGCCGATGAACTCGGGAATTAGTCCATACTTCACTAAGTCTTCAGGTTCTACCTGACGGAACAATTCGCTAATCGCTTGCTTATTGTTGTTCGACTTCACTTCCGCGCCAAAGCCCATGCCGGTGCCAGTGTTAGCGCGTTGTTCGATAACTTTATCCAAGCCGGCAAAAGCACCGCCACAGATAAACAAGATCTTTGACGTGTCCACTTGCAAGAATTCTTGCTGCGGATGCTTACGACCACCTTGTGGAGGCACGGAAGCAACAGTGCCCTCAATCAATTTCAACAACGCTTGCTGTACACCTTCACCAGACACGTCACGCGTGATGGAAGGGTTATCAGATTTACGTGAAATCTTATCGATTTCATCGATGTAGACAATACCGCGCTGGGCTTTTTCCACATCGTAATCGCACTTCTGCAACAGTTTTTGAATAATGTTTTCTACGTCTTCACCCACGTAACCCGCTTCGGTCAGTGTGGTGGCATCAGCCATTGTGAAAGGCACATCCAATAAACGTGCTAGCGTTTCTGCTAACAACGTCTTACCGCTACCCGTTGGGCCGATTAACAAGATGTTACTCTTGCCTAATTCAACGCCATCGTGAACGTCACCATTGCGCAAGCGCTTATAATGGTTATACACGGCTACAGACAACACCTTTTTCGCATGTTCTTGGCCAATCACATAGTCATCCAAATGAGAATGGATTTCTTGCGGTTTTGGCAAAGCGTCTTGCTTTTGCTTTGGTGCAATCTCTTTAATTTCTTCGCGGATGATGTCATTACAAAGCTCCACGCATTCATCACAGATGAATACAGAAGGCCCTGCAATTAACTTGCGCACTTCATGTTGGCTTTTGCCACAAAACGAGCAGTACAGTAATTTATTGTCACCGTCGCTGTTCTGTTTATCGCTCATAGCTATCTGCCTCTACCTAGCCCGAATATTATTATACACATAATTACCACATTCGGGATTTGATCTAACTCTACTACTTATTTTGCAGTGACGTCAGTTCGATTTGTCAGTACCTGGTCAATAAGACCATAATCCTTGGCTTCAGTTGCACTCAGGAAGTTGTCGCGATCAGTATCACGGGCAACTTTTTCGTAGTCCTGGCCTGTATGATCTGCCATTAAACGGTTTAGCTTCTCTTTAATAGACAGAATTTCTTTCGCGTGAATTTCAAAATCAGAAGCCTGACCTTGGAAACCACCGAGAGGTTGGTGAATCATGACGCGAGAGTTTGGTAAGCAATAACGCTTGCCCTTCGCGCCGGCTGATAGCAAAAATGCCCCCATGCTCGCCGCTTGACCAATACACACTGTGCTTACGTCTGGCTTGATGAAGTTCATGGTGTCGTAAATTGCCATACCAGCAGTCACAGAACCGCCTGGAGAGTTGATATACAAAAAGATATCTTTCTCTGGGTTTTCTGCTTCTAGGAATAACATCTGCGCAACGATGAGGTTTGCCATGTGGTCTTCTACCTGACCAACAAGAAAAATCACGTTTTCTTTTAACAGGCGAGAGTAGATATCGAAAGAACGTTCACCTTTGGCGGTTTGTTCAACAACCATAGGGACGAGTGCATTTTGAGGATCGAATGGGTTATTCATCATAGCTCGTTATTATGCCTACTTTAAAAACAAAAATGCTCGGAGTCTTCCGAGCATTTAAGCAGTTGCTGACAGGTTAAGTCAATCAGAGCCGTAAAAATTAGGCCTGTTTGTTCATAACCTCATCAAATTTCTTGCTCACTTCTTGAGTTTTGGCTTTTTCAAGCACCCACTCAATGGCTTGCTCTTCAAGTGCAACATTGTTCATTTGTTGCATAAGTTCTTGGTTACCTTTGTAGTACTCAACAACTTCACTTGGATCTTCATACGCTGAAGCCATTGATTCGATCAATGCATCAACTTTTGCTTCGTCAACTTTCAGTTCGTTAACTTTGATGATTTCACCAAGTAGTAAACCAATAGTAACACGACGCTTCGCATTGTCAGTGAACAATTCAGCTGGAAGTTCAGGAAGGTTATCACCACCGCCCTGTTGGCTGAAACGCTGTTTAGCTTGTTCACGTAGTGCGTTAACTTCTTGGTCGATCAACGCTTGAGGTAGATCGATTTCGTTTTTCTCAAGAAGTGCAGCAATCACGTTCTCTTTAGTTTGCGCTTTCAACGTTTGGTCTAGCTCGCGCTGCATGTTCTTTTGAACTTCAGCTTTAAGTGCGTCAACACCACCTTCTTCTACACCGAACAGTTTAGCAAACTCTTCGTCAACTTCTGGTAGTTTTTGACCTTCAACTTTGTTCACAGTAACTGCGAACTGCGCGGCTTTACCTTTCAACGCTTCTGCGTGGTAATCTTCTGGGAAAGTCACATCAACTGTTACTTCATCGCCTTTCTTCGCGCCAACTAGCGGCTCTTCGAAGCCAGGGATCATGCGGCCTTTACCAAGCTCAAGTGTGAAGTCTTCAGCTTTGCCACCTTCAAACTCTTCACCGTCAACAGTACCAACAAAGTTGATCACTACACGGTCGTCTTTGCGAGCTTTACGACGTACTTCTTTCCACTCAGCGTGTTGCTTCTGAAGTGTTTCCATCATTTCAGCTAGGTCTTCGTCAGTGATTTCTACCACTGGCTTTTCAACTTCTAGCTCGTCAACGCCTTTCACTTCTACTTCTGGGTAAACCTCGAATGAAGCAACGAATACCAAATCTTGGCCTTCTTTGTCTTCAGTTAGTTCAAAAGAAGGCATGCCAGCAGGTGTAATCTTTTCCTGCATGATGGCTTGATAGAAGTTTTGCTGCATTACATCGCCAGCAACTTCTTGACGAACAGCTTGACCATAACGCTTTTGGATAACCTTAACCGGAACTTTGCCTGGACGGAAACCATTAATACGTTGTGTTTTTGACAACTGTTGTAGACGTGATTTAACAACTGCATCTACTGAATCAGCAGGAACAGTGATAGTAAGACGGCGTTCTAAACCCTGGGTCGTCTCGACTGAAACTTGCATTGTATTACCTCAACTTTACGCTATTTGTGCGTATTATTCTCAGGCCTCTCCCGTCGTACCACTGATTGGCAATGCCCCCGGGCAGAGGTCGTGTGTCAACGCGCTTACATTGCGCCGGTTAAAAAAAGACGCGGTAGTATACAGTCTGAGATATAGAGAGTCGAGAGAAAATCGGGCCGACAAGGCATAATTACGACATAAAATTGCACGAACGGCGAATTTATGGCCATAGCTTGAATTTTTACAGCAAGAATGAACTAATTTGGATAACAAACAGAGCGATATGCTCTTAAAAGATGGTGCGGAAGGAGAGACTTGAACTCTCACGCCGTGAAGCACTGGAACCTAAATCCAGCGTGTCTACCAATTCCACCACTTCCGCTTAAAGTGGGGTGGACGATGGGATTTGAACCCACGACAACCGGAATCACAATCCGGGGCTCTACCAACTGAGCTACGCCCACCATTGTAGAGAGATAATCTCTCTGGCTCGTTGGAGCCTTTTATGACTTCGACTACTTCTCAGTCAGAAAAGTGGTCGGTGAGACAGGATTTGAACCTGCGACCCCTTGGACCCAAACCAAGTGCGCTACCAAGCTGCGCCACTCACCGATCTAATAACAGTGTTACACACTGAAAATATGGTGCGGAAGGAGAGACTTGAACTCTCACGCCGTGAAGCACTGGAACCTAAATCCAGCGTGTCTACCAATTCCACCACTTCCGCAAGTGGGGTGGACGATGGGATTTGAACCCACGACAACCGGAATCACAATCCGGGGCTCTACCAACTGAGCTACGCCCACCACTGAGGTTTTATTTGCTAAGCGAGTATATCACAATTTCGCCTTTTACCATCCTGAGCAGTTAACATCACTGCCGTACACCACTCAAATGGCGCGCCCGGCAGGATTCGAACCTGCGACCCACGGCTTAGAAGGCCGTTGCTCTATCCAGCTGAGCTACGGGCGCTCGACGAATCTGCATTAGCAAATAAGTGGTCGGTGAGACAGGATTTGAACCTGCGACCCCTTGGACCCAAACCAAGTGCGCTACCAAGCTGCGCCACTCACCGACTGTGTAGAGGTTGTGAACTTCACTACCGCTACGGGGGGCGCATATTACCCACCTTCCCCACCCCCGTCAAATACTTTTTCAAGCATTTTTTCCGACCGCGCATAAAGCGCACAATCTGCTGTTTTTTTGACAAAGGTGTATACTTTTCGACGCCTGTTACTTTGGTTTATATGAGAACTTATGGGACAATATGACTTTCAACAATCTGGTACAGAATCAAACTCCGATATGACAGCTCATCTAATCGACGGCAAATTAATTGCCAAGCAAGTTCGCCAACACGTCGCCTCTTATGTAGATTCTTTGGTTGAAGCGGGAAAAAGAAAGCCCGGCCTCGCCGTAGTATTAGTTGGCAGTGATCCCGCATCTGAAGTCTACGTGGCTAACAAACGCAAAGCCTGTGATGAAGTTGGTTTTGTTTCCAGCTCTTTTGACATGCCCGCAACAACGTCACAGCAAGAGTTGCTAGATTTGATTGACCAGCTTAACGCCGATGCCACAGTAGACGGCATTTTGGTACAACTGCCTTTACCAGCCGGACTTAACGCAGAAGAAATTCTCGAACGAATTCACCCGCACAAAGATGTGGATGGCTTTCACCCTTATAACATTGGTCGCTTAGCTCAGCGTATTCCAGCGCTACGCCCTTGTACGCCTAAAGGCATTATGACCATGATTGAAGCAACTAAGCGCCCGGTTAAAGGCTTAGACGCTGTGATTGTGGGTGCTTCAAATATTGTTGGCCGTCCAATGTCTTTGGAATTATTGTTGGCGGGCTGCACCACAACAACCTGTCACAAATTCACTCAAGATTTAAAAGCACACGTGAGCCGCGCAGATTTATTGGTCGTTGCGGTAGGTAAACCTAACTTTATTCCTGGCGACTGGATAAAAAAAGGAGCCATAGTTATTGATGTGGGTATTAACAGAATGTCTGACGGTAGCTTATGTGGCGACGTTGACTACGAAGCTGCAAAAGACAGAGCGGGTTGGATCACGCCTGTTCCGGGTGGTGTTGGCCCAATGACGGTTGCCAGCCTGATTGAAAATACCCTTGAAGCTTACGTTAAGTATCATTCGTAAGTATTTTGGTAATGCAAACTTCCCCATCGGCGGCACACTCAGGCAATCAATGCCCACACAGTGCCGCTATGATCGAAAAACACATGTTCGCGTGGGTAGACCAAGTGGTTATCCATTACGACTTTTGCCCCTTTGCTAAATTTGTACGAAACGATGGTATTCGTGTAGAAGTCTCGCCTGCAAACGCGCTTGATGATGTAGTGCTTGCCGTGAAGCACGCGTGCGAACATCTCGACACTCACAGCAAAACGGCCACCACCTTACTCACTTTCAGCGATGGTCTTAAAGACTTTCACGACTACTTACTTGCTTTAGATTTAGCGCAGCAGATGATGGCAAGTTGGGGATATGACGGCGTGTATCAACTGGCCAGCTTCCACCCTGATTACACCTTTGGTGGAGAAGACGAAAGTGCTCCAAGTAACTTCACTAACCGGGCCCCTTACCCTGTTTTTCACCTTATCCGAGAAGCAGATATTACCCGCGCTTTGGAAGATTACCCCGACCCCGAATCTATCCCGCAGCGCAATATCGACCTCGCCAATGAAGTAGGGTGTGAACACTTTAAGCGCATTCTTGCGCAAATTAGTACTCTACCCAACGCGTAACTTCGCCAACGTAATGACAGCAGCCTACTGCCTTCATCTGCTTTGCCAGGAAGGCAAAACATCTAGTCAGTGGGCTCGCGATCATCAAACATAAATAAATCGTTCAGCATTTGAGATATAAAATAATCAATCTCCTGCGCATAAGTTGCTAAGCTAGCAAAAACTTTAACCTTGCAAAGGTCTGATTATGTCTATGAACCGCCGACAATTTATCGCTGCCACAGGGGCTGCTTGTGCCGCCACTACCCTACCAGTATCAGCATCTAGTGCCGAAAAAGCGCTGGCGCCTGTTATTCACAATGTCTATTTTTGGCTGAAAAACCCCGACTCAGCGTCAGACAAAGCTAAGTTAATCGCAGGGCTACAATCACTGGCTGTCATTCCACAAATTAAAGCTCTACACGTGGGTGTGCCAGCTTCGACAGAGCAAAGAGATGTCATCGACAGCTCTTACCAAGTATCTGAACTCATGCTGTTTGATACCGTAGAAGATCAAGACAACTATCAAACTCATCCTGTACATCAAAAGTTTGTCGAGGAATGCGCTCACCTTTGGCGAAAAGTGGTGGTATACGACTCAGTAAAAGCCTAAACATCAACATTCGACCCAGCTACTGGGCAAGTATGACCGGAGGATTGACTCAACTGCTGGTTATCGTTAATCTCCGGTCATACTTGTCAGATTCTGGTTTTCACTTTGCAGTGTAGGTTTAAAACAACGCGTCAAATTAAAACCGTGTAAGGTATGCCGTTGTGGAAGGGGCTATTGCCCGCTTGCGGCCGGTTATGATGACTGCACTGGTAGCCAGTTTAGGTTTTATTCCTATGGCACTGAATACAGGTACAGGGGCTGAAGTTCAGAGGCCGCTTGCTACAGTCGTGATTGGCGGCATTATTACGTCAACATTGCTGACGTTATTTGTCTTACCCACGCTATTTGAAATTACCCACAAACATCGCCGTAAAAACTCAACCGGCTAACGCGTTAATCACCTATGTAGGTAAGCCTCTACAACTCGAGGCTTACCTCTTTTAGGCAGCTAATCCAGCGACTTGGTAAAGCGTTTAGCGGCAACCAGAATACCCAATACAGTAAAACCCAATAGCCAGAGCGTGTCTTGCCACATCGCCAATAGGTCGGAGCTACGAAGTACCAAACCTCGAATTAAACGCATAAAATGCGTAGCGGGAAAAGCTTCTGAAATATACTGCGCGACCACTGGCATGCCGTCGTAAGGAAACATAAACCCAGACAGCAAAATAGACGGCAACAAAACAAACATTGTCATCTGCATCGCTTGTAATTGGGTTTGTGCCACCGTTGAAATCAGCAATCCCAAGGTTAAACTCGCCGAAATAAAAAGCAGTGATCCCATAAAAATATCGAGATAGCTGCCTTGAATAGGAACGTGAAATAACAGATGACCTAACCCCAATACAATCACCACTTGGAGCAAGCCGACAAAAATATAGGGGATGATTTTGGCAATCATCAGCTCTAAGGGTTTGACGGGTGTATTGATCAACAATTCTAAATTACCGCGCTCTCGCTCGCGCACAATCGCAATACTGGTAAATAGCACCATTGTCATGGTCAGAATAACCCCTAATAAACCCGGCACAATATTCAACGCGGTTCGTCCGCTCGGGTTATAGTAAAGGGCCACATCAAAGGTCTGCGTATCACTTGAGCTTTGCACACCATTGTTCAACTTGTTGTTAAGCGTAAACGGCAAGCCTTGTAGCCCTTTAATCGCATTGCCAATCACGCTGTCTGTACCATCGACCATCCACTGCCCTAAGGTTTTCCCTTGCAATAAACGCTGATTCACATCGGCCGGAATAAATAAGGCGGCCCTGACTTCGCCTGCTTGTATGGCAGATTTCGCCTCATCTGGAGTGGCGAAGCGTTGCGTAAAGGTGATCACCTGTGTGGCTTTCACTGCCTCAATAATAAATCGCCCAGTTTGGTCATGGCTTTGATCAACCACTGCCACAGGTATGTGTCTCACGTTGGTATTAATAGCAAACCCGAACAGCAGCAACTGAATCAGCGGGATCATAACAATCATGCCAAACGTCAGCCTATCTCTCGACAATTGCCTGATTTCTTTAAAGGTCATTGCTTGAATTCGCACTAGGGTTTTCATTGCCTCCCCTCTCCGGTCACACTTACAAACACGTCTTCTAAAGTTGGACGCGCTCGGGTGATTTCGACCTCTTTCAGCTCTCGGCAAGCATGTTGAATAAACGCTTCTGGATCGGTAACTGAGTTATACACCAAGACCCTGAGGCGCACGCCTAATTGCGCGGCGGAACGCACTTCTGGCAAAGCGGTTAGCTTGTGTTTCAGCTCGCGTAAGCCAGGCGCTTTTATTTCAATGATATGCACACCCATATCGGCCATTAACTGTTCTGGCGCGCCATCTGCGCGTATTTGTCCGGCTTCCATAATTGCGAGCTTGTGACAACGTTCAGCTTCGTCCATGTAATGGGTTGTTACGAGGATCGTCGTGCCTTGCTCAGACAAATCAAATAGCTTTTCCCAAAAATCTCGTCGATTTTCAGGGTCTACTGCTGAGGTAGGTTCATCCAAAAACAGTAATTCGGGTTTATTCATCGTCGCGGCTGCCAGAGACAATCGCTGCTTTTGTCCACCACTCATCCCACCGACGCGCTGACGCTTGAGGCTATCTAAACCATACGTGCTGAGTTGTTCTTGAATACGCTGACGTAATACAGGGCGCTCCATTCCGTATATTTGCCCCATAAAATGCAGGTTTTCTTCCACGGTTAAGTCTTCATAGAGCGAAAACTTTTGCGTCATATAACCAATATTCAAGCGTAGTTTTTCTGCATCGCGGGGCATTTGGTAGCCCAGCACCTTAATTTCCCCTTCTGTTGGTGTTAATAAACCCGTTAACACGCGAATGGTAGTCGATTTACCGCAGCCGTTTGGCCCCAAAAAGCCGTAAATATGGCCTTTGGGTACGTGCAGAGAAATATCGTCAATGGCACAAAAATCACCAAATTTCTTGGTAATGTGTGACGCACTTATCGCTAATGCCGTCATAGCTGATCCAAATTCATTTGCACAGGAATACCTATTGCCAGATTGTCCGCCTGCTCTGGTAAATCAATTTCAGCCAAGTACACTAATCGAGAGCGATCAGCTTCGTTCATTGTGCGATAGGGGGTAAAAGCAGGATCATGGGAAACCCAACGCACCCGACCTGTTAAAGAATGCGTCACGCCATCAATTGCCACTTCGACTTCACGCCCTTGCGTCATTTTTGCTTTGTACAGCTCGGGTACATAAATACGCGCAAAGGAAGGAGACTGGGTCAGAATAATTGCAACCGTGGTATTCGCCACCACACGCTCACCCACTTCAAATGGCAGTGCGTCTAGTCGGCCTGTGCGGGTCGCTTTTATGGTCAATTCATCTAACTCTGTTTGCGCTAATGCTAAATCGGCTTCGCTGGCCGAATAGGCAAATTGCGCTTGTGCCACCAGTTCTGACCGTGTGCCTTGCTGCAATTTAAGTAAAGACTGAGCGGCCGCTTCCACATTAGCTTGTGCTACCTCACTGTCGCGAATAGCGCTATCGAGATCAGCCTGAGTGGCCATTGTTTGTTTAACCAAATCCCGTAGTCGATTAACCCGTTTGTTTGCCTCAGCCAAGGTCGCTTTTACTTGGGCTAATTGCGCCTTCGCTGCCAGAACGTCTTCTTGTCTTTCACCATTTTGCAATTGTTCAAGATACGCTTTTGCTTGCGCTTTAACCGCTTCGGCTTTTTGTAACGCAGCCCGCTTTTTACTGGGGTCGAGTTGGGCAATCACCTCGCCTTTTTCTACAACACTTCCCTCTGCGACGAAAATATCTGTGATTACTTCACTCACTGGCGCTGTAAGTGACACCCGCTCGTGCTCTAGTGTGCCCGAGGCATTATTTGTTGTCGCTCCACCACACGCTGTCAGTATCGAACAACAGACCACAGCGGCAAAGAATTGAGCTTTCATATTCAAACCTATTGAGTCGAGGTGGGTATATCGTTTGATACACCGACCTAGTTTAAATTTAATTTAAACTAAATTTAATTTAATATAGTGCCCAAAGTCAAACACGATAATTAAGATTGAGATGAATCAACGGGATACAGTGTTGCGTAAAGATGGGGCTGTAACGTATCGACGCATTTTAGAAGCTGCCGGTAAACTCTACGCTGAAAAAGGCATGGCAGAGACCAAGAACAAAGCAATTGCGGCATTAGCAGAAGTAGACCTCGCCTCCATTAATTATCACTTTGGTAGTCGAGCTGGCTTGTATCAACAAACACTCATCGCCGCCCACGCTCACTTTATCGACCAAGCCACTTTGGCCGAACTCTACCACCGAGATATACCAACAAAAGCAAAGTTCGAACAGTTTATTGCACTGCTAACAGACGCCGTATTATCGCCATCGAGCTGGCATGCTAAATTGATTGCTAGGGAATTATTGTCGCCTTCAAGTAGCTTGTCGGTTTTAATGAGTGACGAAGTGATGCCCAAATTTACGTGGGTAAGAAAAATAATTGGAGAAGTGAGTGGTATTCCCGCCGACAGCGATGCCATTTTACCTTGCGTAATCAGCATCGTTGCACCCTGCTTAATGATGCTCGTAGTCAGTGAAGAAGTACCTGGGCCGATGAAGTTTGTGCGCGCGATGGACAAGCAAACCCTACAAGACTACCTCAATACGTTTGCCTACGCGGGGCTACAAGCAACAGGCGCCCAATATCAAAATCGGGCGCCTAAAAGTTAGTCAGCGCTTAGTTTTGTTCGTCTGACGAGGTATTTGCTTCGGCCACCGGCACAGGCGTCGCGAGCAGAGATTGTCGTAAACCAATTAAGGCTCTGGCCTGAAACGCACTTAATTCAAGTACCCAATTTTTCGACCACGCTGGCGCTGCTGCGCCAGACAAGGTTAACCAATACACACCAGCCTCGACATTTTCAGGTGGAAAATAAAGGCGATATATTAACTGTTGCTCATCGCCTTTAAAGAAATGCCATGTACGAAACGGCGGTAAACCCGTCTCTACGACTTCGCTGGCAGGTTTTACCCGTTCAAACTCTACGTGTAACACGTCTGAAACGGTTTGATTCACAATACTGGGGTATTTTAAGGTTTCATTTTCCGACATATTCGCCAATGACCAAGTGCCATCTTGTTCAAGACGCCAACTTTCATCCCCTGCCACTTGCACAGCTGTAAGCTTTTGCTCATTCATGCCCAGCCAATTAGGATCTAACCAATCTGTCTCAGAGAGGGGCAAGTTTATAACCTGATCAATGAGGTAACTCGTTTTTTCATCAGGCTTGCGCACATATTGCCCTTGGCTATTAGACGCTTGATTGCCAATTAACGTTTGCCAGGTTTTATCTTTTGTCTGTGCTATCACTTGAATAGATTGGGCGTCTGGGCTCGTTATCGCCTCGACACCTAAACGACTGTAATTTTCCGCTTTTGCCGTTTTCGTTTCGACCACTTGCGCAGCAGCCAGTGCTGTCACTAACGCAGACAATTCTCCTTTATCAAGGGGGAAGGCTTGCTCTCCCGAGGAGTGAAACGCATACCAACGATCCCCTACGCGCTTAGCGTCTAGCAAGGATTGTTGAGCAGAGCGGATCGAAATAGCATCCAAGTTTGCCGCTTGCTCAAACAAAGCCGGTAAAAAGCGCTCTTGGTCTGAAGACGGCTCAGTGTCTTGTAAACTATGAATCACTACACCCAGTAAGCTCAAAGTAGCCAACACTAGAAATAAACGAATCAGTCTTCGGCTCATTTTCATGCCTCGCCTTTGTATTGAAGCGTAAACCGACCATGGCTTCGCAATTGCCGTTTTCTCGCTACCATCCAAAGCAGTAAAACTAAACACAAAGGCATAACGGCGATATTGATAAACTTCAGCCAATTACCGAGGGCGTCAATGTCGTGTTTAAGTTGGTACTGCACTTCTCGCAGTTGCTTGCGTATGGTCAACCTCTGTTCAACAAAGGAGTCAATCGCGGCTTGCTGTTCAGGAGTAAGGGCTAACGCGCCCCCTTGACCTTGCTGGCCTTGTAATTGAGCCAGTTGCTGTTCAGTATCGTTGAGTTGTTGCTGTAGCATTTCCTCATGTTGTCTAAATTTAGCCTCGGCTTTTACCTCTAATGCTTTTACTCGGTCGAACGGCCGCGCGAATTTGCCTCGACTACGTACACTGATCAATGCACTACTACCAGCGAGGTTGTCGGTAGCATTCACAATAAGATCACCATTATTCGCAAAGGGGGTAGAAATTGTTTCACCAAAGAAGTTAGACATTTGCACCCAGAACCGGTTAGCCAATAAGTCAGCATCAGCCACCACTATCACGTTAAGTGCGTCGGTAGCCGTTTTATGCTGTGTGTTAGCCACACCCTCCGGCACGGTGTCGAAGGCCGAACTTGCGGCGCCAGAAAATCGTGCTGCGAGCGTATATTGCTGGGCTTGATTATCTAAATACCCACGCAAGTCTTGCGGATCTTGTACTGCTTGATATTCAGTGCTGTCTATCAGTACGGCCTGCTCACTGGATTGAATCAGCGGCGTCATTGCCAATTGGCTGTCGGCTGTCTGCGCTACTTCACCAAACGACGCACCGTTAATAATATCTAAGTTAGCGGTAACAATGTCATCTCTGTCTATTTCGCTATCGGTCAAACCTAAAATAGCACTGTGGCGCACAACCGCCCCTTCGGGTGAACGAATCTCCAACCCAAGATTAGGGTCGAGTACAACGTGGTCTAGGTCTACGTGAATGCCCCATTTTTCAAGGAGGGGGAAATCTGTGGTAGAGCCACCACCAGCAAGCGCTGCTGGGTCAGATTCAAACACGGGGTCTGCCAACACCAATACGTTACCTTGGGTCATCGCAAATTGATCGATATCGTAAAGTAACGACTTAGACAAGTTTTTGGGGTTAGCCAGCATCAGTATGTCGGTATCTTCCGGTAGTTGCGATGCACTGCTATCGACAAGAGATACACGATAGAGTTGAGAAAGTTGCGTGTAGAACGCCATGGGTTCAGTGAACTGCCCCGTCATCGGGTTTTGCCCACCCGCCACTTGCATATCGGTTACCAATGCCAAGTGAATCGGATCTGGATCGCTCAGTTGGTAAATTAGCTTGCTAATTTCGTATTCTAAAAATTGTTCTTTTTGTGGGTCAAAAAAGCCAATCACAAACTGGTCATCTAAGGCATTGGTACCGGCTAACCCAAGGTATATAGTGTCGCCCATACTTCCCACACTCGCCCCCGTCAAACCAAACTCCGCGGCTCTGTCTTCGGCTTCTGAAAAGGGCTCTGGGTCAATCACCTGTAGCGTGATTTTCCCGTCAGATTCACTGACATATTCTTCTAATAAACTCTGGACGCGATTGGCATAGTTGCGCAGCGCCGTCATGCCTTTTGTCGCGTCGTCCGAGAAAAAGAAATACAGTGTAATTGGCTCTTCAATATCTTGGATAACCGCTTTACTCCCCGCAGAGAGAGAATAAACGTTGTTTTGCGTAAGGTCGAAACGAAGGTGGCTCAGCAATTGGTTATTCACCACAACCAGTGACACAAAAATGCCTACCAGCACCACCAAACTCATCAAGGCAGAATATTTTCTTTTCATCGTTAGTCAGCCTTTTTCTGTTCAATAATAATGAAACCCGCGTAAAGCCAAATCAGCGTTGTAATGACAAAATAACCTATGTCATTAAAAGCCAGCACGCCCTTTGCCATGGCTTCAAAGTGGGTCAAAAAACTAAAACTCGCAACCGTATCGATCACGCTATTGCTAGCCCAGGCTTGAAAAGCGTCCAACACGATACTGCTACCACTGACGACAAACAAAAAGCACGCAACGATAGCTAGAATAAATGCGATGACCTGATTTTTAGTCAATGCCGACATGCACATTCCAATGGCAAGATAAGCGCCTGCCATCAACCAACTGCCAATATAAGCAGAGACAATAATACCGTTGTCAGGCTCGCCTAAATAATTCACCGTGATCCACAACGGAAAGGTTAATAGCAGGCTCAAGCCGAGTACTGCCCACGCAGCGAGAAACTTACCCGCTACAATTTGTCCGATAGACACAGGCAACGTCATGATTAATTCGATAGTGCCTGATTTTCTTTCCTCGGCCCATGCTCGCATGGCGATAGCGGGTACCAAGAACAAGTACAACCAAGGGTGAAAATTAAAAAATGCCAACAAGTCGGCTTGTCCGCGCTCGAAAAAGCCGCCCATAAAAAACGTAGCAACACCGCTTAAAATAAGAAAAATAGCAATAAACACATAGGCTACGGGGGTTGCAAAAAAGCTGTTGAATTCTCGCTTTGCGAGAGTCAGCACCGAGTTCATGCTGCCACCTCTTCATTACTGGTGATACGACGAAATACGTCATCAAGCCTTCCGGCCTCTACGTGCAACTGATTCACCGACCATTGATTCGCTCTTATTGCCTCCGTCACCGCTGGCAAAATAGTGTGGCCGCGTTCAGGAAACAAGGTGATCAGCCCTGTTAAACGGTCTTTTTCCACTGCCTTTACGCCAGTAATGGCACCCAACAAGGCCAGATCAACATTGTCGTCAAGCTGTATCGTTACCGCATTAAAATATCGAGATGTCGCCTGTAAAGCGGAGGGGGTGTCATCAAATTTCAATTGCCCATTCGCAATGATCATCACTCGACTACACACCGCCGTGACTTCTTCAAGAATATGGGTAGACACAATAACAATTTTGTCTCGTGATAAGTTTTGAATCAGCGCCCTAACTTGATGTTTTTGGTTTGGGTCGAGCCCGTCTGTGGGTTCGTCGAGAATGAGAATTTGTGGGTCATGAATTATTGCTTGCGCCAGACCAACGCGGCGTTTAAACCCTTTCGACAAAGTATCTATCGGCTTGTCTAGCACATCGTATAAAGCCACTTGTTCAACAACAGTTTGTAAACGCTCACTTTTATATTGACCGTTCAAGCCTCTTACATCTGCAATAAAATCCAGAAATTGTAATACCGTCATATCGCCATACGCAGGTGCACCTTCGGGCAAATATCCCATTAGAGATTGAACCTGTTTGGCATGTCGACGAATATCAAGATCGTCAATATGTATACTGCCTGAAGACGGAGTAAGAAAGCCCGTCAGCATCTTCATTGTGGTTGATTTTCCCGCGCCATTAGGACCAAGAAACCCCACCACATCGCCAGGGCGAATAGAAAACGAAAGATTGTCGACAGCGGTAAACGCATTAAAAGTTTTGGTAAGTTGCTTAACTGTGATCATCACATTCCTATCTATGACCAAAAAAACAAATGACAGACGTATTGATTAATACCAACACATGTTTTAACAGCTATTGCTAGCTACATACAGCAGCATTAGATGAGTCGGCACTCATCTTCGACCAATATATGCAATTCAAAAGGCACATTTTCAATAGTGTAAAAAGAAAAATGGCCCGCCAGAATGACGAGCCGAAAGGTTGGGATCCAGGGTAAAATGCTTAGCGTCCCATGCTAAGCAAGTAATTCGACTAATAACGTATCAAGAAAGTGTGAGACAATTATTACATTCAAACACTGAAGTGTTGCCAAATATTACAGAAGCCCATTATGCGTCATGTCATCGAAAGTATTGCCACGATCAAAACACCGTTTAAGCAAAAGTTTGCCATTCCTCGCCAAGCAGTACTGACCAACGCGAAAGGGGTTATTGAGTTTGAACCAGACTACACAGACGCCAATATTCTGCGAGGAATTGAAGAATATTCTCACTTATGGCTGTGTTTTTTATTCCATGAAAACCTTGATGCCGGATGGAAGCCAACAGTAAAAGCCCCTCGGCTGGGCGGCAATCAAAAAATGGGAGTACTCGCCACCCGCTCAACGTTTCGTCCCAATGGCATGGGTATGTCTGTGGTGAAAAACAAAGGGGTGGAATTCAATAGAGGCACGCTAAAACTGCACGTAGAAGGCGTTGACTTGCTCGATGGCACACCTATTGTTGATATAAAACCCTACCTTCCCTACGCCGACTCCCTACCGACCGCAGAGGCAAAGTGGCTCAACACAACATCGGTTCCCCAACGCTCGGTTTCTTTGTCTTCAAAAGCCACACAGCAACTCAAGAGTTTGCGCGGAGCGCCATCGGATCTAGTGCCACTGCTCGAGGGAATTTTGGCTCAAGACCCTCGCCCTGCCTACAAACAAAGCGTTGAAAATGATGACAAAATCTATGCCGTACAGGTGTACGAATATGATGTGCACTGGCAAGTCATTAACGGTGACGTGTTGGTAAGCTCGATTGAAGTCACTGGCTGATCGTGCTGCCAAATCACTTTAGGCAGCACGGTACTCACTTAAAAATACGCCTCGTTAATGGCGTTGTGAATAGCCATTAACCCCATTTGAATTTCGTCGATCCGTTCGTGTAACAAATCTTGGGTTAACGTGTAAGTGTCGGTGCTTTGAATATCATCGAGTACAGCGTTTGTCTGCGCGACTACAGGGGCATTGTTCGGCAACTCATTCAGGCACTTTTTTAACTGTTCCATAGAATGACTCAATGAGCGCGGAAACGTTTTTTTCTGCATCAAAAACTGCAACACATCTGAACGCCCGATCTTTAAACGCATTTCTTGTCGATACATCTGATAAGCGGTTAGCGATTTAAGTACACTCATCCACTGAATATTTTCGAATGCAGACAATTCTTCGGTCATATATGGGAGCAGTGAAGCTGAGCGCACATCAATAATACGCGTTGTCATATCTGCCCGTTCAAGGTGACGACCAAGGCGCAAGAACGCATACGCTTTGTCGCGGTTCATTGTCCCCCCAAGCAAACCGGTTATCAGTTGGTTACCGGTGATAATGCGATCGAGGCACGCAAAACGATGACGACGAGTCAGTACACTTTGCCCGTCTTCTTTGGCTGTCAAATGCAAATTGTTTATTTGCTCCCAACTCTCAGCGGGAATGATATCGCGAATAATTCGGGCGTTTTCTCGCGCATGGGCCAATGAGTTAATAATCGACCCAGGATTTTGGGTATCGGTGACCATAAATTTGATCACGCTTTTTTCATCGGCTTCTTTGTATTGGGCGTAAAAGTTATCGCGAAAAGATAACATGTCAATAATGGGCTCCCAGCCCAAGGTTACACTTTTAGGTAAATCTAACAACAAATGTGTATTCACCTGAATGAGCCGAGCGGTATTTTCTGCACGCTCTAAGTAACGCGCCATCCAATAAATATGATTCGCAACTCTAGACAACATACTTATTCGGCCTCCATATCAACTATCCATGTATCTTTACTTCCCCCACCTTGTGACGAATTCACTACGGTCGAGCCTTTTCGCATTGCCACGCGAGTTAAACCACCAGTGGTCACTTTGATATCTTTGCCGCTCAAAATAAAGGGGCGTAAATCCAAATGACGAGGCTCAGCTTTCGTATCAATGAGTGTTGGTGCTGTGGAGAGCAAAAGCATAGGTTGCGCCACATAGTTACGAGGGTCACGACGAATCAAACGCACGAATTTTTCGCGTTCAGCTTTGGTCGCATGTGGGCCAATCAGCATGCCGTAGCCCCCTGATTCGTTGGCCGGTTTTACTACCATTTCATCTATGTGTTCAATAACGTAATCACGCTCATCTTTATTCACACATTTATAGGTTGGCACATTCGGTAACAATGGCTCCTCGTCGAGGTAATAACGAATGAGATCGGGTACATAGGCATACACAACTTTATCGTCGGCCACCCCCGCGCCCGGCGCATTGACCAGTGCGACATTCCCCGCCTTCCACGCGCGCATTAAACCCGCGACGCCTAACATCGAATCTTCTCTAAACGCTTCGGGGTCGAGAAACGCATCGTCTATTCGACGATAAATCACATCCACTTGCGCTAAACCTTCCACGGTACGCATGTACACTTTATCGTCATCTTCGACAACTAAATCACTCCCCACGACCAACTCAGCCCCCATTTGCTGCGCCAAATACGCATGTTCAAAATACGCTGAGTTATAAATCCCTGGGGTCAGTACGACAATTTCGGGCTGGTCAATTTCTCTCGGCGACATTTGTGCCAGTAAGTCGTATAGCTGCGAGGGGTAATCGTCTACTGGCAGAATGTTGTACTTTTCAAACATGTCAGGAAATACGCGTTTCATCACATGGCGGTTTTCTAACATATAAGACACGCCAGACGGCACTCTTAAGTTGTCTTCCAATACATACACAGTACCGTGATGATCACGGACTAAATCCGACCCACAAATATGGGCCCACACACCGTGTTTAGGTTTAACACCTCGGCATTCTGGCAAGTAATTTTTAGATTGTTCGAGCAGGCTTGCGGGAATAATGTTGTCTTTCAAACAATGCTGATCGTTGTAGATGTCGTCAATGAACATATTCAACGCCTTCACGCGTTGTTTTAGCCCTTTTTCAACTTCCAACCATTCTTTTTTATCAATAATGCGAGGAATAATATCGAAGGGCCACGCTCTGTCGATAGAACCTTCTTCTTCGGTGTACACGGTAAACGTGATCCCCATTACATGAATGGCTGTGGCCGCGGCCGTTTTATAATCTTCGAGATCTTTGTCGCTCAATTCACGCAGATAACTGCAAATTTGTTGTGCCGCAGGACGTGGTCGGTTTGTGGCTCTGACAAGCTCATCAAAAAAACGCCCTGGATTATAGTTACCCCATCGAATTGCCATTCGTCTATTCCCTGAATTTTTGTGTGCTTTTTTTAATCATCTAATCGTGTTTATGACTAAAATGCAATCAGAAATATGGCTGTTTTATGACAAAAAATATAGATTTATGCGGTGAATCAATTCATGCTAACCTCGATTAACAGCGATCCCTGTCAATGGCGGTGCATCGTGAACACACGGCGTGATTTTTAAGTGACATCAAGTCACTCTGCGGAGCAAATTTGTGACGTACTGTTTAGCAATAAAAGTAAATAAAGGCCTAGTCTTAGCTTCTGATTCTCGCACTAATGCAGGCGTTGACTATGTAGCAACATACAGCAAAATGCGGCGTTTCTCCTGGCCTGGAGAAAGAACACTTGTTTTACTCACGTCGGGCAGTCTCGCGACCTCCCAAGCGGTTGTCAATGCCATAAATCGAGACCTCAACGACCCTGATGCTGAATTTTCATTGCGTTCGGGAAAGCACTTACATGAAGTAGCGCAATATATTGGCAAGCTCAGTCAACAAGAACAGCAGCTCCACGCTAAAGCTATGGAAAAAAGCGGTATTAGCGCTGAGTCGAGTTTTATACTGGGCGGGCAGATTGAGGGCCAAGAGCCTGAAATTTACAATATCTACCCTCAGGGTAATTACATCAGTGCGTCTAACGACACGCCCTATTTGCAAATTGGCGAAAACAAATACGGTAAACCAATCTTAGACCGCATTATCACTAATACCACCAGCCTGGAAGACGCTGCGCGTTGCGCGTTGGTTTCACTCGACTCCACAATTCGCTCTAATTTATCAGTAGGGCCTCCGGTAGAGCTGTGTATCTACACGGCCAATACATTGGCTGAGCCGTACCATCAAACCTTAACGCTCAATAGCCCAATGTATAAATCCATACAAAAACAATGGACCCAAGGGCTTAAACGTACGTTTAGTCGCTTGCCGCGTTTTGAGTGGGAGAAAGACAGTTAATCTGAGTACTCTTACGTACGAGGTTATGAATAAAATGAAGCTTATCCATGGCATTTTCAGGAATGACAAACGGATAAGCATCATCCATTCCCATACTCCGATTCAATGCATTCAAGGTGGTGGTTAGGTTATACCAATCAGCTAATAGCACTCGGAAACTGCGTTCAGCGTGATCGCTATCAACCGGCGAGTCATCGGTTAAGGGGTTAGTTAAGCTGTCGCCTCTTACACTAACGTTATATTCGTTGGCCGTTTCTAACGTATCGACAATGTGCAGATAGTGGGCCCATGTCTCGGCCCAATCTTCCCAAGGGTGCATACTCGCATAAGCACTGATACAGTGCGTATACCAATCGGGTTGAGGGCCGTTTGCATAATAGTGCTGTAACGCTTGCGTGTAGTCTTGTCGTTCATCGCCAAATAGTCGCCTGAAGTCTTCCAGTAACTGCTTGCTGTTGATCAACAAATCCCAATAGTAATGGCCAGATTCATGCCGAAAATGCCCAACTAACGTGCGGTAGTTTTCATTCAACTGTTGGCGAATAGCAATACGAGAAGCATCTTCGGCTTCCTCTAAGTTCAGCGTGATCACGCCCTCACTATGGCCTGTAATCACTCGGGATTTTACCGTGAGTTCCTGCCCAAATTCGTCTTCTTTGATGTCTTCTAAAAACCGAAATGCCAAACCAGCAGAACTTTGCGATTTCCCCATAATCGGCAAATTGAGTTTTTTAAGAGTATACAACAAGTGTCGTTTGGCCTGCTCCATACGAAACCACAACGGCAAATTGCGTTTATTAGAAAGGTTGGGAATAGCGTCGGTTAACCGGCATGACTCACATAACGCTTGCGTGTCTTCGACTGGCACCATCCAGTTGCAAACATTGTGATGCTCGTGGTTATAACAACGCTTGTACACGCGTTTATTCGCCAACGCTAACCACGTGTTTTCCCCTTCGGGAATAAGAGCACTAACCACTTCTTCGTCGGGTAAAAAGCCTACATACCGTTGGCACGATAAACATTGGCTATTGGCGAAGTAAAGCGTATTGCCACATTCACAAGTAAAATTTTTCAACGGAAAATCGACGCCTTGAGATCAGAAAACGCGTTATTCAAAGTTAAATGGTAAACCAGCAAATAAACGGGCGCAAATAACACGATAGTGAAATGCGTATAAGCGCTTTTGCCACCGCGTGAACACTGCTAGAATACGCGGGTTTTATTATCAGGCAAAGGATACCCATTCCCAATGCGCACTAGCCAATATTTGTTGTCTACGCAGAAAGAGACGCCCGCTGATGCGGAAGTAATTAGCCATCAGTTGATGTTACGTGCGGGCATGATCCGCAAACTCGCATCAGGTTTGTACACCTGGTTACCGAGCGGACTTCGCGTGCTCAATAAGGTTGCCAACATTGTTCGTGAAGAAATGAACAAAGCCGGCGCCATTGAAGTCTTGATGCCAGTTGTACAACCCGCTGACCTATGGGAAGAATCTGGCCGTTGGGAAGAATATGGCCCAGAATTATTGCGCATCAAAGATCGCCATCAACGGGATTTCGTGCTGGGTCCAACACACGAAGAAGTCATCACTGCACTTGTGCGTAATGAAGTCAGCAGTTACAAGCAGTTGCCATTGAATTTGTACCAAATTCAAACCAAGTTCCGTGACGAAGTTCGCCCTCGCTTCGGTATTATGCGCGGCCGCGAATTTACCATGAAAGATGCGTACAGCTTCCACCTGACCGACGATTGCTTGTCAAACACATACCAAAAGATGTACCAAGCCTACTGCAATATATTCGAGCGTATGGGTTTGGATTTCCGTGCGGTTATCGCAGACTCAGGCGCCATTGGCGGTAGTACATCTCACGAATTCCACGTATTGGCTGACTCAGGTGAAGATGCCATTGCCTTTTCAAATACCTCTGAGTATGCAGCCAACGTTGAAATGGCACCGACCCAAGCTCCTGTTGAAAAGCAAACCGCAAGCGGTGCTGAGATTACCAAAGTAACAGGTGAAAGCTTGAATGACGTGCTGGCTGCGTTGGCATTGCCAACTGCTCAGGCTATCAAAGCAGTCTTGGTGAAAGCCGAAACATCTGAAGAAGAAAATAACGATGACAAGTGGGCCTTGCTAGTATTACGTGCAGACCACGAACTCAATGACATCAAAGCCGAGAAAATCGCCGGTATTGAAAGCCCTCTTGTGATTGCCTCTGCAGAAAAAGCGCAGTCTGTGTTGGGCTCATCTGTAGATGTGGTAGATGCGACCAACGTATCTGTGCCTGTTTACGTCGATTTTGCTGCCGCATCCCTTGCTGATTTTGTTTGTGGTGCGGGCGTTGCAAACACCTTCTGGCAAAACGCGAATTGGATGGAAGAGTTCGAAGAAGTCGATATCCGTAATATCGAAGCTGGCGATATCTCTCCTGATGGCCAAGGTGAAATTGAAATTAAACGCGGTATCGAAGTGGGCCACATTTTCCAACTGGGTGACAAGTACTCGTCGGCAATGAATTGTGGTGTACTAAGCGAAACCGGTAAACACCAAACATTGACCATGGGTTGTTATGGTATTGGTGTATCGCGCATCGTAGCGGCGGCTATTGAACAAAATCACGATAAGTACGGGATTAAGTGGCCGGAACCCATTGCACCATTTACACTTGCATTAATACCCATGAACATGCACAAATCTGCGCGCATCAAAGAAGTGGCCGAAGCCCTTTATGAAAGCTTGGTTGCCGCGGGCGTAGAGGTGTTGTTTGACGATCGTAAAGAGCGTCCAGGTGTTATGTTTAATGACATGGAATTAATTGGTATACCTCACAGCATTGTTATTGGTGAGAGAAATCTGGACAATCGCCAAGTCGAGTACAAAAACCGTCGCAATGGTGAAAAGCAATTGCTTAACATTGACGATGTAGAAGCATTTGTACAATCTTTGGCACTATAAACGTTCTTACCTGAGGGGGTTTTAAGATCGTTTAAAACCACCTTGGGAGAAATCATGCAAGTTACTTTTTATGGGGTAAGAGGTTCTATCCCCACACCAGGACCGGATTATGTCCGCTATGGTGGTAACACGGCATGTGTACACGTTGAATTGAGTGACGGTACCGACATCATACTTGACGCAGGTACCGGCATTCGCCAGTTAGGCGATACGCTCGCCAACAAAACCACACCTATTTACTTACTGCTCACCCACAACCATTGGGACCATATCCAAGGCTTTCCTTTTTTTACTCCTATCTACCAAAAAGATAGAGAGATCAATATTGTGCCAGGACAAACTAATTTGCCCGAGCACGATGCTATTATCAAACAAATGCAAGGGTCTTTCTTTCCGGTTCCGTCTTCAGCGCTGACCTCGTCGATTAACATTGACGTGAAACCAGAAGCCATGACGTCATGGCAAATTGGCAGTGCAACCATCACGCGTTTGCCCATGAACCACCCCGGAAAAGGCAGTGCTTACACCATTGAAGAAAACGGCTGCAAATTAGCCTATATCACCGACAATGAACTGTACCCGCCATATAAGAAAGAAACCGATTTCCTCAGCTTTGTTGATTTTGCCGCGAATGCCGACTTACTGATTCACGACGCCCAATACATGCTGTCTGACATGCCCAGTAAATCAGGCTGGGGGCATTCTATTGCAGAAGAAGCCGTGAAGCTCGCCATGGCGTCAAAAGCGAAGCAACTCGCTTTATACAGCCATGATCCTTCGCGTACCGACGATGATATAGACAAGATTGTTGACCATTGTCAGGAATATATTAGGATTGTCGAATCGCCTGTAGAGTTGATGGCCTCACACGAGGGGCTGCGCATCCAACTCTGCCCCTAACCAATCGCTTTTAAAGGGTTAACTTGTGTTTCGAATTGGGTTGCTTGCTTGTCTTTTCACGTTCTCCTATGGGTCTTTTGCTCAGCATATGGAAGAAATGCCACCGCCCCCGCAAAAAATAAAAAGTCGCTTAGAAAAAAGGATAGAATCAGACCGCAACCTCCTGACCAATATTTTCGCTATTACTCAACATCGCCCTAATTACATTCTTCCCGTGTCTTATGTTTCTAACCCTAACAGCGCGGGAAATGAAGGGCTAACGGCTGACAATGTTGATAACTTAGAAGCCAAGTACCAAATCAGTGTTAAGTTACCTCTGTATGTGAAAGACAATTCACTGGAAGGCTTGTATTTAGGCTTTACGTTGAATTCATTTTGGCAACTGTACAACAGCGAGGTTTCTAAACCTTTCCGCGAAACAAACTACGAGCCAGAAATTTACTATCAGTGGATGACCGATTACTCAGCGTTAGGCCTCAAATTTAACGGCGTACAACTAGGCTTCAACCATATGTCTAACGGCCAGAGCGGCACCCGCTCTAGAAGCTGGAATCGCATTTATGCGTCTGCGGTATTCAGTGATGAAAATGATATTTACTATGTCAAAACCTGGTATCGCCTTCCCGAAGACCCCAAGACTGATCCCAATGACGTGAACGGCGACGACAACCCCCATATTCAAGACTACTATGGTCGAATTGAATTGGGTTACGGCACCGGATACAAAGATTGGAAGTTACTGGCATTGCTGCGCAATAACCTCAAATTATCAGACAACAGGGGCAGTATAGAGCTCAACGTAACGTACAGCTTGAGTGAACGCTATGAATTATTATTCCAGTATTTTAATGGTTATGGTGATTCACTCATTGATTATAACCGCTCGCAACAACGTTACGGCATTGGAGTTCAACTGTCATTTTTCTAAATCAAAGATAAAGCAGGCTCTCATGCAACAACGCCAGCGGCCCTAAATAGCTGCATGTGTACGTCTACCAGCGCGTCAATATTGCGCTGGTACCCTCCGCCAATCACACAGGCTACAGGCAGCCCTTTTCGACGACACCACTCCAGCACCATGCTATCGCGCTGATAAACACCTAGGGTTGAAATATTCAGCAAACCTAAATCATCATTTTTATGCACATCTACACCAGCATCATAAATAATTGCGTCGGGTGAATAGCATCGTTCTGCTACCGTTAATGCGTGTTCCAGTGTTTCTAAATACGCCGCGTCTTCCATTGCTTTAGGCAGAGCAAAATCCAAATCAGAATGCTGTTTATGATATGGGAAGTTTTTCTCGCCATGCAGTGACAGGGTGACGATATTCGCGTCATTTTCGGCTAACTTCGCTGTACCATCGCCCTGATGAACATCCAGATCGATGATCATCACTTGTTCAATGTGCGGTGTCGACAACATTTGCTGAGCGGCGAGATATAAATCATTGAACAAACAAAAGCCTGAACCAAAATCGTGAAATGCATGATGATAGCCCCCAGTTAAATTAAGTGCCAAACCCGTTTCTAACGCTTTTTCAGCCGTCAGTAATGTACCGCCGATGGCTGTTTTAGTGCGTAAAATCAATTGTTCAGACCAGGGGAAGCCAATTCTTCGCATTGCTTTTTTGTCGAGTGCACCCGATGTTAACGCCTGCACATAATCGGCTTGATAATATCGGCTTAACGTTGCCGAAGGTACTGGCGTTGGTGTTAAAAACCTATCCTGCTCCACTCCTTGCCGACACAATGCGTCATAGATTCCCACGTATTTTTCTATCGGGAAGCGATGACGTACAGGAAGAGACAACTGGCTATAAATAGGGTGGAATACAAGTGCTGGTGTCACAAAAAAACCTCCATTTTCAGGAGGCTTATCATAACCACTCATACTTGAATAAGAAAGGCGGTATCGGGTTTAACGAGTATGGGTGAGCGCGTCTACAACTTGCCCCAAGTTAGTTGCCATGCGCTGCATTGAATTAGAAATATCATCGCGTTCCGACAACGCTTGATAGCGATTCGACGATGCAATCACATCTTGAATTATCTTTTCCACACTCGACAACACCGCTTCTTGTTCATCTGCCGCATCATTCAGTACCCCAACAACGCCCGCAGTTTCTTGAATAAGTGTCACAACTTCATTGAGACGAGACAAAGCATGCCCCGCTTCTATTGCATTGGTATCGGCTAAACTCTTACCACTTTGCATCGCGGTTACTGCGCTATTCGCTTCTTGTTCAAATGCGCCCAGAATATCGTTTATCTCTCGTGTAGACTGCTGTGTTTTTGCCGCCAGTGCTCTAACTTCATCAGCGACTACAGCAAAACCTCGCCCGTGTTCTCCAGCACGAGCGGCTTCAATCGCGGCGTTTAACGCCAACAAATTAGTTTGATCAGCAATTTCATTGATGACGTTCACCACTTTAAGAATATTGGCACTACGCGACTGCAACGCATCAACAATATCACTAGAAGAAGACACAGTGCGCGCAAGCTCGCTGAATCCTTGGTTGGCTTTTTCAAACGTGACATGGCACGACGCAATGTTTTCTTCTGACTGAGAAGTAGCCACGGCCACTTGATCGGTGATCGCCACTAGATTCTGCACAATCCCCTTTAACTGATCAGTGCTCTTATCTAGTGAATGAGAAGTGCGTTGCTGGTCGGTCGCACCCGACTGAATTTCATTACTCACCTCAGACAGTGTTGATGTAGCCGTATTCATTTCTACTTCCGCTTGTCGCAGGATAGTCACGGTACTTTTGAGTTTGGTTTGAAGCTCTCGCGCAGCCTCGGCTAACGTGCCAAGCTCATGAAGACTACGGTAGGTTAAGGCATAATCATAATCATTGTGAGACAAGCCTTTAATACAAGCAGCAATGCGTTTAATTGGGCTAATCACCTGACTTTGTAGTCGAGCAACCACGTACACCACACAAATAATACTGAGCACAATAGTCGCCACTAAAATTACCCACATTTCACTTTGTGTCGTTGCGGTCAAATCTTCTTGGGCATTACGTGTATTTTGAGCCAATTTATCCGCAATTTGTGCAAGTAACTTGGCTGGCTCACGATCAATACCACGAACAAAATCATCCGCTACTTTGTGATCAAAATTCGAATTGACGAACGCCTCATACCCTTCTCTGTACTTAGTCGCCATGTGGGCATGAGCTTTTGTGAAATCGGTAATATCTTGTTTGATATCTGGGGAAAAGTCATAGCGCGAGTTCAATATTTTGAACGCATCGGTAATGGCTAATTCACGCGCTTGGAACCGCTTCCAATACTTGTCGCGATCGGCGGTATTATGCCCACGTAACAGGACGTTTTTCCATTCTTGCACTTGGGTTTTAAAGTCAGAGAGAACTGCATTGACCTGACGTTCTGGTTGGCGGTACTGTGTTTCGAGTGCTTCAAATTCATCTAACACTGAAAACGACGTGTAAATTGAACTGGCATTCAACAATACCAAAACCAACAAACTCATGAGTACTGGCATCATCACCAGCTTGCTAATACTAGAATATTGCAATGCGATAGCCTCATTAACATCTAGGCGAGATTACCGCACATTACATACTCACTTTGTGACACCTTTGTGACAGCTCACGTAAAAGTCAAAAGGTGCACAAAATAGATACGATTTGAACCTAAAACCCTGCCAGCACCAATTTTCCCGTGGCCGACTGAGACTCTAAAATCTCATGGGCTTTCATCAGATTTTCGGCATTTATCGTCCCCAAATGCTGGCCTAATGTGGTTTTCAATAGCCCTTTATCAATAAGTGACGCAACCTGTGACAATAACTTGTGTTGCTCAATCATGTCTTCGGTTTCAAACACGGGGCGCGTGAACATAAGTTCCCAATGCAATGACAAACTCTTGCGCTTCATTTTTTTCACGTCGAGTTCGTCGGGGTCATCAATTAACGCCAACTTTCCCTGTGGTTTGAGCATCTCAATCAGCGCATCAAAGTGATCATCCGTGTTGGTTAGACTGATTACGCAGTCGACATGAGGGATACCCAAGGCACTCAGTTGGGCTGGCATATCGCCGTGGTGATCGATCACATGATGCGCTCCCATCGACTTCGCCCAAGCTTGTGTAGATTCTCGTGACGCTGTTGCGATAATCGTTACGTTGGTCAACAACGCAGCTAATTGTAATAAAATGGAGCCAACACCACCGGCACCACCCACCACGAGTAAATGATAAGGCGTAGATTGCTTAGATAACGGCAAAGCAACACGCTCGAACAACAACTCCCATGCCGTGATAGCCGTCAAAGGAATAGCAGCGGCTTCAGCATCATTTAAACTACTAGGGGCATGTGCAACAATGCGTTCATCAACCAATTGATATTCGGCATTACTGCCCGAACGGGTAATATCCCCTGCGTAATAAACGCGGTCGCCAGGCGCAAACAAAGAAACATCACTGCCCACCGCCTTAACAACACCTACTGCATCCCAGCCGAGTATTTTGTAACTTCCGTCTTCGGCAGACATACCACGTCTAACTTTAGTATCCACTGGGTTGGCCGAAATTGCCTTTACTTCCACCAATAAATCCCGTCCTGTCGGCGTGGGTGTTGGTAGTTCGATATCAATAAGTGACGATGCGTTAAGTTCTGGTGTTGCGGTTTGATAGCCGATTGCTTTCACGTTTATGTCTCACATATTCAGATGCAGAACAATCGATTTTGGGGCGAAGCTGTGTAACTTCAAGGCGTAAACGATAAGGCTTTTGTCATTAGCGTTGAAATACGCATTTCATTACCCAATGGCGAAATAAAATGTGTAGTGACTAAAAACAATAAAGCCTTGCAATGCAAGGCTTTATAAAGGAGTAAAATTCAATGCTAGCGCAGTGGTATTATTCCCACTCAATCGTCGCTGGTGGCTTACCAGAAATGTCGTAAACCACGCGAGAGATACCATCGATTTCGTTGATAATGCGGTTAGATACTTTACCTAGGAAGTCATACGGCAAGTGTGCCCAGTGCGCGGTCATAAAGTCGATAGTTTCAACTGCACGCAATGACACTACCCAATCGTATTTACGTGCATCACCCATCACGCCGACAGAGCGAACTGGCAAGAACACGGTAAACGCTTGGCTCACTTTGTGATACAAGTCTGCTGCATGTAACTCTTCAATAAAGATGGCATCGGCACGGCGTAAAAGATCACAATATTCTTTTTTGATCTCACCCAATACACGCACACCTAAGCCCGGTCCAGGGAATGGGTGACGGTATAGCATGTCGTAAGGCAAACCGAGTTCTAAGCCAATCTTGCGCACTTCGTCTTTAAACAACTCACGCAATGGCTCTACCAAGCCCATTTTCATGTCTTCAGGTAAGCCGCCTACGTTATGGTGAGACTTAATCACGTGCGCTTTGCCCGTTGCAGAACCCGCAGACTCGATAACATCTGGGTAGATTGTGCCTTGAGCCAGCCATTTAGCATTTGATAGTTTGGTCGCTTCTTCGTCGAACACGGCAACGAATTCATTCCCAATAATCTTACGCTTCTTCTCTGGATCGGCTTCGCCTTCTAAACGCGCTAAGAAACGCTCTTCGGCATCCACTTTGATAATATTCAAACCAAAGTGATCACCGAACATATCCATTACTTGCTGGCCTTCGTTCAAACGCAACAAGCCGTTATCAACGAATACACACGTGAGTTTTTCGCCGATGGCACGGTGAATCAACATGGCCACCACTGATGAATCTACACCACCAGACAAGCCTAAGATCACTTCGTCGTCGCCCACTTTCTCTTTTATGCGAGCAATGGCATCTTCAATGATCGCGTCAGGTGTCCAGAGTTTTTCACAACCACAGATATCCATCACGAATTGCGTCAACAAACGTTGACCTTGACGAGTATGGGTCACTTCAGGGTGGAACTGTACGCCGTAGAATTGCTTCTCTTCGTTGTACATTGCTGCGTGTGGGCAAGAAGGCGTAAGTGCAGTTGTCACAAAGCCAGCAGGAATTTCAGCCACTTTATCACCATGGCTCATCCATACGTCTAGTAACGCGTTGCCGTCGGCTGACAAGTGGTCTTCAATTTTAGCCAGTAACGGGCTAGGTTTAACCACTTCAACTTGGGCATAGCCAAACTCGCGCTTATCAGAACCTTGAACACTGCCACCTAGCTGCTGAGCCATGGTTTGCATGCCATAGCAAATGCCCAACACGGGTACGCCAGCATTGAACACATATTCAGGAGCGCGTGGTGAGTTTTCTTCTGTCACAGACTCTGGGCCGCCCGACAAAATAATGCCTTGTGGGTTGAACTCGCGAATTTGTTCTTCGGTGACATCCCACGCCCAAAGCTCACAATAAACACCAATCTCACGCACACGACGTGCGATTAACTGCGTGTACTGAGAACCAAAATCGAGGATCAAAATACGTTGGTCATGAATATTTTTGGTCATCTTTCTCGCCTGTAATAAAAGAAAGAAGGCTGATTGTTAAATCAGCCTGCTGTATCAAATTTAGTCGATGTGGGCAATTAGCCCAAGCGGTAGTTTGGCGCTTCTTTGGTAATGCTTACGTCGTGAACGTGTGATTCACCCATACCTGCCGATGTTACACGTACAAATTGCGGCTTGGTATTGAGTTCGTGAATGGTTGCACAACCCGTTAAGCCCATTGCCGAACGCAAGCCACCCATTTGTTGGTGAATGATGTTGGCAATTGGCCCTTTATAAGCAACGCGACCTTCAATACCTTCTGGTACGAGTTTCTCTGCGTTCTTTGAATCTTGGAAGTAACGATCAGAAGAGCCATTGCTCTGGTTCATCGCTCCTAAAGACCCCATACCACGATATGATTTGTAGTAACGGCCTTGATAAAGCTCAACGTCACCCGGTGCTTCTTCGGTACCGGCTAACATGCTACCAACCATTACACAGCTTGCGCCTGCAACCAACGCCTTAGCGATATCACCAGAGAAGCGAATACCGCCGTCGGCAATCACTGGAATGTCGGTATCTTTTAATGCTTCTACAGCATCAGAGATAGCCGTAATTTGCGGTACACCACAACCAGTAACAATACGCGTAGTACAAATAGAACCTGGGCCGATACCCACTTTAACCGCGTCAACACCAGCATCAGCTAGGGCTTTTGCACCTTCGCCTGTTGCTACGTTGCCAGCAATAATTTGTAATTCAGGGTAAGCTTCGCGAACGGTACGAACGCGGTCGATTACGCCTTGAGAATGACCGTGAGATGTATCGATAAGCAACACGTCAACACCAGCTTCAACAAGCAATTTAATACGCTCATCAGTGCCCGCGCCAACACTCACTGCAGCGCCAACGCGAAGACGACCCAACGAGTCTTTACACGCATTTGGCTTACTTTCAGCTTTTTGGAAGTCTTTAACTGTGATCAAACCACTAAGTTTGAACGCATCGTCAACCACGAGAATTTTCTCAATGCGGTTTTCGTGCATTAACTCAAGTACGTTTTCTGAACTTGCGCCTTCTTTAACAGTAATGAGTCGCTCTTTTGGCGTCATCACTTTATCAACCGTAAGGTCTAAGCGGTTTTCGAAACGCAAATCACGTCCGGTGACAATACCGACAAGGTTATTGTCTTTGTCGGTCACAGGGAAACCTGAGTAACCGAGCTTTTTGCTCATTGCAATTACTTCGCCGATGGTTGATGATGCGGTCACAGTAACTGGGTCTGAAACAACACCACTTTCGTATTTTTTCACTTCGCGTACATGGTTCGCTTGTTCTTCAGCGGTCATGTTCTTGTGAATAAAGCCAATACCACCTTCCTGCGCAAGTGCAATTGCCAGACGGGCTTCAGATACCGTATCCATAGCGGCTGAAATCATTGGGATATTCAAGGTAACACCGCGCGTCAGGCGCGTCTGCAAGTTTGCAGTATGGGGAAGCACAGTGGAGTGCCCTGGTACCAACAACACATCGTCGAAGGTTAAGGCTTCTTTGGAGATTCTGAGCATGCAATTACACCTAATCAAGTAATGGGTTAATTGCGGCGCAATTGTAGTGTTTTTTGATATTCAGGTAAACTCTAATCTGACTAAAGGAGAGGTTTTTTATCCTATGATGACACCTGTTGTCTCACAAGCCCCCGAAGATGGGCGAAAAATATTGACAGTGAGTAAACTGAATCAACTCGCGCGTAACATTTTAACTACAGAAATTGGGTTAATTTGGATAACTGCTGAAATTTCCAATTTTGTCGCGGCATCATCCGGACACTGGTACTTCACGTTAAAAGACAGCCGCGCACAAGTGCGGGCAGCAATGTTTCGCAATGCCAACCGCGTGGTAAGGCAACGCCCAAAAGAAGGTGACAAAGTGCTCGTACGTGCCAGTGTGAGTTTGTATGAGCCCAGAGGCGATTACCAACTGATTATTGAGCACATGCAAGCAGACGGTGAAGGCCTACTAAAGCTTGAATATGAGCAACGCAAACAAAAACTACAAGCAGAAGGCTTGTTTGATGCTGGTTTAAAACAGCCTTTGCCCGAGCATATTCGACGTATTGGTATTATTACTTCGCCTCATGGTGCCGCTTTGCATGATGTACTTACGGTACTTAAGCGACGAAACCCGTCTGCCGAAGTCGTCATCTACCCCACCCTAGTACAAGGTGAACAAGCCGCCGGGCAAATTATTCACGCTATCGACACTGCCAATGCGCGCCAAGAAGTGGATGTGCTATTAATGACCCGAGGCGGCGGTGCTATTGAAGACTTATGGTGCTTTAACGACGAAGCGCTTGCTCGTACCATCGCGGCATCACAGTTACCAATTGTGAGTGCCGTAGGACATGAAATCGATTTTACTATTGGTGACTTTGTTGCCGATTTGCGTGCGCCGACGCCCTCAGCAGGAGCAGAACTACTGAGCCGAGATACCCGAGAGCTTCAAGATAAGGTTTCTCAGCTTTTTCAACGCTTACATCAAAGTTGGCAGCGCCACACCACTCATGCGCAACACGCGCTCACAGTGGCACAACACAAGCTCAACCGACATCACCCACTCACAACCTTGCACAACCAAGTACAAACCATAGACAGGTTGTCACTGTCATTACGCCACGCGATGACGTCGAGGTTGAACGCAGCATCTCAACGCCTAACTCGCCAACAGAATGCATTACAACATCAGCATCCTGAACGAACCATCGCGGCACTGAAAACACGACTCTCCACACAAGAGGCAAGATTAATTGCATCAATAGAGCGCAGTATCGAGCGCAAGAGTCACGCCCTTGCCCGAGAAGCGCATTTGCTTCAGTCTGTCAGCCCACTCGCAACGTTAACTCGCGGCTACAGTATTACTTTTGATGAAGACAAATCAAAAGCCATTACTCGAGTGGAACAAATCGCACAAGATCAGACTCTAATCACACGTATCACTGACGGTGAAATTGTGAGTAAAGTCACCAAAGTCATCAAGCAGAAATAAACTTGCTTGTGATGACTTGTCGACAACCGCGAATTGCGACACACTGTCGCGGTTGTCTTACTTTTTAGGCATGACGAGATTGAAATACGACTGGTTATTATTAGGCGGCACTCTGGCACTGCTAAGTGGTTGTGCAAACACAGTAGCTAGCACAAATGGGCACAACGATGATGTTTCAACAACACCGTCTTTGCCCTCTCTTGCGTTGCATAAAAAGTCGCAACCGTTTAATGATATTGATGTAAATGTGTTCTCAACTTACCTAAGCGAAGCGTCACAGCAAGCCTGTCAAACCGCAAATCAGCACCATACGCCGTGTACTAACGATGTAATTGCGCCACAACAGTTTTTATCTGCATTAACAGACAGCGCCTTATTCAGAGAATTAAGTCCATCAGCGAATCAATTTGATTACGAGTTGCTAATTGGCAATCAAGCCAGCGCCGCTTACGAACAGCAACACGTTTTTACCGAAATCACCTTAGTATGGCGAGGCGTGGAACTCGACACATGGCAACAAGCCGCCTCGACTGATGCCCACCTGACCGACGCAGATAAAGCCAGTGCGATTGTGAACCAGTGGGGCGAATACGCCCATCAACAATCTTTGTTTTCTGCTGACTTTTTGTATAAACAGTTAGGCGCGAGTAACTACATAAAAGAACTGCAACTGCCGGCTTCGATTGGCGAATTCCAACAAACAGGCATTCAACTGTATCCCGACCCGTTTAAAGGGGCCATCGTGCGCTACCTGCACCCGGAATATGAAGAGGCAATTCTCGATATCAGCGTATACCCTATTTTGGATTCAGCGAACGGTAACGCCGAACAGCTATTGCTCCAAGAGTTAAAGAAAGAACAACAAGATGCAGCCCACATTGCGAAAACACGAGGAATGACACTGTTCGTTGACACCCCAGTCTCTCGCTTTCCATTACATAATGAGCAGATGGGTGCCGTGCTGGCAATGCATGCCGAAAAATCTGATAACGAATCTTTATTTGCTACTATCTATTTGTTTAAACAAGAAGATAAGTTCATTAAATTAAGCACTACGTTTCCCGAACGCGTGGGCGATGAGTTAGTAAGAAATGCCTTACCGCAAATTCAGGTGCCACGAGAGTCACCACTAATGGCGCAAATCCGCAACCTGTCCTCGCCCAAGTAACTCGTCTTGCCCAAACACAAAAAACCCCGGACTTTGCCGGGGTTGATAATATTGCGCACGTCACTCACATGAGTGATTACTTTTTCTTACTGTGAAAAGCCATCATCCGTTTGCGCTTGCGTTGCTGAGCAAGGGTTAATTGGTTCTTCTTGCCCTCAAATGGATTCGCCCCTTCGCGGAACTCAATTTTAATCGGCGTTCCCATTACCTCTAGCGCTTTGCGGAAATAGTTCATCAAGTAACGTTTATACGACGTGGGTAAGTCATCCACTTGGTTACCGTGAATAACAATAACAGGTGGGTTATATCCCCCAGCGTGGGCATATTTCATCTTCACTCGACGGCCACCTACCATTGGCGGTTGGTGGTCTTCTTGGGCCATCTCCATAATTTGCGTCAGCATAGACGTATTTACCCGTCTTGTGGCGCTGTTGTACGCTTCTTGTACCGATTCAAACAAGTGCCCTACGCCAGTGCCGTGTAGCGCCGAGATAAAATGCAAACGCGCAAAGTCGATAAAGCCTAATCGACGATCCAATTCACGTTTAATTTCATCTTTAACGTAAGTATCCAGCCCGTCCCACTTATTCACTGCAAGTACTAATGAGCGGCCAGAATTCAACACAAAGCCTAGCAAACTCAAATCCTGATCGGTGATGCCTTCTCGCGCGTCAATCACCATCAATACCACATTGGATTCTTCAATTGCTTGTAAGGTTTTTACGATAGAGAATTTCTCGACCGCTTCTGACACTTTCCGGCGTTTTCGTACACCTGCAGTGTCGATGAGAATATATTCTCTGTCGTCGCGCTCAAGAGGAATATACACACTGTCTCGGGTGGTGCCAGGTTGGTCATAAACCACCACGCGCTCTTCACCGAGAATTCGGTTGGTCAGCGTTGACTTACCCACGTTGGGTTTACCGACAATGGCAAGTTTAATGGGGAGTGATTGCAGACGCTCCAATTGCGCTTCTGCATCTTCCTCATGTTTGACTTCCTCTTCTTCCTGACGCATTTCAGGAAACTGCTCTTCGAGCGGAACTAAAGCCGTAGCCATTAGTTGGCTTATGCCTCGGCCATGAGCCGCTGCAATCTGATGCACATTACCTATGCCCAGAGAATAAAACTCGGCACTTTCACTGTTACCATCGATACCATCGACCTTATTGGCAACGAGGAAAACTTGCTTGTTGCTGCGGCGCAAATGGTCAGCCAAGCCCTGATCAGCAGGTAACAGGCCTGCTCTTGCATCAACAAGAAACAACACAACGTCCGCTTCTTCGATAGCCAGTAAAGATTGATGAGCCATTTCGGCATCAATTCCAGCTTCATCGCCGGTAATACCACCGGTATCTACCACAATAAATTGACGACCTTCAAAGGTTGCCTGACCATACTTTCGATCACGCGTGAGACCAGGATAATCTGCCACCAACGCGTCGCGGGTGTTCGTTAAACGATTAAATAGTGTGGACTTGCCCACATTAGGTCGCCCAACTAGAGCAACTACGGGTAGCATAAATCTGATTCCTTACCCTGTTAAAAATAACAAAAGGGCTGCGCAACGCGCAGCCCCAAATTCGGTTGTTCGCAACGGCAACGCCGTTACGTACTCACAATTACGGCTTAGGTAACTTAACTGCGGCTACTTCACCGTCGCGCGTGGTAGCAATAATCATGTCGTTCACTTTAAGTGGTGCAGAGAACAAAGCTTCGTCTTCGTCATCGCCACCCACTTCAATGCGTGAAACAATCTTACCGGTTTCTTGCTCAATAAAGTGCATGTAACCCCAATTATCGCCAACTACAACGTATTCATCAAATGGTTCTGCGCTCGTTAGCAAACGCCCACGCAAACTATTTTGTGACCACAACTCTACGCCGTTACGGCGATCAAGTGCGTACACATATGCATTGTTGTCTACCACAAACAACTTGTTACCTTGAACCGAGATGTTGCGATAAGCGCCATATTCGCGCTTCCATACAACTCGACCACTGCGCATTTCTACCGATGCGAGCGTTCCATTGTAAGACACAACATAAATAGTACCGCCGACAATCACCGGAGAGGTATCAACGTCAACAATACGCTCAAGCTCAGTTGCCCCAGCTGGCGCTGTAATTGCCGCTTCCCAAGCCATTAAGCCTGAGTTAATGATATTCACCTGTAGTTTGCCCGTAGGCGTACCAACCAGCGCACCACCATTACCCGCTGCTGGGGCCGAAATACCACGAAGCGTAAGTGGCGGCACGTCAGTTTCGGTTTCCCACAAGGTTTCACCTGTGGTGATATCCAAACCAAATAGCGTACCAGCCCCAGTGTTCACTACCAAAATGCCTTCATCCATTGCTGGCGGCGCTAACACTTCGCCATTCAAAGACACTTCCCAGTCTAGTTCACCAGACTCGGCATTCAAGGCCATTAATTTGCCGTCTTCCGTGCCAATAAATACGCGGTTGTAACCCACGTTTAATGCACTGACTTTAGCCGACGCGCCACTGCGCCATAAACGGGCAATTGAATCCCAAATACCATCGTCGGGAAAAATAGCAAAATTCGTTTCCCAAATGCGCTCACCGTTTTCTGGATTCAGTGCTGCAACCACACCATGACGCTCTGCCGCATAGAGTTTATCGTATGCATATACAGGGCGTAGTGTTGAGAAATAATCATCAACCCCTTCACCTAGGTCGGTTTGCCATACAATTTGAGGCTCAAATTGCATTTCGATAGGTTTTAAGCGACGAATTTCTAACTCTTCTTCATCGGCAAACCAATCTGAAATAGTACTACAGCCACCAATGCTCGCGAGCATAACAGTGGCAACGCAAGCTCGCGTAAGCGACTTGCGGTTCACTCGTGTTTTACGCATAAAGCTAGCAATCATTTATGAGCCCGCCGTAACAGACAGGTTATCAAGTTTCATTTCAAGCAGGCGGTTGCCCCCGGCCTTTTCAAGGGCGGTAGAATAAGCTAAACGGGCTTGGTCGAATTTTTGTTGTGCAACGTAAATGTCGCCTTTAATCTCTTCAACTTGAGCAACGAATGCGTCTTCAGTTACACCTGCTAAGGTAGTTAGTGCGGCGTCGTACTTTTCTTGTGCCAATTGAACACGCGCTAGTCGTGTACGTGCAACACTGGCTAAATGCTCGTCACCGGTATTGGCGATAGCAGTGTTAAGATGTTTTTCAGCTGACACTAGGTCGTCTGAAGAGACCGCTTGCTGTGCAGCAACTAATGCAGCAATATCAGCATAGCCACTGTTGCCTTTGTTATCATCAATAAAAACTTCAAGCTCAGCAAGGTTACCACTGTCATCGATCGACTCAACCGCAGCTTGATAAGCAATAGACGCTGTTTCCTTTTGCTCGATTTTCATATCGGAGTAATAACGCCAACCGACCAAACCACCAAGGCCGAGTACCGCACCGACAATAATTGACGTGCCGTGGTCTTTCCAAAACTGCTTTATCGCTTCAACTTGTTGTTCTTCTGTTGCGAACTGTTCCATGCATATACCTCTATTATGCTTAGCAGAGCTTTTGTCATGCTAAGTGTTATGCTGTGTTATCTTAAATCAGTGAGTCTAACTGGCTGATAAATTCGTCTAGCGCCATTGTTGTTTGTTCACCATCACCACGTAGTGGTTTGAGTGTCACTTGCTGCTGCGCCTGCTCGTCAGAGCCCAACAATAACGCGTATTTCGCACCGGTTTTATCAGCGCGCTTTAACTGTTTCTTCAAATTACCACCACCACAATGCAACATCACACGTACGTGAGTATTGGCATCGCGAATGGCTTCAGCCACGCTAAATGCATAGCTTTCAGCATCTTCACCCAATGCCGTCACATAAACGTCTGCGGTACCTTCAGGACCAACCGCTTTTTCTAGTGTAGTAAGAAGCAGCACGAGACGTTCAAGGCCCATCGCAAAACCAACAGCGGGGGTTGCTCGGCCGCCTAATTGTTCAACTAGACCATCGTAACGGCCGCCGGCACACACGGTACCTTGCGCCCCTAAACTTTCAGTAACCCATTCAAACACAGTGCGGTTGTAATAGTCTAAGCCACGCACGAGACGAGGGTTAATCTCATATTCGATACCCGCTTGCGTCAAACGTTCACATAAAATTGTAAAATGTTGTTTAGATTCATCATCCAGATGGTCCATCAACGAAGGCGCACCCACTAATGCGGCTTGCACATCAGGGTTTTTACTGTCTAAAACACGTAACGGGTTGGTGGTCATTCGACGCTTTGAATCTTCGTCGAGTTTATCTTCGTGTTGCTGTAAGTAAGCAACCAAAGCATCGCGATACGCTTGTCTCGCCTCATTGGAGCCTAGCGAATTAATTTGCAAGGTTACGTGGTTTTCAATACCGAACACCTTCCAAATACGCGCGCTGAGTAATATCACTTCGAGGTCAATATCAGGGCCATCCAGGCCATAGGTTTCCACGCCAAACTGGTGGAACTGGCGATAACGCCCTTTTTGTGGACGTTCGTGGCGGAACATGGGCCCCATATACCACAAGCGTTGCTGCTGATTGTAGAGTAGACCGTGCTCGTTGCCCGCTCTTACACAGCTCGCTGTGCCTTCGGGACGAAGCGTTAGGCTATCGCCGTTGCGATCTTCAAAGGTGTACATCTCTTTTTCAACAATATCGGTAACTTCACCGATTGAACGCTTAAACAGATCAGTACTTTCAACAATTGGCGTGCGGATTTCTTGATAACCGTAGCTTGCCACGACTTGTCTCAATCGCGTTTCTACTTCTTGCCAGATACCAGAAACTTCTGGCAGACAGTCATTCATCCCACGAATTGCCTGAATTGTTTTCGCCACCTGTGACTTCTCTTTCTTTGGGTTATAAATAAAAGCCCCGTATTATAGGGGCTTTAGCAGTAAACAACAATCGTTGAAAACAATTGAACAAAAACCAAACGGTCAGTTTTTCAATTGAATTTGTATCTTGTTATTTTCGTCGAGCATGGAGGCTTTAGCACGAATGCGCTTTTCGAGTTGATCAACGAGATCGTCATTCGCGAGGCGTTCTTTTTGGCGCTTGCCATCAAGGTAATAACCGCTCATATTCCGCGCCCCTGTTAGCCCTAAATCAGACACTTCTGCTTCGCCTGGGCCATTCACCACACAGCCGATAATCGACACATCCATAGGAGTGAGAATATCTTCCACGCGCTGCTCAAGGGCATTCACGGTGCCAATAACATCAAATTCTTGCCGTGAACAACTCGGGCAAGCAATAAAATTAATACCACGAGAACGAATGCGCAGAGATTTTAGAATATCAAAGCCAACTTTAATTTCTTCCACTGGGTCAGCCGCCAACGACACCCGTAAAGTGTCACCAATACCTTCGGCCAACAACATGCCCAAGCCGACTGCACTTTTAACCGCGCCAGCTCGTTGACCGCCTGCTTCAGTAATACCCAGGTGCAACGGTTGGTCAATTTGTTGAGCCAATAAACGATACGCCCCCACGGCTAAAAATACATCCGAGGCTTTCACTGACACTTTAAACTGATCAAAATTGAGTTTGTCGAGAATATCAACATGTCGCATTGCCGACTCTACCAAGGCTTCGGGTGTAGGTTCACCGTACTTTTCCTGTAGGTCTTTTTCCAGCGACCCGCCATTTACGCCAATGCGAATGGGGATGTTTTTGTCTTTGGCACAATCAACAACCGACCGTACACGCTCCATGTTGCCGATATTACCTGGGTTAATACGCAGGCAATCAACACCGTATTCAGCCACTTTCAACGCAATGCGATAATCAAAGTGAATATCTGCGATTAGAGGAACGTCGACTTGCTTTCGTATTTCTTTAAATGCCTCTGCTGCGTCCATCGTTGGCACTGACACTCGAACCAGTTCTCCGCCCACACCGACAATTCGCTTAATTTGCGCAACCGTGGCGTCTACATCGGTAGTCGGCGTGTTCGTCATCGATTGCACAGCAATTGGCGCGCCATCACCTATCGGTACGTTACCCACATTGATGCGGATAGACTTTCTACGTTTGATTGGAGATTCAGCAAACATCATGATTCCTGTAGGGGTAAATTGAATCGAGCAGTGCGCCCTTCTCTAAAGCGCGACAAATCTACGGGTTCACCGTCAAAGGTCAGTTTCACAACTTGTGGCGCACCTAGAGTCACTTCAAAAGGCGCATAACCTGTCACGGGCATCACTCGTCCCGCGGCTTTAATGCCATAGGCGATACGTTCACCACTGGCGTCGGTAATATTAACCCAGCAATCTTCGCTAAAGGTAAAAACCAATTCGACCGGCGCCCCCAAGTTTACAGGTTCGGCAACGGCTGGTTGTGGGGTTGTTTCTGCAACAAACTCGCTGCGCTCATCAGCATCGTCGGCGACTGTCGCGGCGTACTGGTCTGCCAATACATCTTCTTGCACTGGTGTAGACAAAGGTTCGTCAATCGTTCCATCTGAAGCGAGTGATGACTCACTATCTACGTTTTCATCAGCTGGTGCTTGTGTTGAATCGAACGTTTGCGCACTTGTGTCGACACTATCCTGACTGTCTTCGGCAGTCACCACTGCGGCAACGTCTTCACTTTCATTGGTAACCGAATCAAATAGGTCACTGGTTGAATCAGTTTGTTGAAACCACCACACCACGGCACTGGCGATAACCACAATGAGAATAACATACGTTACCATCATCCAACGGTCGTCGTTGGCCTGCTTTGCTACGCGGCGTGAAAAACTCTGCAATTTCGCCGGTTCAGGCTTGGCCGTGTGATACTGCTCAAAACTCTCCACCACTGCCGCGACATCTAACCCCAAGTGTTTGGCGTAAAGCTTCACGTATCCCTTTGCAAAGGTAACGGATGAGTTATCATTAATTTTGTCATGCTCGATGTCATCGATATTACTAACCCGCAAATATAGCTTATTCGCCATATCAAGCTGCGTCATGCCTTGAGCTTCTCGCGCTAAACGCAGTTGTGTACCTGGGCTCGTTTGCGTATTCGAGTCTTGTTCGTTATCAACAACTTCTGGTGTTTCTTCTGTCATATTCGCGATTCCCTACTTACTTTGCTGCTCGGGTGGAACCAACCAAATTTTTTGACCCACTTTGATTACACTTGTTGAACTAAGATTGTTCCATTCTCTCAGTGTGTCTAACTTAATATTATATTTAAGCGATAAACGATATAGGTTTTCAGTTGCGTTAACAATATGGAAGCGGCGATCGTTCTGAGCTTCCCCCAGCTCTGCATCGCTCGTTGTTTTTGTTACTTCCTGAACGTGTGCAACTGAAGGTGCAGGATCTGAATTTTGCGCTTCGCTCTGGGCAGATTCAGCGACTTTGGCCTTACGCGTCACTGATACCACAGGAAGTGGCTCTTCATGTGCCATATATTGTTTTGTAATAGGGTGATTAGGGTACATGCTAACCAACATGTCACCATAGCCTCGCGCCGTCATGATATCGCCCTGCCCTTCGGCAATTTGCACCGACTTCCACAAGATATCAGGCGTAATCTTGCCCGTTTTTTGATAGCGTTTCATGGCGTCACTGGCCTTGTCCCATTGCTTCTGGGCCAAGTGTAACTCTACTAACAACAATAAACTTTTGCTTCTGCCGGGCTGGTGATTGAGCGCGCTTTCCAAATAGGTTTCTGCTTCGTCAAACCGCGCTTCACTTTGCGCACACAAAGCCATGTTTTCGTAGGTTTCTGCGGTATTCGCATATTGAGGGTTGTTAATCGCTTTATCGAAATACACTTTAGCGTCGTCTAATCGACCAAGTTGACACAAAAACGCGCCGTAACTATTGGCTATATCGGCGTTATTGGGTGCCAGTTGCAATGCTTTCTTATACGACGACTCGGCTCTGGCGGTCTCTTCGACTAGCTGATAATAATAGCCTAGGCCGTAATGCACGTCGGGTAGTGATGGCGCATACTGAAGCGCCATATCTAAGTTTTTCTTGGCTTGGGTGAAGTTCCCATTTTTAAGATAAGTTAAGCCAAGCGAAACGCGGGTTTTGGCCGCGTCCTGAGCGTCGAAATCCCCGTTTGAAAAACGGTTGTTACTCGATTGACTCACACAGCCAAACAGTGTGAAACAAATCATAAAAATGGCGGCGGTGATACGCATAGGACTCCTACCCTTTGGTTATCATCTTGTTATTCTGCCATTTTTACCGAAATTGCTTCACCCTTCATCTGTTTTTTCAACATTCTTTTGGTTCGGTCGACAACATCCCCCACTAATTGGCCACATGCAGCGTCAATATCGTCACCACGAGTTTTGCGTACAACTACCGTAAAACCGTAGCCCATCAGTACTTTAGCGAATCGATCGATACGCGAATTACTCGAACAGGTGTACGGTGAACCGGGATAAGGGTTAAAGGGGATCAGGTTAATTTTGCTCGGTGTGTCATTCAGTACTTTCGCTAACTCATGCGCTTGATCAGTACTGTCGTTAATTTGGTTAAGCATCACGTATTCAACTGTGACCTTACCTTGGTTCGCCCGAGACTTACTTAAATAACGACGCACACCGGCAAGGAATACATCGATAGGGTACTTTTTGTTAATCGGTACAATTTCATTACGCAACGTATCGTTAGGCGCATGTAACGAAATGGCAAGTGCCACGTCAATTTGGTCTCCCAGCATATCCAATGCAGGTACCACACCCGAGGTACTCAACGTTACGCGACGTTTCGACAAACCAAAGCCGAAATCGTCCAGCATAATGTCCATCGCTGGCACCACGTTTTTCAGGTTAAGCAAAGGCTCACCCATGCCCATCATCACCACATTGGTCACTGGGCGCTTAGAAGTATCGTTAGACAAGCCGAGCGTGGTTGCTACTCGCCATACTTGCCCGATAATCTCGCTGACCGTCAAGTTACGGTTAAAACCTTGTTGTGCGGTAGAGCAGAAGGTACATTCAAGCGCACACCCTACCTGAGATGACACACACAAGGTTGCGCGATCCGCTTCAGGTATCCACACGGTCTCAACTTCTTGCCCGCCTTCCAATTTCAAGGCAAATTTAATTGTGCCGTCTGTCGCTTGCTGGTAATAAGCAATTTCAGGCGCTTTAATCTCACATTTATCGATGAGCTTCTCACGCAAGCCTTTATTCAGGTTTGTCATTTCATTGAAATCACTGACCCCTTGCTGATAAATCCACTTCATTAGCTGATCAGCACGAAATGGCTTTTCGCCAATTTCCTTGAAAAAATTACGCAAGCCTTCGCGATTAAAATTAAGCAGATTGATCTTTGCCATGAATAAAAACCTTTATGAAACGGGAAGCTATCTATGACGCAAAAAGGGAGCCAAAGCTCCCTTTCTGGTCGTTGACACGTTTATTTTAGCGTGTACGAGGGCAAATCTCTTCTTCTGAGAAGAAATAAGCGATTTCACGTGCCGCTGATTCAGGAGCATCAGAACCGTGAACTGCGTTTTCGTCGATAGAAACCGCGTAGTCTGCACGTAGAGTACCTGCAGCCGCTTCAGCTGGGTTAGTTGCACCCATGATTTCACGGTTTTTCACTACTGCGTTTTCGCCTTCAAGTACTTGAACCATTACTGGGCCAGAAGTCATGAAGTCAACCAATGCACCGAAGAAAGGACGCTCTTTGTGTTCAGCGTAGAAACCTTCAGCCTGCTCTTTGCTCATGTGCAGCATTTTAGAAGCAACAATGCGCAGACCAGCAGATTCGAAACGATTGTAAATTGCACCGATCACGTTTTTCGCAACGGCGTCAGGCTTGATAATAGAAAACGTACGCTCTAGAGCCATTTTCTGTCTCCGTCAATTAAGTAATATTTAAAATTTTGGCCGCGAATTATAGGCAAAATTCTTCCCGTTGACTAATTTTTTACGCACTTTTTTGCAGCTGAATGACAGTTTTATTATAACCGCCTAATTTAGCTGAAAAAATTATAGTTTTTGTAGGGCAGTTTGCTTAATTTTCTGAACGATTGCGCGAAGGCCATTACCTCGTGTAGGCGTAATATGACGCTCAAGGTCGAGCTCGCCAAAATATCCGTCTACGTCGAATTCGGTGATGGCCTGAGGGGTTTTGTCATGAAATGCGGCCAGTACCAAGACTAACAGGCCCTGAACGATTACCGCGTCGCTGTCTACATCAAACTGAAGTTTGCCGTCTTGTTCACGCGTTACCAGCCACACATTCGACTGACACCCTTTTACAATACGATCAGCCGTTCGTTCTGATTCAGGCAAACCCGGTAATGCTTTTCCCAAGTCGATGATATATTGGTAACGCTGTTCCCAGTCGTCAAAAAACGCCAAATCGTCAATGATTTCTTCTGTGCTTGGCAACGCCATGATGTGTCCTGATGTATGAATATCGTTAGAAAAACAGCCCAGCTTCAAGCTGCGCTTCTTCACTCATCATATCACGAGACCAAGGTGGATCGAATACCAACTCCACTTTTACCTGCGTGACATTGGGCACCAAACCCACGCGATATTCTACATCACCAACTAAAACCGGTCCCATACCACAGCCTGGAGCGGTCAATGTCATATTAACTTGTACGCTTTTGTTATCTTGATCAACGTGAACACCGTAGATCAAACCCAGTGACACCAGGTTAATTGGGATTTCGGGGTCGTAAATGGTTTCTAAGGCGTCCCATATCTGTTGCTCGCTAATGCTGCCATCGGTCGGCGCTTCAAAATCGAGAACTTGGGGCTTGCGCCCTAGCGCGTCGGCATCGGTGCCATCAATTCGCAACATATTGCCGCGCCACGTAATGGTGTAATTCCCGCCCAAATCTTGGGTGATATTGACAAATTCGCCTTCAGGAACCGTTTGCTTTTCACCGGAAGGAACACGTCTAGCGAGTACGTCACGTTCGGTGACGACCATTTTTTGCGCCATAGTAAACTACTTATCCCGCTGTAATGTTGAAGCTTTCACCGCAACCGCATTCATCAACCACATTGGGGTTGTTGTATTTGATAATGCCGTTGATCCCTTCCATCACATAGTCGATTTCGGTGTTTTTCACCATCGGGATTGCATCACGCGCGACAGCCAACTTGATGTTTTCGTTTACTTCAACAATTTCGTCGTTTTCTTCAGCAGCTTCAGCAAAATCCAATACGTAGGCATACCCTGTGCAACCACTGACCTTGGTTGAAAAGCGAATCAGTGTGCCCGGCTTGTCTTTTAACTTACGCTCAAAGTGTTTAATGGCAGTATCCGTTAACGTAACCACTGACTTACTGGGTACAAAAGTTTCAACAGACATAGTTATTCTCCGTTACGCTAGCATCATTTGCGCCTTGCGCAATGCTGCAAACAAGCTATCAACTTCGTCTAAGGTGTTGTAAATAGAGAAAGAGGCGCGCGCTGTACCTTTGATTCCCAAACGGTTCATTAGGGGTTGAGCGCAATTGTCACCTGTGCGAATAGCCACACCTTGACGATCTAAAATAAATCCAATATCAGCAGGGTGAGCGTTGTCAAAGACAAAACTCAAAATACCCACTTTGTTTTCAGCCGTACCAATTAAGCGCATGCCCTCAATGGTTTTCGCTTGTTCCATCGCCGTTGCGATTAACTGTTTTTCGTGGGCTTGAATAGCGGCTAAGTCTTGCGCAGCGAACCATGCGAGCGCCGCCCCCAAGCCAATAGCACCAGCAATATTTGGCGTACCCGCTTCTAAGCGATTCGGCAACGCGCCCCATGTGGCGTCTTGATAACTCACATCAGCAATCATTTCACCACCGGTTAGCCACACAGGCCAATCTTCCAATACCGACTTTCTTCCCCACAACACGCCCACACCAGTGGGACCGAAAATTTTGTGACCAGAAAACGCATAGAAGTCGCAGCCAATCGCTTGTACGTCTACGTCGCCGTGAGCAATCCCCTGAGCGCCGTCAACCAACACCCATGCGCCCTTTTCTTTGGCTTTTTCAGTCAGCCACTGAATAGGGTTGATCGTACCTAACGCATTGGATACATGGGGGAAAGCCACTAATTTGGTGTTGTTACTCAACAGCGACTCAAATGCCACTAGGTCAAGTTCACCATTGTCAAAAATAGGCACTACTTTTAATGTCGCGCCACTTTGCTTACAAGCTTGCTGCCAAGTCACCAAGTTAGCGTGGTGTTCCATTTCGGTCACCATGACTTCATCACCGGCCTTAAGTAACGTGCCTGCGCCACGAGCCGCAAGGTTTATTGCCTCTGTGGTACCACTGGTCCAAATGACTTCTTCACGCGATGATGCGTTGATAAAAGTTGCCACAGTGTCGCGAGCTTGTTCATAACGACGCGTAGCTTCATCTGAAAGCTGATGCGCGCCACGATGAACATTGGCGTTGCAGTGAGTGTAAAAGTCGACAATCGCGTCGATCACTACCTGAGGTTTTTGCGTCGTTGCCGCGTTATCAAGGTAAACCAGAGGTTTGCCGTCTACCTTCTGCGATAAAATGGGAAACTGAGCGCGCAAGGCTTGTAGGTCGAAACTCATTTCACCTCCATCTCGGCGAAACGTTGGCTAAGAATGGGCTGTAGCCAATCAGACACCGCCGCATTAGGCATGTTGTTAATCAACTCTTGAATAAAGCCAAAATTCAACATCACTAGCGCTTTACTACGCTTAATACCGCGACTCAATAGATAATAAAGTTCTTGCTCAGAAATTTCGGCAATGGTCGCACCGTGTGCACAGCGTACGTCATCGGCATAAATCTCAAGCTCTGGCTTAGTGTTCACCACACCACGGCGAGACAAGAGCAAGTTGCGATTGTTTAACTCGGCGAGTGTTTTCTGTGCATCACGATGGATGTGAATACGCCCGTTGAACACCGCTCGCGCATTGTCGCCCACAATACCTCGAATGTTTTCTTCGGTTGTGCAATGAGGCACAGCGTGTTCGATGGTTGTGTGCAAGTCGAACAATTCGCCTTCCGCCAACAAATAAATGGCATTTATTTCAGCGTGAGCGTTTTCACCAGCGTAGTCTACGTCCATATCTAAACGTGACAAATCGCTACCAAAACCCACCACAGAGCTATTCAACTGCGCTTCGGCATGTAAACGGAAGTGACTCCCGCCAAGCTGCAATGCTTTATTGGTGTACAAAGCAAAACGGTAGTGTTCAAGCTCAGCTTTTTCTTCGAGCACGTACTCAGCAAAGCTGGTATTGGCACTCGGAGCGTCACCGTAGCCGTGTTCGATCACCGTTGCTTTTGCGTCAGATTCAATGTGTACCAACACGCGCGTGTGTTGATCAACGTTATCAGTCGCCACGTTGTGAATGTGAATCGCTTTATCCAGTGTGACACCTGCGGCAACATGCAAATAAATGCCTTGCTGAAGCACCGCGTCATTCACCATACCAAACAAGTGGTGTTGAGGTTTTACACTCCCCATCAATTGGGCAATACGGGCTTGCTGAGCGTCGTTTGCATCAGCGAAGCTGCATAATGTCACGCCTTCTGGTAACGCAATTGTGGTCAAATCTGTATGTAATTCACCACCGGCGAACACAATATGGTGCGCGTCGATACCGGGAATGGCTTGCTTTTCAACCGCAGGCGATGTCGCTGCTAAGTTGGCGTTGCGCTTTTCTAATGCCGCTAATGGAGTGAAACGCCATGCTTCTGTACGACGTGTTGGCCATGCAGTCTGTTGTAGATTTGCGAGGGCCGCCTGACGCACAGGGGCCAACCAATCTTGTTGGCTTTGGCCGCTTTCAATAACCTGTGTCAGCCATTGGCTCATGCCTCGGCCTCCTCGTAACCTTTACCTAGGAATGCATACCCTGATTTTTCTACTTCAAGGGCAAGTGATGCATCGCCACTTTTCACAATTTTACCGTCGGCAAGAATGTGAACGAAATCAGGCTTGATGTAATCGAGTAATCGTTGGTAGTGCGTAACAACGATAAAGCTTCGTTCGCCGTCGCGCTGGCTGTTTACACCATCCGCGACCACTTGAAGTGCATCAACGTCAAGGCCTGAATCTGACTCATCCAGAATACAAAGCTTCGGCTCAAGCAAAATCATCTGCATGATTTCGTTACGTTTTTTCTCACCACCTGAGAAACCTTCGTTCACACCACGCTTTAGGAAGTCGAGTGGCAAGTTAACTTGCTTGCAGGCTTCTTTGGCTTTCTTAAGAAATTCAGCTGCAGTTAGGGGCTCTTGACCACGGCTTTCACGGGCCGCATTAACCGACTCTTTCATGAATTCCATGTTGCTAACGCCAGGAATTTCAACTGGGTATTGGAACGCCAAGAACAAACCTTCGTGGGCGCGTTCTTCAACTTCTAGTTCCAACATGTCTTTGCCATTCAACGACACTTCGCCTTCAGACACTTCATAACCTTCGCGGCCAGACAACACGTAGCCCAGAGTACTTTTACCAGCACCATTAGGGCCCATAATCGCGTGTACTTCACCTGGCTTTACTTCAAGGTTAAGGCCTTTGATGATATTCTTTTCTTCTACACTGGCATGTAAGTTACTGATTTTAAGCATTGATTTTATTACCCCACTGAACCTTCAAGACTAATTTCGAGCAACTTGCCAGCTTCAACGGCAAATTCCATAGGAAGCTCTTTGAACACTTCTTTACAGAAGCCATTTACAATCATGGATACCGCTTTTTCCGGATCCAAACCCCGTTGTTGACACAAGAACATTTGTTCATCGCTGACTTTTGAAGTTGTGGCTTCGTGTTCAACAATCGCCGACGGGTTGCGGCTTTCAATATACGGGAAGGTGTGCGCGCCACAGGTATCGCCAATCAATAGCGAATCACACTGAGTAAAGTTACGTGCACCGTCTGCGCGAGGCCCCATTTGTACTAGGCCTCGGTAAGCGTTATTACTCTTACCGGCAGATATACCTTTTGAAATAATGGTAGAACGGGTGTTTTTACCAAGATGTATCATCTTAGTACCTGTATCCGCTTGTTGACGACCACGAGTCAAGGCCACTGAGTAAAACTCACCGACACTGTTGTCGCCTTTCAATACACAGCTTGGATACTTCCACGTTACCGCAGACCCAGTTTCAACCTGAGTCCAAGAAATTTTAGCGTTGGTGTGGCAGATTCCGCGCTTTGTCACAAAGTTATAAATACCGCCTTTACCGTTTTCGTCACCGGGATACCAGTTCTGAACCGTAGAGTATTTGATATTGGCATCATCTAAAGCGACCAATTCAACAACTGCAGCATGTAATTGGTTTTCATCGCGCTGAGGCGCGGTACAACCTTCGAGATAACTTACATGGCTGCCTTCATCGGCAACAATAAGCGTACGCTCAAACTGGCCGGTATTCTGCTCGTTAATACGGAAATAGGTCGACAATTCCATGGGACAACGCACGCCCTTGGGAATGTAAACAAAAGAACCATCAGTGAACACAGCGCTGTTTAACGCGGCAAAGAAGTTGTCGGTACGAGGAACAACAGAACCAATGTATTTCTTCACCAAATCGGGATACTTCTGCACCGCTTCAGAGATTGGGCAGAAAATCACTCCCGCTTCTTCGAGCTTTTCGCGGAATGTTGTAACAACAGACACCGAGTCGAATACTGCGTCTACAGCAACGCCAGCCAACATTTCTTGCTCGTGAAGTGGAATACCTAATTTTTCGTAGGTACGCAGCAATTCTGGGTCAACTTCGTCTAGTGACTTAGGTTTGTCCTTCATGCTTTTCGGCGCTGAATAGTAAGAGATGGACTGATAATCAATTTTCGGATAATCGACGTGGGCCCATTCAGGCTCGTCCATTTCAAGCCAGCTGCGATAAGCCTTCAAACGCCACTCAAGCATCCACTCAGGCTCGTTTTTCATTGCCGAAATACGTCGAATAATCGACTCGTCCAGGCCACTTTCAAACGTTTCGGATTCAATTTCAGAATAAAACCCGGCTTCGTATTGTTTAGATAACGCCTGTTCGATCTGTTCACTCATGTTGGGATCTCACTTTTGCCTGTTCTGATTGGTTTGCCTGCCTTGTTTCGCTCTTATTCTGGCTTGCAACTTACTTTTCCCGGAATGCTAGGCATTCCTCAGGACGGCACCAACCTATTTTACGTTTGTGCAGATTACAGCGACTGTCGCTAGCGCACTGCCCAATCGTGCTAATTTGTTCGCCACTTAGTGACACTTGTTCAAAAATGCGCGCGGATCATGCCCGAATAAGGCTAAATATTCAATTGTACGCATAATTTATTGCGTCCTTGCCAACCAATAAGGTTGTATTTACACAGCTTGTGAATGACTTGACGCTTGCAGCGTGGTCACTACTTCCTTTACGCGCTGGATCACATACTCAATTTCTGCTTCTGTAGTAAAGCGACCAACAGAAAACCGCAAGCCACTGTGTGCTAACTGATCCGATAGTCCTAGAGCTTTGAGTACATACGACGGCTCTAAACTTGCAGATGTACACGCCGAGCCTGTAGAGAGCGCTACATCATGTAGGCCCATGATTAAACTTTCGCCATCAACACCGGCGAAGCTTACATTTAAGTTACCCGCGACACGCTGTGCTAGATCACCATTGAGTACTGCGCCGTCGATTTGCTTCAGCCCATTCCACAAGTTGTCACGCAACGAGCGAATGCGCCCTTGCTCTTCTTTAAGCTCTGCGCCAGCTAGCGCGAAGGCCTTTCCCAAACCCACAATTTGATGGGTAGGCAAGGTGCCTGAACGCATACCGCGCTCATGACCGCCTCCGTGCATCTGCGCCGCCAATTGTACCCGTGGGCGACGACGGGCATACAAGGCACCAATACCTTTGGGGCCATAAACTTTGTGTGCCGAAAACGACATTAAATCAACGGGCAAAGTGGTCATATCAATTGCAAGTTTGCCTGCACTTTGTGCCGCATCAACATGAAAAATCACACCTTGGCTTTTACATAACTCACCAATGGCTTGAATGTCTTGTACCACACCAATTTCATTGTTCACGTGCATAATCGAGACTAAAATCGTGTCGTCTCTCATTGCATCGCGCAAGGTGTTAATATCTAGCAAGCCATTTTTTTGAGGTTCGAGATAGGTAATGCTAAACCCTTCTCGCGATAACTGTTCACATGTGTCTAAGACCGCTTTGTGCTCAGTTGTCATGGTAATAATGTGCGTGCCTTTTTCTCGATAAGCGTACGCCGCACCTTTCAGCGCTAAATTATCAGACTCTGTCGCACCAGAGGTGAACACCACTTCTCGTGGGTCGCAGTTAATTAAATCAGCCACTTCATTACGAGCAACATCAACCGCTTCTTCAGCCTGCCAGCCAAAACGATGTGAACGTGAAGCCGAATTACCAAATACACCGTCCATCGTTAGATGCTGCATCATGGCTTCAGCCACACGAGGGTCTACGGGCGTCGTTGACGCATAATCAAGGTAAATGGGAGTCGAAACAGTACTCTTCATTACAGTTGAATACTCACTTCAATTTCATCATCGAGTCGCATAGAGCTTCTATCTTGTCGCCCAGCAACAGCCTTTATATCGCCTTTTTCCATTAGCTCTCCTAATGAAATGCTGTCGAGAAACAAGCTAATGCGGTCGCTCAAATCTTGCCATAAGCTGTGGGTTAAGCAACGCTCACCAGCCTGACAATCCCCTTTGCCTTGGCATCGGGTAGCGTCGACAGATTCATCAACCGCGCGGATCACTTCACCCACTGCAATATCACGGGCTTCGCGCCCAAGGCGATAGCCGCCACCGGGACCACGAATACTGTCAACGAGTTGTTCTTTACGCAATCGCGAAAACAATTGCTCTAAATACGAAAGGGATATTTCCTGACGGGCTGATATATCGGCCAGAGGCACCGGACCACGCTCAGAATGCAGCGCGACGTCTAACATGGCAGTAACCGCATAGCGCCCTTTAGATGTTAATTTCATAATCCTTACCTCGCCGTTTGGATGGCACGAATTTTTCCATACCTGACTAAAATGGTCAAGTATAAAACCTAGTAAATTAGTCAGGAATTATTCGATGCCAACGATAAGAAAAATCAATTAAATACTGGGGTCAAAGGCATCATGCTGTTGCGCAGAATGCTTTGACACAGTGGGTGAAATACCCGTTTCCGCGAAGTCCTCGGCCGTTATCGCGGTTAGATTATCAGTACACACATCGCCACCTAACGTTCGAATGACTCCGCATAGCTCTTCTACTTTGGTGTCCATCATGTGCATGTGTTCTAACATCACCCCCATGGCGTTGGCGACTGGGTCTGGATTTTCTGCAGACACTGCGTAAGCATCAAAACCATATTTTTGCGCTATTTTATGGCGCTTCGCGTCTTGCTCGTCGTCGCTGGATTGCTTACTGACAACAATACGTCCAGGTATGCCCACCACCGTAGCGCCAGCGGGAGTATCTTTCACGACGACAGAGTTGGAGCCCACTTTAGCACCTTTGCCTATTATGATAGGCCCTAGCACTTTGGCACCGGCACCCACCACTACGTTGTTTTCTAATGTGGGATGTCGCTTACCGGCTTTCCAGCTTGTTCCACCCAGTGTTACGCCGTGATACAGGGTTACGTCATCACCAATTTCGGCCGTTTCACCGATAACCACTCCCATGCCATGGTCGATGAAAAAACGACGACCAATGGTAGCGCCTGGGTGAATTTCGATCCCTGTTAACCAACGGCTAAAAGTCGACAATGTGCGCGCCAACCATTTGAGTTCCCATCCCCACAACTTATGGCTCACACGGTGTAACCACACCGCGTGCAAACCGGGATAATTGGTAAGCACTTCAAAGGTATTTCTTGCGGCAGGATCTCGTTCAAAGACCCCTGCGATGTCTTCTTTTATGGTGGAGAACACGGCGTTACTCTTTAGTCGATTTATCGATTGACGATAAGATCCCACGTAAAATATTCAGCTCTTGGGATTCAGGACGGGCTCGATTGAACAAGCGGCGTAATTTGGTCATCACCATACCCGGATGATTCGCCACGATGAAATTCGTTTTTTGCAGGGTTGATTCCAAATGCGTATAAAAACGCTCTAAATCTTCATTCAGCGGGTATTCCTGCTCTTGCTCTGGAATCGCTTCTCGGCCTAGGTAGCCCATTCTAATTTCGTAGCACAAAGTTTGTACTGCGGCTGCCAAGTTCAGGGAGCTGTATTCTGGGTTGGCAGGAATACAAACGTGAAAATGACATTGTTGTAATTCTTCATTACTCAGACCGTTGTTTTCTCTTCCAAAAACAAGCGCTACTGGGTAATTCTCCACTTCTTGGACGAGCTTCTGACCACACTCACGAGGCTCTAGCATTGGCCAACTATGAGTACGTGAACGCGCAGAAGTACCTACTACTAATCCACAATCAGCCACGGCTTCTTGTAAGGTAGACACAATGGTAGCGTTCCCCAATACATCCCCAGCTCCGGCGGCTAATGCGCTCGCTTGCCCATCCGGTTCACTGACAGGGTCAACCAAATAGAGGTTGCTCAACCCCATGGTTTTCATAGCGCGTGCTGTCGAGCCAATATTGCCCGTGTGCGACGTATTCACCAGTACAATACGAATATTTTCTAACATACTATTTCTTACTCTGCGAAGTGGCGGCGGATCATAGCACAACTTAGCGGTAAAAGTGAGTAGCCTAACGTGCTACGCGCCATTGTACGAGGGCTCAGTGAGGAAGTGCTCTCTTACCGGTGAAAGCGAAGCTTAACCAGCGGTTTCGACTTATGACTCGATGGTAGATCAAAAAACACAGCAAGTAGGTCGCTACTACGATAAATGTAAACTTAAGCCACAAATTCACCGGCACATTGAGTAACAAACAACCTAGCAAAACAACTATGCTGTGATGAAAAAGATAGAGGGTCATCGACGCTTGACTAATTCGACTTAGCACGGGTAGCTCGACACTGCCTAAGCGGAAAAACAAGCGGATCAAAAACACCGCACTGAGTATGGCAACAAGCTCTTTCAAGTATACCGACAATACCGTACCGACCAGACCGTGAGATGGCACACACAGCATCGCGGATACAGCAAACAAAATCCCTGCTCCCGATGCTCTCAGCGAGACAGCTCGAATTTGATTCAGTAACCCTGAATAAGTGAAAATCACGCACCCCAGAACAAAATAAGGCAAATACATCACCATTGAATGGACATTAAACACGCCGAAGGGAAATGAATACAAAGGAAAACCCAACTTATTTGCGCCATAAAAACCAATAAAGAGTAACGGAAATCCCCCTACGCCTAACCAAAGAGGGAGACGACCTAACCGCTCTACACCTTGGTAAATAAACGCCCATACAGATGCATTCAACACACGTCGACAAAGTACAAACAACGCGATATAAACCAGTAAATTCACCAAAAACCACAAATGCTGTATATAACTACCCTGTCGCCAATATTCTGGCCACGTTAACGTTGTTTGACCGAAATATAACAACACAAGTTGCTGTAAGGTATTGAGCGTTAATGCCGTAACGATCAATGGCACGGCAAGACGCAGCAGGCGCTTTTTAACAAAGACATACGGGGAATAGCGTTGCCACATTAGCGCGGTGAAGAACCCTGCCATAATAAAGAATGTGGGCATACGAAAAGCGATGATGCTGTCTACAATCACGGCCATAACAAACGATGACTGTTGGTCTTCTACGACCCAGTGAGCAGCGGGGTTATAAAGCTGTGCTGCGTGAATCACAATACCTATCACCATGAGTACTGCGCGCAAGTAATCTAAATCACGATAATAGTCACCTTGCATTAATCGCACAGTGTTGGCACTCCTTGAAGGAAATACTGATAACCAAGAGCAGTAAGATGGATACCATCATCAGCAAAATACCTAGCAAAACTCGGTTTTTCGGACTTGACAAAATGCCAATGAAAATGAAGATGCTGCGAGTTATCGGCCTTCGCTGACAAGGTGTTATTAAGCGCATCCACTGCTGCCCACATCGCTTTTCTAGCCGGTGCTTTTTTCACCGCCAAAAGATGAATATCGGGCGATTCATAAATAAGGTTAACTTTGTCGATGAGAGTTTGGTAATGCGCTGCGACATCAGTGACTGTTTGCCCTCTGGCCAAGTCATTGTCGCCAGCATAAATATAGATCAAGGCGGGGCGATAGTGTGCTGGTGACCACTGCAAGTAGGCCATTAACTCACTAATAGAAGCATTACCTATTGCCCTATTTAGCCAACCGTGACAAAAAGGTTGTGCCTGCGTATTCAAACGCGCCAGTGTTGAACTCCCGAGTAATATCCCCTTTTCGGCTGACGTTGAAAAATCGTCTGTCGACACGTCGTTGACGAGGTGCTGAGCGAGCATGCGGTATTGCTCTGGCAATCTTTGCCATTGCCAATAACACAGTGCCAAAAGCATCACGACAAGCGCAATACATACGGGCCACTTTGTTAATAAAACGTGCTTCACTGTCAATCCTGCACCACAGTTAGAGGTTTTTAGTACACCTTGATTTGATAAAAGTTGCAATTCAAACTTTTGCTGCTAAACTTCGCGCGGCTTACATTTTGGGCACTTATTCGCCCAACTCATTCGATCTTTGACAATTGGTGGTACTTACATGCATCCGATGCTGAATATTGCGGTGCGCGCTGCTCGCGTGGCCGGTTCAATTATTGTTCGTGGTTTTGAAAACCGTGACGATCTAGTTTTGCAGTCTAAAGGCAGCAATGACTTTGTGACGCAAATCGATAAAGAAGCGGAAAAAGCAATTATTCATAAAATTCAGCAGTCTTACCCTAACCACGGTTTTCTTGGCGAAGAAAGTGGTGAAACTCAGGGTGAAGAAAAAGATTTTCAATGGATTATCGACCCTCTCGACGGTACCACGAACTTTATCAAAGGTATTCCTCATTTTGCTGTTTCCATTGCGCTACTCCATAAAGGTCGTTTAGATCAGGCCGTTGTTTTTGACCCGATTCGTGGTGAATTGTTCACTGCCAGCCGTGGTCAAGGTGCACAATTGAACGGGTATCGTATTCGTGCCAGCCAGCCTCGTGAAATGACTAACACAATACTAGCAACGGCATTTCCGTTCCGTGACAAATCGAGTTTTGTTAGCGCCAACGACAAGTTCTGCAAGATTTTCTCACAAAGCGGTGATGTACGTCGCTCAGGCAGCGCCGCGCTAGACATGGCTTACGTTGCAGCCGGTCGTTATGACGGTTACTGGGAACAAGGTATCAAAGCATGGGATATCGCAGCAGGCGAATTGTTGGTACGTGAAGCCGGCGGTTTGGTTACTGACTTCAAAGGCGGCAACGACCCACTATTTAAAGGCGAAGTAGTCGCAGGTAGTGTTAAAGTGGTGCAAAACTTGGTGAAAAACCTCAAGTAAGCCAGCAACAAGCAAAAACAAACAAACACAAAAAAAGCGGCGCTAAGCCGCTTTTTTGTGTTTAACGATCATATCGTTAACTCTCTTTAGGCAACGCCACATGCAGTTTTCCGTCTTTATAATCAAGGGTGATTAAAAAGTGCTGCATCAGGTCGTAACCAATTATACCTACCACTTTTTTGCCTTTAATTCGGCTACCGGTATTAGAATACTGACTTTCCAGATTCATAGACTCGCCTTTTGCAGGAAAGCTCACCAATACGTCTTTAATGTCGTAGGGGCCAAAGCCAACTTCAGTTGCATAGGCAAAATCACTCATCCCAGAGCCATTCACACCACGTGACATTGCACTTCCCTTCACATCATCGAGCAAGCCTACCTGAGATGCATAACGGCGTTCCATTATAATGCTGCCCGAATTTCCAGTATCGACTAAAAACCAAAACGGCTTGCCGTTAATCAACACTTCGGCAATCGGCATACCTCTGCCTCTGTCAGACATGGAAGGGATATTCGACACCTCTTTCATATCTACGGTGTCACGGGTAAGTAAACGAATTTGCTTTTTCGGATAGTTTAACTGCACGATAAAGTTATTGAAAAAGCCCGCACCCATCAACAGACCTACCGAATGGTGGCCCAAATTGGTTTCGATTACTTTGTCTAGGGTAAAATCTGTAGCAAAGAAATTGATATGTAAGTTATTGTACGAAGTACGACGCTCTACATCGTGTACCCCTTGAATGCGCACTTTTCCGCCTTTATTAAGCTCGAGATGATTCTTGCCAATAAACGCTTTGTTGATCCCGTGAACTTGGGCGCCAGAATCCAGCATCACTTGAGTTTCGACGCCTTCAACAGTTATGGGAAGAAAAACGTGACCACGATCTAAAGTGAAATCGATCCACTGGGTACCAGCGGAATAGGCATTAAATGCCCAAAAGAACAGTGCGAACGCACTTAAATATTTCATAAAAAATCCTTTTAATTACAACTTACTACGCACCTACATTTAGATGCGTAGTAAGAAGTATACGCATTTAGGGCAATGCGTCTAGATCTTCGCCTTCTTTTTCCACTTCTGTTGGCATCAAATCTTCCCTGCTGATACCAAGTGCTAGCGCTACAGAGCTGGCAATATAAATTGAAGAGTAAGTTCCCACGACAACACCAAACAACAATGCAGTGGCAAAACCGTGGATAAGTGCACCGCCCACAAAGAACAATGCCAACAATACTAAAATCGTGGTCAAAGACGTGATAATAGTACGGTTTAGCGTTTGCGTAAGCGACACGTTGATAATTTCAATTGGCTCGCCTTTGCGCATCTTGCGGAAGTTTTCTCGGATACGGTCAGATACAACGATAGTATCGTTGAGGGAGTAACCGATTACAGCAAGCACAGCCGCCAACACGGTCAGGTCGAACTCTAACTGCAAAAAGCTAAAAAGCCCTAATGTTAAAATAACATCGTGTACCAAGGCTGAAACAGAACCAAGAGAAAAGCGCCATTCAAAACGCATAGCAACATAGACCAAAATACAAAGTAGTGCGACCAACATAGCCAAACCACCTTGTTCAGTGAGTTCTTCACCCACACTTGGACCAACAAATTCAATACGGCGCATTTCTACCGCTGTGCCGTCAGCACGCAGCACCTGCATGACTTCATCGCCAATTTGGTTCGACTTCACACCATCACGAGGAGCTACTCGAATCAGCACATCTTGGCTCGTTCCGAAGTTTTGCACCGTCGCATCAGCGTATGATGAATCGCCCAATTGTGCGCGAATATGTTCAAGATTTGCAGGCTTTTCATAGCCTACTTCAATCAAGGTACCACCGGTAAAATCAAGGCCCCAATTTAACGAGTTCACCGCGAGTGAAACCAGTGAAGCCAAAATCAATAAAGTAGACAACACCATCGCAGCGATGCGAAGGCGCATGAAGTTAACAGATTCTGGAAGAGTGATTAAACGCATAGTGCTTCTCCTATATCGCTAACTTGCTAATTTTACGACCACCCCACACGGCGTTAACCACGACGCGTGTGACCAGAATTGCCGTAAACATTGAGGTGGCAATACCAATCATCAATGTGATTGAGAAGCCTTTGATTGGGCCTGTGCCCACTGCGAACAGAATCAAACCTGCGATAAAGGTGGTAATGTTAGCATCGAGAATGGTAGAAAATGCGCTGTCATAGCCTTGGTGGATAGCCTGCTGTGGGCCTCGTCCGTCGCGCAATTCTTCGCGAATACGCTCGTAGATAAGTACGTTAGCATCTACCGCCATACCAACGGTAAGTACAATACCCGCCATACCCGGTAACGTTAGAGTCGCCCCTGGGATCATAGACATGATACCGACAATCATAATGATGTTGGTAAACAAAGCAATGTTCGCCACAATACCAAACGCTTTGTAGTAAACCAGCATAAATAGCATTACCAGAGCTAAGCCCCAAATGATGGCCTGCATACCGAGCTCGATATTTTCTTTACCCAAGCTTGGCCCAACTGTGCGTTCTTCTACAATTTGAATCGGCGCGATCAGTGCACCGGCACGTAAAAGCAACGACAAATCACGGGCTTCTTTAGGTGAATCAAGGCCGGTAATACGGAAGCTACTGCCAAGCTGCGCTTGAATAGTTGCGATACTGATCACTTCTTCGTGTTTTTCAAACACAAGTTTGCCGTTTGCATCGCGCTTGTTAGTGGCTTTATATTCAATAAATACCGTTGCCATTGGCTTGCCGATGTTACCGCGTGTCGCGCGAGACATCTTACTACCGCCTTCTGAATCCAACGAGATATTAACCTGAGGGATGCCGTATTCATCTACGCCACTGTTTGCGTCGATAATATGGTCACCAGTCAGCATGGCGCGTTTTTCAAGCAGCTGCGGAACGCCGCTTTGGTCATTGATCACTTGAGAACGAGCCGGTACACGCCCAGCCAACGCATCACGAATATCGTTGTCTTGGTCTACCATACGGAATTCCAAGGTCGCGGTTGCATTCAAAATCTCTTTCGCACGGGCAGTGTCTTGAATACCAGGCAACTGCACCACAATGCGCTCTGCGCCTTGCTTTTGTACGATAGGCTCAGCTACACCAAGTTGGTTCACACGGTTGCGAATAATGGTGATGTTTTGCTTAACGGCGTAATCTCGCAATTCTGACAATTTTGCTTCCGAGAAAGTCGCACGCAATACTAAATCTTCCATCTCGTTAAATACGAGGTCGCGATTGCGGTTTTTAAGGAAATATTCAGCGCTATCCAGGGTTTCTTGATCACGGAATTGCACATCTACATGGTTGTCGCCACGCGACACTTTGCGGTAGCGAAGGTTTTCTTCACGCAAAGCGCTACGGAAGTCGCCTTCAGCATCTTCTAACGCTTTGTCGATCACAGCGCTCATATCCACTTCCATTAAGAAGTGAACACCACCACGCAAGTCAAGACCCAATTTCATGGGGTTTGCACCAAAGCTTTCGAGCCATTCTGGCGTATCTGGCGCAAGGTTGATAGCAACGTTGTAGCCTTGACCTAACTTAGTACCTAACAATTCACGAGCGCGAAGCTGTACGTCAGAATCTTTTACGCGAATAAGAATTTGGTCATTTTCAAATTCCACAGCTTTGGGCGTAATGTCGTTGTCGGCTAATGTTTGCTTAACTTCAGCCACGAGTTCAGCGGTAACTTGTGTGTCACGGCCTGCAGAGATTTGAACGGCGTGATCTTCGCCGTATAAGTTTGGAAGCGCATAAAGAGCACATAGCCCTATCACAAATATGACTGTGAGCACCTTCGCAAAAGAGGTTTGGTTTAACACGAGCGGTTCCTCGGGAGTATTTCCTTTGGTGAAAAGCCCACGAATGTGGGCTTTTCAGGCATTTAATTAGATAGACTTCATCGTGCCTTTAGGCAGAACTGCGCTAACAGATGACTTTTGTACCAAGATATTGGTGGTATCGTTTAACGAAATTTCGATAAACTCTTTTTCTTCAGACACTTTAGTAATTCGGCCTAGTAAGCCACCCTGTGTCATCACTTCATCGCCTTTGCTCAATGATGTCACCAAGGCTTTGTGCTCCTTTACACGCTTCGCTTGTGGGCGATATAGCAAGAAGTAAAAAATAGCACCGAAAACCGCCAACATAATCAGCATTTCAAGACCACCACCTTGTGGAGCAGCAGCTGGTGCGGCATAAGCGTTAGAAATAAATAAACTCATCGTTCTTCCCCAAATTAAAATTGTTTTTATAACGCCGGTACAGGCATGTTTTTCTGAGCGTAAAACTCTGCTACGAACTCTTCGAGCTGATCAGCTTCGATTGCATCGCGTAGCCCTTGCATTACACGTTGGTAATAACGCAAGTTATGAATAGTGTTCAAACGAGCACCCAAGATCTCATTACACTTATCGAGATGATGTAAATATGACCGTGAATAGTTTTTACAAGTGTAACAATCACATTTTTCATCAAGCGGTGATGTATCGTGCTTGTGTTTCGCATTGCGAATTTTAATTACACCTTCGGTCACGAACAAATGACCATTGCGCGCATTACGGGTTGGCATAACGCAATCAAACATATCAATACCACGGCGAACCGCTTCAACGATGTCTTCTGGTTTACCAACACCCATTAAATATCGCGGTTTTTCGTCTGGAATTTTAGGCGCGGTATGATCAATGATGCGGATCATGTCTTCTTTCGGTTCGCCCACAGACAAACCACCAATGGCATAACCGTCAAAACCAATGTCTTCAAGCCCTGCCAAAGAGATGTCGCGTAAATCTTCGTACATACCACCTTGGATGATACCGAAAAGCGCAGATGGATTGTCACCGTGCTCCGCTTTACTGCGTTTTGCCCAACGCAATGACATTTCCATCGACAAACGCGCTTCCTGCTCTGTGGCGGGGTAAGGCGTACATTCGTCAAAAATCATAACGATGTCAGAGCCAAGATCACGCTGAACTTGCATCGACTTTTCAGGAGTCAGTAAGATCTTTTCGCCATTTATCGGTGAACGGAAGGTTACGCCTTCTTCAGTGATTTTGCGCAAATCACCTAAACTGAATACCTGAAAGCCGCCCGAATCGGTAAGAATAGGCTTGTCCCAGTGCATAAAGTCGTGAAGATCACCGTGTTCTTTGATGATTCCCGTGCCTGGGCGTAACATCAAATGGAAAGTATTGCCCAAACAAATGTGGGCGCCGGTGTCGGCTAACTCTTCGGGTGTCATACCTTTAACGGTACCGTAAGTACCAACGGGCATAAAAGCAGGCGTCTCTACTACGCCACGATCAAACTTTAATCGTCCGCGTCGAGCTTTGCCGTTGGTTTTTAACAACTCAAATTGCATGTCGCGATGTATCCTGTTCGGCCACCCGCTCGCTCATTCGAGCAGGTGCGTGTTATTTGGTGCGCGATTATATCAGCATTCATAGGGCTTCGTCATGACGTCTTGTACCGATCTCGGCACAGTTATCGCAGCTTTTGCCACTCTGGTCAGTCAGCGCCCTGTTTTTCAATAAACATGCTGTCGCCATAACTGAAAAATCGATATTCATTGTCAATCGCTTGTTGATACGCGTCCATCACATGTTGGTGACCGGCGAACGCACTAATTAACATCATCAAAGTCGATTCAGGAAGGTGAAAGTTGGTAAACATAGCGTCGACCACTTTGAACTCAAATCCTGGATAAATAAATATTTCCGTGTCTTCGAAAAACGGCTCAATAAGGGGAGCTTGTTCGTCAGATGGGTATTTTTCTGACGTCGCTTTAGCGGCTGATTCTAGCGAGCGAACAGATGTCGTTCCCACAGCGATGACACGATTTCCCCTCGCCTTGGTTGCTAATACCGCATTAACAACCGATTCATCCACCTGCGCGAACTCGGCATGCATTTGATGCTCTAAAATGTTCTCTACGCGAACTGGCTGAAAAGTACCGGCACCAACATGAAGTGTCACAAAAGCGATATTCACGCCGTGTGCTTTTACCGCTTCTAAAATTGTTTCGTCAAAATGCAACCCCGCGGTAGGCGCGGCTACTGCACCGGGTGTGGCATTGTAGACAGTTTGATAGCGCTCTTTATCACTGTCTTCATCTGGACGGTCAATATAAGGCGGCAACGGCATATGGCCGTGCTGGTTCAGCAAAGTGAGTGGCGGTTCATCGTGGTCAAATCGTATATGGAACAACGCCCCTTTACGCCCTATCACGGTGGCATTAATCGCGTTTTCTAGCACTAACGTAGTATCGGGTTTAGGTGCCTTACTTGCCCGCACATGCGCGAGCAATGTGTTGTCATCTAAAATACGCTCGACCAATACTTCTACCTGGCCTCCGGTTGCTTTTTTACCATGCAAACGGGCGGGAATTACGCGGGTATTATTGAATACCAGTAAATCTCCGGGATGCAGTAAGTCGAGTAATTCTCGAAACATTTTATGTTGTACTTGGCCAGTATTCCCATGCAAATGGAGTAAACGGCTTGCCGCGCGATCAGGCGTGGGATATTTAGCAATTAAGTGCTCAGGCAAAGTAAAGTTGAAATCTGATAATTTCATTATTTCTCAATCTATTAGACAGCAGTGAACATTAAGCGACAGATATAGATAAATATAAAATAGCCAATTATAACGTATTAAAAAATATACTTATTCATAGGTTTTCATAACCAATGACACTGTTCATTCTTTCAACAGCAGGTACAATTAACTTGTTGTGTGAGTGTTCTCCCATTCTCCATCCTTACTGGCCCGGAAATTTTCCGGGCTTTTTTATGTCCCTATCTCTCAAAATACCTGTGCCGCTTAACTTAAATCAGCCGCTAAGTTTACCTTAAATACACGCATTTTGTGAGTATTAAGGCGATTCACTTTCAATATCAGTTAATATTTCAGACAAGACTTCAACACTGATCGCCCGCCCGTTTAACACATAAAGGATCTGCAACAATAAATCGGCGCCCATAATGCCTTTATTCACTTTATTGCGCAGGTTGTCTGCCGATTGTTCAATACCAATAGCCGCAAGCCGTTCACTTAACCCTTGATATTTTACCCCTCGCACAGACATCTCTGATCGGACTATTCGAGTTACGGCTTTACGCCAGTCGTTTTTAGCCAAAATAAACCCCTTTTGTGAATTATATTTTACAAAAACACATTTATTTACACTCTTGAAGTACATTTATTATTGACTAGTTTGATCGCATCTGTCTACACTAATGTCCATACGTTGGCGACTTAGTGATAAATCGCTACAGTGTAGGTACACAAACTGCCCGATTCGTAAAGGAGAAACGCTATGGTCTGGGATCTTCAACAACTTGAAGCCCTTTTTAGTCAACAAGATGACTATGTTGTGACACAGGAAGACAACTGCTTAATGATTGCCAACCAAGACGGTATTGACGCTTGGTTAGCCATTAGCGGCGAACAAATCATCGTTGAAAGCCTGTTGTTTTCTGCATCACAAGTGAAAGACAAAGCGGCGCTGGACCACGAGATTTTGTCGACGCATATGATATTTCCGTTAACAACGGTAGGTATTTCGACCATTGACGGCGAAGAATACTACACCGCGTTCGGCGCGCTCAGTGCGCAATCAAAACCGGAAAGTGTTGAAATTGAAGTGGCAACACTGTTTCAAAATGTGGCAGCTTTTCTTGATGCCTACGAAACCCATTTGCAATAAACGACTGTGACAGGAGAAGAGTTATGTCTGTTTGGAAAAAGCTAATTACTGCGGTTAAAGGTGGCGCAACAGAAGCAGCACAATCTGTTGTCGACAGTCAAGCTATCCGCATTCTGGAACAAGAGATTCGCGAAGCAAAAGAAGAACTTCGCAAGTCGGATCACGCTCGTACGCAAATTTTAGCCAAATGTAAGCTATCTCAGCAAAAAGTAGACAGCTTTAATAGCTCAATTGCTGAATATGAGGCTCATGCACGTAAAGCGATTGATAGTGACCGTCAGTTAGCATTAGATTGTGCGCAAAAAGTGTCAGACCTGAAAGCTGAACGCGATCAAGAGCAAAGCTATCTAGATCAGTTCAATCAATCTGAAAAGCAACTGGCAAAAAACATCCAGCAAGCCAAAGCCAACTTGCGTCGCTTGGAACAACAAGTTGATATGGTAAAGGCCACTGAAAGCGTTCAAAAAGCGCAAGTTGCGGTATCGTCTCGCCACATGGGTGCGAACAGCAAGATGAAGACGGCAACTGAGTCTTTGTCTCGCATTCAGGAAAAGCAAAAAATGCGCAGCGCTGAGCTAGAGGCTGCAGAAGAACTCGCTAGCGACGAGTCGAATGACGATTTGGAAAAACGCTTGGCGGCCGCTGGAATCAAAGGTGGCCAAACAAGTGCAGATGATGAATTAAGCCGTATTTTAGGCAAGTAAGTTTTTCATCCCAACCGAAAAATTCACTTACACTTTCATCATTACTTTTGACTGGCCAAGCCTTGCGAGGCTTGTGCCAGTTATTTTCTCTCAATTACGGTGTATCTCGCCCGTCATTGATTTGCAAAATCAATACTACTTCGGGCAAGATGCCACTACTACTATTTACAGGACGTAATCACGAAAACGCTTATGTTCTCACGTATTCGTAAAGTCATGATGCGGTACTTCGCAGAATCACGTTGGTATACCATCGTGATGGCGACCTGTTTTTACGCAACCACCAGTTGGCTATTACTTTACTGGGCTGGCGAAACAGCACTCACTGCACACATCGACTTTATTTATTGGTTAGCGGTAACCGCATCTACCGTGGGCTATGGTGACCTCTCACCCACTACAGACATTGGAAAAATGATCGTTGCGTTATATGTAATCCCACTAGGGTTAAGTATATTTGCCATGGTCATTGGCCGCATTGCGAGCTGGGTTAGCATACAATGGCGAAAAGGAGTCATGGGTTTGACTAAATTACATGTTAACGATCATATCTTAGTTATCGGTTGGAATGACCAACGCACCTTACAACTACTCAGCTTACTGTTAAAAGAACGCGACGCACTACCTGAGAAGCCCGACATTGTTTTGTGTGTAAAAGCAGAAATAGAAAACCCCATGCCTGGCAAAGTGGAATTTGTTCGAGTGGAGTCGTTTAATAAAGGTGAAGATATGAATGCAGCTTGCATCGCTGATGCGCGCACCATTCTCATTGATAACCCACTAGACGACGTAACCCTCACCACTGCACTCTACTGTAGTCAGCGCAATCCTAACGCCCACCAAGTGGCTTATTTCAACGATGAAAGCTTAGTTAAGTTACTGCAACAGCATTGCCCAAAAGTGGAATGTACACCAAGTGTGGCGGTTGAGATGTTAGCAAAGTCGGCGTTTGACCCTGGTTCAAGTATGCTTCATCACGATCTACTCAGTGTCGACGACGATGGACAAGCACAATTTTCTATTGGCGTACCGGCCGATATTCCGCCACTGACATTTGAACAACTCTTCGTCAACTTAAAACGCCGATACGATGCCATTTTAATTGGCTTCGCTCCCCAAGGCGTTTATCAAAACATGCAAGTTAACCCAGCAATGCATGAGCAGGTATCGGCGGGAGATAAACTGTTTTATATCGCTCGTTCACGAATTGCTGAACTCGACTGGCAACAATTGAGGGCCGAATAATGTTCAAGAAATGGTTTTCAAAAGACGAACCAACCACGCCAAAAGCACCAGAAATCATGGGCCTCTACTTAGGTGGCTCGTTCGAGTTGGACTCGCTAAAAATACGCTTAATTGAACCCCACCTCACCATTGAAGGGGCTGCAACCAAACATTTCATTCAAGCGGTAGGTAAGGCGGAGTTGGACTCTGGTGGCACCTTATTACGCTTTTACACCGACGATGATGCCTTTTTACAAGTGGTACTCGACGGCGGTATGAGCGAAGAGTACATCACCGATGTCAAATTGTGGTATTTCTACTCTACCGATACCATTGGCAATACAACTCAATGGCAACACAGCTTAAAGCAAACTATTTCACAACCAACCTATGACTTAGATGGGGTAACATTTACACGTGTGTGGAATGCAGTTGGCGAGGAGTCTCCACCGGTAGCGGTAACAGAAACCACCTATGAAGAAGACGGTGATGTGAGCACAACCGACCAATTTATGATGTTATATGAGCGCGTCATCGACGATGAACGCACTGAATCATTACTTATTGCGGGTGAAGAAAAAATCGTAGGCAACAACGCTGACCGCTGCTTGGTGATCAGCACAGGCTTTGATTTACAACCCACTGACCTAAAAATTAACGGCTAAATAACGACAATAGGAGTCAATCATGGATGTAGTGATGAATTCGCTGGCAGGGTTGGGCAATTTTGCCCTGTACTTCGGCATATCAATCGTCTTCTTGTTTATTTTCAAAGTTGTGTACGCATGGGTAACGCCTCACGACGAGTGGAAATTAGTTAAAGAAGAAAAAAACATTGCCGCCGCTATCGGTTTCGGTGGTGCTATTATTGGTTTCACCCTAGCGTTGTCTGGTGCTGCGGCAAACTCAGTTCACCTCGTAGACTTTGTTATCTGGGGTGTTGTTGCCATTATTGCGCAGTCATTGGCATTTGCATTGTTACGCTTTAGTTTTATGCCAACTATTGCTGAGCGGATAAACAATAATGAAGCGTCAGCCGGTATTATGCTAGCTGCGATGTCAATTGCCGTTGGTTTGTTAAACGCAGCCTGTATGACCTACTAGGAGGGCGTACGATGTCGCAACAAAAACGTACCAAACAAATAAACCTCAGCCAAATGCGTAAAGCGTTTGCATTAAAGCCTCTAGCGATTGGTGTCGCCGGAATCTTGCTAACGGGCTGTGGCGAAGAAAAGCAACAAGCTGATATTTACACCAACGTTGATGAATGTATCAACGATCATCCAGATGCTGCTGATGTGTGCCGCACAGCCTATCAGAATGCGCTAGATGAAGCCTCGCGTACAGGCCCCAAATACTCGACGCAAAATGACTGTGAATACGAATTTGGCAATAACCAGTGCCAATACGTACAAACACAATCGGGCAGTTTCTTTATGCCGTTTATGGCTGGTTATATGGTGAGCTCGCTGCTATCGCCGCGCCCGTATTACCAACCTATCTACACGTCTTACTCACCGTATTCGTCGTATCGCTCACGTTGGGTAACCGCCGATGGTCATATCTTCGACGGTGATGTGAGAAAGCGCAACTATTCGGTGCCTAAATCTGTCTACAAACCTAAACCAACGGTTAGCCGCACTATTAAGCGCGGCGGATTTGGGTCGAGTGTAAGAGCGAAATCATCATGGGGAAGCAGTAGCAGCCGCTCTAGTGGCTGGGGTGGCTAATGCTCCGCATAACTCACACGCCTCGCGCCAACTGGCAGCAACTTGCTGCCGAGTTTGGCTTTCACTTTCACACTATGTATGGCGAGCCCTATTGGGATGAAAGTGCGTATTATCAATTTACCTTGCCGCAGATAGAAAACCATATCGAAGACCCCACTGCAGATATTCATCAAATGTGCTTAGCCGTGGTCGAACGCGTGGTACATGACAGCGAATGGATGCGACGTTTTCGTATTCCTGAAATGCATTGGGATGCCGTACGTGACAGCTGGCTAAACCGCGACCCGTCTTTGTACTCTCGCTTAGACCTTGTTTACGATGGTAAAAACCCAGCCAAACTCTTAGAAAACAATGCCGACACGCCCACCTCGCTATATGAATCAGGGTTTTGGCAATGGTTGTGGTTAGAGCAAAATGTCGATAACGGTAAGTTGCCCCGTACTGCCGATCAATTCAACTCGCTACAAGAAAAGTTAATTAATCAGCTCGCTGATATCGCCCACCACTATCGCACCAAGCAAATTCACTTTTCATGTTGCCAAGATACAGTAGAAGATCGCGGAACCGTGCAGTACTTACAAGACTGTGCAAAAGCCGCGGGATTGGCCGCCCCCTTTGTGTTTATAGAAGATATCGGCTTAAGTGAATCCGGCCACTTTACCGATCTGCAAGACACCGTTATTGACACCAGCTTTAAACTTTACCCTTGGGAGTTTATGCTCAGCGAGGAATTTGGTGATGCGCTGAATAGTGCTGAGGTCAATTGGTTGGAGCCTCTATGGAAATCGGTGTTGTCTAACAAAGCCTTACTACCATTACTTTGGCAAATGTTTCCCGATCACCCCAATCTCCTACCCGCCTATTTTGCTGATGACGCCCCACATGGACTAGCGGGTAAATTTATCAAGAAACCGCTGTTTTCTCGTGAAGGCGCCAACATTAGTTTGGTTGAAGACGGTCAAACAACGACTCTGTCTGAAGGCCCATACGGTGATGAAGGATTTGTCTTACAAGGTTTTCACCCGCTGCCTGAGTTTGGTGATAACCATACACTGATTGGAAGTTGGCTCGTTGATGATCAGCCTGCAGGCATCTCTATTAGAGAAGACAAGTCAGCAATTACTCAGGATTTGTCTCGTTACTTGCCACATATTATTTTATGAAACGTCAATTTACTTTTTCCACTCAGCTACGCATATTACTGTTCACAGCAGGTCTGTTAATTGTTATCGAAGTCATCAATGCCTTGTTGGGACATCGATTAAATAGCTTTGGCATTTTGCCTCGTAGTTTGAGTCATTTACCCGGTATATTGGCTGCGCCTCTTCTCCACGGTAGCCCTGCTCATTTGGCCACTAACTTAATTCCCTTACTTTTGTTCATTTGGCTGTCTATGCAGTGGGGTGTAAAAGTATTCTTGCAAGCCACTGCTACCATCTGGCTGTTGTCAGGCCTTTGTGTATGGATATTTGCGCGAGAAGCCTACCACGTCGGAGCCAGCGGTATTGTGTATGGCTATTTTGGGTTCCTTGTAGCAGCTGGGTTTAGTGCCAGAAACTTTAAATTGTTAGCCATTTCCATTGGCGTCGCTTTTTTATATGGCGGCATGTTATTCGGTATTTTTCCACAACGCGCTATGGTGTCGTTCGAATATCATCTTTTTGGACTAATTGCCGGAATTATCGGAGCACGGGCTTGGGCAAAATAAGTGATTTCCGTATACTGAGTCTATGTTCGCTACAGTAATTATTTATGAGTAATACAAACACTTCTGCCAATCAGCAAAACCAAGGCTTTTTTGGCAACCTCGCTTTTAATATTGTCATTCCCGTACTCATTATGAGCTACGCCAGTAAAGAAGAATATTTAGGCCCTGCATGGAGCATTGTCGCGGCACTGGTTTTCCCAATCGGCTATGGTTTATGGGATTTAAAAAAGTCGGGGAAAGTTAACTTTTTTTCTATTCTCGGTATCATCAGCGTGCTTCTCACTGGAGGCATTAGCTTACTCAAATTACCTGCTGAATACATTGCCATTAAAGAAGCGACTATCCCTGCTATTATTGGTCTTGTTGTGCTTGGCAGCCAGTACACCAAAAAGCCACTCGTCAAATTGCTTATCCTTAACGATCAGTTAATTAATTGGGCGAAACTCAATGAAGTTCTTGAGGAACAAAACAAACAAGGCGAATTCAATAAGAAAATCGCTGTCAGTTCGTATATTGTCACCTCTTCATTTTTTGTCTCCTCAGTGCTCAATTACGTGTTGGCAAAAATTATTTTAGTCAGTGAACCTGGGACGACTGCTTATACTGAAGAGTTGGGAAAAATGACCGCATTAAGTTACCCCGTGATTGTGATCCCGAGTATGATCATTCTACTAGTTGCACTGTATTATTTGTTTTCTCAGATGGGTAAAGTGACAGGGAAAGATTGGGTTGAGTTTGTGAATCAGTAATTGCTCAGAAGCCCCCTATTAATTACACAAAAAAGGAGCGAATTATCGCTCCTTTTTACTCTGTAGACATTACACAGAATGAATGCTTATTGGCAACGCCAATCCGATTTAAAGTCACAACCGCTAGCTGATGAACCTTGCTCGTTGGTCGTCTCATTCTCAGGTGATGCAACTTGCCCTTTGTGTTGCGCTAAGAAATGGAAAATCTTTTTCGCAATATCCGTATTGTCGTATTGACCGTAGAACGCTTCTTTCCCTTTACCAAAGGCAAATACTTCAACATCAACACCGGTATGGCCGCCTGTTGTCCAGCCAGTATTAGTGCGAATATCTAGTAAATGCTTAATACCCGTTTCGATTTCTCGCACGTTGTCTAACTTGGCCAATACGTTAACTGTAGCGGCTTCTTCATCGGTTAATGTGAAACCTAGCATATCGTTCATGTAAGCGACGGGGTTTTCCTGTTCACCTAGCGCTTTTGCCATCGCAATCGGTGACCCTTTTAAACCACGTAAATACTCTGGACGCCATTCATAGGTACCGTTTGCACCAATAGTTAGGCCTCCTGTACTGTGATCTGCGGTCATTACAACCAGAGTATCGGGATGAGTTTGTACATAGCCATATAAGAACGTCATCATTTTTGCCATGTCATCCATTTCGCCCATCGCAGCAGCGATGTCATTGGCATGACCACCCCAATCCACTTGGCTTGCTTCCACCAGCAAAAAGAAACCCTCGTCGTTTTCTAGATGTTTAATCGCATGCTCTGTCATATAAGCTAAACGATTTTTGCGTTTATCGTCGAGCGTCCAAGGCAAGCCTACAGGAGCAAAAAGCCCGAGTACTTTCGAGCCAGTTGGAACTGCCGCCAAGCGGTTATATGTATCAACGTACTGGTACCCTGCATCGATAAACTGCGCGACTAGATCACGGTCTTCTCGTTCAAAATAATTGGTTCCGCCGCCTAACATCACATCAGCGACAAAATTGCCATTAATACGATCGTCAAAGAAACTGTCGGCAATCTCGTTATAATTTTTGCGACTCTCATTGTGTGCCACGTATGATGCCGGCGTTGCATGGTTGATTTGTGATGTCACCGCCACACCGGTTTTCAAGCCTTTCGACTTAGCGTATTGCAGCACCGATTGAACTGGCTTTTTGTTTACATCAACGCCAATGGCACCATTGTAACTTTTAACTCCTGTAGCTAGTGCTGTTGCCGCCGCTGCTGAGTCAGTGACATAGCCAGAGACATGTGCAGGATAAGTACTAGCGTTACCGACAAAAATGTCATCTAGAATGACACCTTCTATTTCAGGCGTTGCAGGATCATCTTTATAATTGCGATAGGCAGTTGTATAGGCTGGGCCCATACCATCGGTAACAACCATAATAATATTTTTAGGTGCCGTCATTTCTGCTGACGACGAAGTAGTTGGTGCTGACGTTATTTGTGAGCAACCTTGAAGCGCGAGTAGCGCAGAAGCAATCAAAACGGTAGATTGACGAAACATAAATGCTTCCCTGTTAAAAACGAAACCGTAGTTTAAATCAGTGCCGACGTAGGTACAAAAAGAAATCCGGCAAATGTCATTATCTTGAGTTTAACGCTGAGGCAATAGCAAAGTAAAAATGCCATGGTTAAACCCTACCTGTAAGGTAGAAATAATGACAAAAACCAAGTATCAGTAACGGTCATCATTCACAAAAATAATAATAAAAAACGCCAAAAAAACTCTTACTCCATATAAAACAAACAAACATCACCAATATACCAAAAACAAAATACTCATAAATAACAAAAGATTGAGTATTTTAAGCAGCTACGTCGGCCAGCCAAAACCTACCCAAATCTTCGTGATAAACCCAGGATAATGATCTCATCAAAACATTCACACCATGAATTATGTCGATGCGAATTATATATTTTTTTTATCAAAAAATTCACACTAGGATGATTGTGAACCGGATGAACAGCTTCAGTAGGAAGAGCTGGTTTCCACCAATTTGTACCCGTAAGTGGGAGGAGATATTCTCATGTCACAATACCAAAAAGATATTGATACTATCGCAACACTCGTTGCAGCTAAGCAAAACACATGGAATGGCATTAGCCCAGAATATGCAGCGCGTATGAAAGCGCAAAACCGCTTTAAAACGGGTTTAGATATTGCTCGCTACACTGCAGGCATCATGCGTAAAGACATGGCAGATTACGACGCCGACCCAGCGCAGTATACACAATCACTCGGTTGCTGGCATGGTTTCGTTGGTCAACAAAAAATGCTCGCGGTGAAAAAGCACCAAGGCACAACAAGCAAAAGCTACCTCTACTTGTCGGGCTGGATGGTTGCCGCACTGCGTTCAGAATTTGGTCCACTACCAGACCAATCTATGCACGAAAAAACAACCGTACCAGCTTTAATTGAAGAGCTTTACACTTTCTTGCGTCAAGCTGATGCTCGTGAGCTTGGTAACTTGTTCAAAGAATTAGACCAAGCAAAAGCAAACGGCGGTGACGTTGCTGCAATACAAGCACAAATTGATAACTTCGAAACCCACGTTGTACCAATTATTGCAGACATTGATGCAGGTTTTGGTAACGAAGAAGCCACGTATTTACTCGCTAAGAAAATGATCGAAGCTGGCGCTTGCTGTATCCAAATCGAAAACCAAGTTTCTGATGCGAAACAATGTGGCCACCAAGACGGTAAAGTTACCGTACCTCATGAAGACTTTCTCGCTAAAATCAACGCGGTTCGCTATGCCTTCCTAGAGCTAGGTGTAGACGATGGTGTCATTGTTGCGCGCACAGATTCTCTTGGCGCAGGCTTAACGCAGAAAATCCCCGTATCTAGCAGCAAAGGTGACTTAGCCGCACAATACAATGCGTTCCTAGAAACAACTCCAGTTAACTCTGCTGACGACTTAGTAGAAGGCGACATGGTATTGAAGCAAGATGGCCAGTTAGTTAAGCCAGTGCGTTTGCCAAATGGTTTGTATCGCTTTAAAGAAAACACAGGGTTTGACCGCGTTGTACTTGACTGTGTCACTTCACTTCAACACGGTGCTGACCTACTTTGGATTGAAACAGAGAAACCTCACGTTCGCCAAATCGGTGATATGGTGGACGCGATCCGCAAGCAAGTACCTGATGCCAAGCTTGTTTACAACAACTCGCCTTCGTTCAACTGGACACTTAACTTCCGCCAGCAAGTGTTCGACGCTTGGGAAGAAGCCGGTAAAGACGTGTCTGCATATGAACGTGCTTCACTCATGTCTGCTGAGTATGATAACAGTGATTTGGCAATTGAAGCGGATGCGAAAATCCAGAGCTTCCAAGCTGATGCTGCACGAGAAGCCGGTATTTTCCACCACTTGATCACTCTACCTACGTACCACACTGCGGCATTGTCTACCGACAACCTTGCGAAAGGCTACTTCGGTAACGAGGGTATGCTGGCGTACGTGAAAGGTGTACAACGTCAAGAAATTCGTCAAGGGTTGGCTTGTGTTAAACACCAAGCAATGGCGGGTTCTGACCTCGGAGATACACACAAAGAATACTTCTCAGGTGACCAAGCATTGAAGGCATCTGGTGATGACAACACAATGAATCAGTTCGATTAATCACACGCTGATGTGCCCTACCAAGGCTTCCTTCGGGAAGCCTTTTTTATTCCCCCCTTACATTCACTTTATTTATCCACATTTATATTATTAATTACACCATTACGCTTACAATAGCGTAACAACCACCTCATAAAGCCTTTAAATATAGTATTTTGCCTTACGACTAAAAGCCTATCTGACAGGAGTGAAATTAGTCGTTATAATAGACCGCGTTAATATTATTAATATAGGCTATTACAACAATGAATATTGCAAAGGTCGACCTCAACCTCTTGGTTTATTTAGATGTCTTGCTGCGCGAAGGCAGTGTGACGCGAGCAGCTAACCAGCTCAGTATTACCCAGCCCGCAATGAGTAATGGCTTAAAACGCTTGCGCGATCTCTTTAAAGACCCATTGTTGGTACGAACCAGTGATGGCATGACCCCCACCAAAAGAGCATTAGAGCTACAACCGGTCATTCGAGACGTATTGAGTAAACTCGAAAGCTCGATTCAACCAGAAACCGACTTTAACCCAGATACCAGTACGCGCACTTTTCGCATCATGACCAGTGATTATGCAGAGTCGACGCTGTTACTAGAACTTGTTGGGCGCTTAGCCAAGCTCGCACCGAACATTACGCTAGATTTGATCACTCCGAGTGATGTTACCTTTCACGATGTAGAGCAAGGTAAGGTCGACATGGCCATTAACCGCTTTGAAGAATTGCCCTTGTCGTTCCACCAAAAAGTGATTTGGTATGACACTTTTTCTTGTGTGTTGAGCGCCACCCATCCGCTTGTAGAAAAATTCGATCTTGAGTCCTACCTCAAGGCACAACACATTTGGGTGAGTAAAACGGGCTTTGGCGTGGGCGTGGGCATCGACCCAAATGAAGTGCAGAAGTTAGGCTGGGTAGATGCCGAGTTAACCAAAATTGGTAAACAGCGTGATATTCGCGTGTTTACTCGTCACTATCACGCAGCGTTACAAATTGCCAAAACTCAGGATTTGATCGCAACCTTACCCACCAAGGCCGCGGCGCTGTTTAAAGATGACCCTTCAGTGGTGTTAAAAACACCACCTTTCGACATTCCGCCTATTGCCCTAAAAATGGCATGGAGCGCCTTATTACATCACGATGCAGGGCATATATGGTTACGCCGTCTTATTAGTGATGTAGCAACTGAATTAAACGAAAGGTAGCATTCACAAAATATATGGCAAAGATACAAACCATAAATTAAAAATTACAACATAAAGTCTCTACACTGGGGTTATTGACTCCAGTGATAGAGGTGTTTATGCAAGATTACATTCAACGCGGCCGCATGCAGGTTGCTACACAATTAGATGGTTTTATTAATAACCAAGCCCTCCCACATACTGGGGTAGATGCCAACGCATTCTGGTTAGGCTTCGAAGCGATACTGGCAGAATTTGTCGCGCCCAACAAAGCTTTACTCGCGAAACGCGATGCCCTTCAACATAAAATTGACGAATACCATAAAGCAGGAAACCCTGCATCTGGTGATAGTTACATTCGGTTTTTACGCGAGATCGATTACCTCGTCGATGAGCCGGCCAACTTCGAAATTACGACAAAGCATGTCGACCCCGAAATTGCGACTATGGCAGGCCCACAACTTGTGGTTCCCATCAACAACGCACGCTATGCGTTAAACGCTGCGAATGCCCGTTGGGGTAGCTTGTACGATGCCTTGTATGGCACAGATATGATCTCAGATGATGGTGGTGCTGAGGCAGGCAAAGAGTACAATCCTGCTCGCGGTCAGAAAGTGATTCAAGCCGCCAGAAGTTATCTCGATACCCTACTGCCTCTCGCCTCCGGCTCGCATATGGGTTCTACCGCTTACACCATTACCGACAACGGTATTCAAGTTACACTCGACAGCGGCGAAACCACCACATTAGCAACACCTGAGCAATGGCGTGGTTTCAACGGCGACAAGCAGGCACCCACAGCCCTGCTCTTCGTACACAATGGCCTACACTTCGATGTTCAAATAGATCCTAACCACCCGATCGGTCAAGCAGACCCCGCCGGCATCAAAGATATTATTCTGGAGTCTGCATTAACGACCATTATGGATTGTGAAGATTCAGTAGCGGCAGTTGATGCTGAAGATAAAACCCTTGTTTATCAAAATTGGCTGGGGTTAATGATGGGTGACTTGTCGGTATCTGTAGCCAAAGGAGGTAAAACTATTACCCGCTCGATGGACGCAGATCGTCAATATGTTGGTACCAACGGCGAATCGCTAACCTTATCTGGTCGTAGCCTAATGTTTGTGCGCAACGTTGGTCACTTGATGACTAACGACGCCATTTTATTCGATGGCGAAGCTGTGCCAGAAGGTATTATGGATGGGGTAATTACATCGCTTATCGGCAAACACGACCTGCTTAAACGAGGGCAATTCCAAAACAGTCAGGCTGGCAGTATTTATATTGTAAAACCCAAAATGCACGGGCCTGAAGAAGTGGCATTTACCACCCAATTGTTCACGCGGATCGAGGCCTTACTAAATCTTGCGCCTAATACCTTAAAAATGGGCATTATGGACGAGGAGCGCCGAACCAGTATTAACTTAAAGGCCTGTATTTACGAAGCCAGAGAGCGCGCTGTTTTCATTAATACCGGCTTCTTAGACAGAACCGGCGACGAAATTCACACGTCGATGTTGGCAGGTGCATTTTGTGACAAAGCAACACTGAAAACAAAACCTTGGATCCAAGCTTATGAGCGAGCCAATGTGAATACCGGTCTCGCCTGTGGCTTATCAGGTAAAGCCCAAATTGGTAAAGGCATGTGGCCAATACCCGATCAAATGCAGAACATGATGGAAGCCAAAGTTGGCCACCCAAAAGCCGGTGCGAATACCGCTTGGGTACCGTCACCCACGGCCGCCACGCTTCACGCACTGCACTACCATGAAATTGATGTATTTGCCTTACAGCAGAGTTTATACAGCGAAAGCTACAATGGCGTGAAAGATATTTTAACCATTCCGTTGTTAGAAAAACCTGAAAACCTAACGGCAAAAGTTATTGAGCGAGAAATCGATAACAATGTGCAAGGCATTCTCGGCTATGTGGTGCGCTGGGTACACCAAGGCGTAGGTTGTTCCAAAGTGCCTGATATTAATAATGTCGGCCTAATGGAAGACAGAGCGACACTTCGTATTTCGAGCCAACATATCGCCAATTGGCTAGCTCACGGCATCACCAATGAGTCACAAGTACGTGCGTCATTAGAGAAAATGGCCAAACTGGTTGATAAGCAAAACGAAGCCGACAAAGACTATATTGCCATGACGCCTAATTTGGCTGAATCAATAGGCTTTCAGGCGGCATGTGACCTGATATTTAAAGGGAAAGAACAGCCGAATGGTTACACCGAACCGTTACTTCACGCGCGTCGTCGCGAGATGAAAGCAACGCTTAACTGCCGTTAACAGCGGTTTTGCCATCAGTGCCGTGTCAACATCACTGATGGCTTTTTTCGTTATACTTGGTAGTACGATTTATACCAATCAACGAACGCTTGAATACCAGTTTCGATCGTTGTTTGAGGCTGGTACCCCGTCGCCTCGACTAACTTGCTCACATCGGCATAGGTTGCTTGCACATCGCCTGGCTGCATAGGTAGCATTTCCTTTATGGCCTCTTTGCCAATGGCCTTTTCTAGCGTTTCGATAAAGCTCAAAAGATGCACCGGTGTTTGTGCACCTATGTTATAAACCCGAAAAGGGGCTTTACCGCTGCTTGGATCACTGTCTTTCCAGTCTTCATTTGGCGTAGCAACGCAATCCAATGAACGAACAACCCCTTCCACTATGTCGTCGATATAAGTGAAATCTCGTTGATGATCACCGTAGTTATACACCTTAATCGAATCGTCATCGAGAATCGCTTTGGTAAACTTAAACAACGCCATATCAGGGCGACCCCACGGGCCATAAACAGTAAAAAAGCGCAGCCCCGTAGTAGGCAAGTTAAAGAGATGACTGTAAGTGTGTGCCATCAATTCATTCGCTTTTTTCGACGCGGCATACAAGCTAACAGGATGGTCGACACTGTCTTGCTCTGAGAAAGGCATTTTTTCGTTCGCCCCATACACAGAGCTTGAAGACGCGTACACCAGATGTTCAACATCATTGTGACGACACCCTTCAAGTATGGTGGTAAACCCTACTAAGTTAGCGTCGACATAAGCCAGTGGGTTCTCGATGGAATAACGCACACCGGCTTGGGCAGCTAAATGCACAACACGATCAAATTTTTCATCGGCAAACAATGTGGCCATCGCCTCTCTTTCTTCGACGGCGATTTTTTTGAATGTAAACCGAGCAGCGTGAGGAGAACGCTCAACGCGCGCAATACGGTCGAGCTTGAGCTGAACATCATAGTAGTCATTGAGGTTGTCGATCCCAACTACCGTGTCTCCACGATTTATCAGGTATTCGCTTACCGCAGATCCAATAAAGCCAGCCGCACCAGTCACCAAAACCTTCATCGATTGTGTTTACCTTCTTGGTATTGTTTTATAGAAGTTTGCAATTGTTTGATACTTTTTACAACACTGTGTTTGAGCAGCATACCCAGGGGCATTTTGATCAAATGGCTTCTGCTGAATAGCAGCCATTCCGCCCACTTGTCTTTGCTATTGCGCTTGACCGCAACCGGTTGCATGAGCATGCGTAAATAACAAGGCTTTTGCCATCGCCAATGGCGTAAATGGCACAAGGTAGTGTGCACTAATTCGCGAGTCTGCTCAGCCAGTGTTACTGCAAATACAGACTCAAGTAAGCCTAACGCCCGTGCGACATCGTCGGCTAAGCCAAGCTGTTGGGCTCGAGCGAATAATGCGACATCTCCCCCCTCACTCGCCACAATTAGCCGGTGAAGGTGATACATATCATATAAATCTCGTAGGGCGCGATGAAAAACACTGTCTTGAAATAAGTGCGCCGCTGAATGTATGAAGAGATCTTGTAAGCTCGGAATATTAATATTGTTCTCAAGGGATTGAGCTTCGTCAAACAAGGCTGAGGCTTCAATATAGCGTTTGGAAACAATGGGTAAAATATTGTGATGTAAGTCGAGAGTAATATGAGATTGGGGATGGTAAAAAGGCGGTAACTCGTGCATCCATTGACGGTAGTAGTAATCGTCATAATCATCTTTTAAAGACGCTTTAAAGCCGTGCACAAACAACCAAAATTCCGCGTCATTGAGAGACGCTTTATCCACCAAAACATCTATATCAGAAACAATACGTCCGTGGCTATTGGGTAAATCTGCCAGAATATACGCGGCCCCCTTCAACAACAGAAAAGGCGTAGATTCGGGATTCAACTTAGCCAGCGACTCGGCTTGCCACTGCAATGATACTTTTTGTCGCTGCGCCTGTTGCCAACCGCTGAGAAAATGGCATTGAATACGTTCAGAAAGTTGAGGCCAGACGTCAGACCGTGACAAGATAAAATACAACGTACCGAGTAAACCGAGTTGGCGTGCCAACCCCACAACAGCCCCCCATTGTTGTTCCGTTAACTGAGAAGGGCTATCTCCACGCAACAGGGCAATAATTATCAAACTCGGACTAGTCATCATCAACCTGCTCGTTTATCCAATCTATGGCCTCATTCATATTGGCGTAGTGAAGCGTGTAAGCGCGACAGGTTTCAGCAATGTGGCGCAATGACGATATCGCTTCATGCCCGAGCACATGGATATTAAAGCTCTGGTCAAGCAACCTTTTAAAACAGTCCAGCGCCGAAATCGGCTCAACGCGTAAGTGCTCAACGTCTGCTTGATATTTGGGAAATACCACTAACTTTGGCTTAGTCGCCTGCGTTTTATTGTGCCAGCTAATATCTGTTGGGCGCACATGGGAGACTCGCCCTTTTACTGTATTTTCAGCAACCACACCCAATACAAGTTCACGGTAAGATACTTGTATTACGTCTATTGCGCTTTCTTTTATACTAACTGGGCGTACAAAGGGGTGAATCAATCCAGTCTGGATATTGACGAGTGTCAGTTCGTCAGTTAACAAGCGCCAGCCAGAGGCCATCATGCCACAAGACAACGTGCTTTTTCCGCTACCTGAGTCGCCACTAATAATGACTCCGTTTGGGCCTCTTGCCACTGTAGCCGCGTGCAGTATTTGGAAGGTTGATATATTGGTAGAAACACACCAATTCATCCCCCACTCTAATAAAGCGGCAGAATGCGCTGCGGGGCCTTTAACGAAAGGTTCTATGCCATCTAAATGAAATACACTGCGATGCAACTGAGGCATGCCCATAATACGAGGGTGTTGTAAGCCCACTGAAAAATCAACAAATTGAGATGACTCAGGCTCTGGCTCAGTTAACACACTCGAATGGTAAAGCGACTGAATATTGTCAAATACCCACCCCACAGAACTCGACACACAAAATGAGAACGGATGCGTATTAATGATAAGAGAACGGCGGGCCATATTACTGATTACTCGTCAATCATATTTGCTTGAACGAGCTTTGCATAAACCATTCGAAAAACCTCAGACGCTTCCTGCAGGTCATCTATGTGGTCGGTGCCGCGCTCCAATGACTGGATGAAAGGTATGGCCTCTTCTGTGAAAGTGAAGAGTTGACCATTTCCAATATGAAAAAGCGTGACAAACGACGTGGCATAATCGATTGTCACCCAGTGATTGAATAATCCGTTACTCACAAGATGTGTAAGCTGTTAGCCGCGTAGCGACGACGGATAACGACTCTTAGACCCCATACAATTTGAAAAGTTGGAGTAACGTTTCTTTTGGTAAGAATAATTGTTGCTCCATGGGTCTCGTGAACTGTATGTACTACACAACTCTAGGTCATTCGACGAGTATATCTTAAGCAGATTAGAATCGAGCTGATTTCGGCTATTCATTGAAGCTATCACTTCGCCAAAGCGTTGCATGATTGAATAGTCATTTTTGGCTTCTGCTTTATTTGTATATTCAACCACTTTTTCGATGCTATAACCGTAATTGACTTTGTCATGGCAAGCATTGAGTACGGCTGCAGCGTAGTGTTTTTCTAAATCGCTTGCACCTGAGTCCCGCTTTATCGACTCCCACACGGTGTCTTTATCAATAAAACTAGGAACATAACTGCCCAGTAACGATCTCCAGCTAGACGCATAGGTGCCATAGTGAGAATCGGTAACACCCAGATCTTTCTTCCAAGTGTAAAAGCTATTTCTGCCGACTTTGTAGTCAGAGAGTTCATCACCGTATTGGGTCCAATCCCATTTACAATTGAAGTCACTCTTATTGCTAAACACCATCAAACCGGGAAAAACAACCTTCGGCCAACATTGGGGATTATCTTCCCAAAAATCAGGCGAGTTACCGTCTTCAGTGAGCGAGTCTGAGGGCGTATCGGGACAAACGCGAGATGGGTTATTGGAAATCACACCTGAGATATTACAAGACGCAGCCCACACTGACTTCGAAGAGGCCAATGCGAGAAGTGGAATCGACTTGATAGACCCACCTAGTAACTTACGACGACTTATCTTACTCATAGTTCTTACATCTCAACTGTAGCTGATTACACACATCAATAACCAAAAGCTTATTGATGCAAAAAACATTCCAAACCAAAGGTAAGAATAACCCACTGATTAATATGAAGTTATCATTTTCGACTTCGTATTATCACCGACCGATGTAAAAAAAACTGACGAAGTCACAACTTAATTTTATGCCTTTCTGCTAATGCGATCAAATATTCAACGGGGATCGCATAAGTAATACCGCTCGGAGTCGACAAGGCGCTTTCTTTCCCTTGATGAACAAAAACCTTGTTAATCACACCGATTATCTCGCCGGTGCGCTTATTATACATTGCACTGCCGCTATTACCGGGGAATGCCGTCGCGTCGAGTTGATACACCATAAATGTGTTTTCAAGCCGAGATAACAGGCTTTGCTGTAACTTTTGCCCCGCATAAATTGGCGTAGCATCAGGGGTGATCGCTGCTACAAAACCAGAATGTGTGGCGGGATATAAACCGAGTACGGCGCCAATAGGAAAGCCCGTAAACGCGATTTCAGTGCCAGGCCTGACATAATCACCACGATGAACCGTAAATCGCGTAGGCAAAGTGGCAGAAGTGTCTTTGAGTTTTAAAATAGCAAGATCATGAGTCGGGTCAGACGCCACCACCTCAACTTGGTGCAAGCGAGGTCGTCGGCCTTGCCCTTGTAGGACCACACGATGCTGTACTTTGTTGATATCGAGTGGTTGATTAACCACATGGTAGTTGGTAACCACATATTGCCCATTACCAACCACAAACCCCGTTCCTTGTAGCTGTGCGGCATTACCTTCCATCGGAGTTAAAATACCTATGCCAACCACACTGGGTGTAATTTTGGCGATCAACGCAGGAAAGGCACTTTCATCATGGGCCATGGCGCTGAAACTGCACAAACACAAATAACAAAGTGAAGCCCAAACGAGTGTTGAAATGTACTTCAATGACAAACTGTGTTCCCCTTTTTCTTAACATTTGCCCCATCAACAAGTATAACAACATCTTTAATTTATTGAATGTCGATACCGTGTTAGCTTCACTCGCCAACTTACTCTGCGACCCTTTATTGCAATGTCTGGTACTGTTTGTACTGGCTGTTGCCATTCGCCTTATCAGCCCCAAACGAAAGCGGATGTTTATCCTTTGCTTTAGTGTGGCCGTTCTTTGGCCCTTTGTGTGGAGCCAGCCTTATTTTGCTAAAAACCTCATTGCGCCGCTGGAGCACGGTAGCCTGAAAGGCACTCCCATTCAACGTACCGACAATATCGACGCTCTCTTCTTGCTCGGGTGCAATTACTACGACGACAAACGCGCTCCTAATATTGCTAGGTGGCCTCGCTGTTCATTACAACGTATGATGGGAGCCATCGACAGTTATAAACGCTATCGCGTCCCTGTTATTGTCACCGGCGGACAGTTCAGAGATTGGGATTTTCCCTATGCATTCTATGTCACGCAATTTCTAGTGAGCCACGGCGTACCGCCAGAGGCGATTATCATGTTGCCATATGGCTATGATACAGGCACCGAAGTCAATGCGGTTGCTACTTACACTGGTTATAAAAAGGTAGGCGTAGTCACATCGGCCAGCCATCAACTACGAGTGCAGCGCTATCTCGCTTTATTTGGTATTGAAGGGGTGGGCATTGCAGTGGATTACCACGACATTGGTCGCACCCCACTGTCACTTGCAGTACCTGACGGCAGCTACTTGCATACGGTAAAACGTGCATGGCATGAATATGTGGGCTTACTCGAAGTCGAACTTTGTGCTAAAAATTACGTTGACTGTGGTTTCAATACCGCGGGACTGAACAATAACACAGCGCTAAATACTGAAGAGTAAAACGGATTTACCCGAGGTAACGATTAGAACCTATGAAACTATTGGCTGTCACTGAAACCCCGTTATCCGCGCTCGATTTGAAAGCGCTGGAGCAAGAGTGGCTCACCCTTGAGTCGAAAGCGGCGACCAGCTTTTTTACCTCTTGGTCGTTTATTAAAGTATGGCTTACTACCATGGGGCAAAACAGTTCGCTACTGCGAGTCACCGACCATCAGGGCACCGTGGGTTTGGTGTTTTGTTGTGCCCACACATTGCGTACCCACTGGCTCAAAACCCATCAAATCTGGTTGAACCGCACCGGTGAACAACGCAAAGATCAAATTTGGTCAGAGTTTAATGACATCCTTTGCCCGGTGGGACGAGAGTGGGCGATCCGCTCTGCGATCTTTTGGTATTTAGAAGCGCAATATCCCAACGTTGATGAATTTTTATTAGGTGTGAGTCAGGCGTCTATCGAAGAAACACCTATCCCAGATGCGTTAATGCAACGCGTGGTGTGGGAAACTACCAGCTATTCGGTCCCCCTCATCGACAAATTTGAACAAATAGATCATTACCTAGCCACCTTATCGAGAAATACACGTCATCAAATACGACGGACACAAAAAATTCTCGAACAAGACGGGCCAATTACACTCACGCCAGCCACTAACGTTGAAGACGCTTTGCAAGCATTTGACGCCGCAGGCGTGTTACATAAACAACGCTGGTCTGGTGCGCAAAGTGGTTTTAACAACCAAGCATTTACAACCTTTCACCGTTCGTTAATTACAACACTGTTTGAGCAAGGTTTAGTCGACCTACTCACTCTAAAAACCGGCGATACGCCAGTTTGTTACCTGTATAACTTTGTGTATCAAGGCTACGTGTATTTTTACCTTTCCGGTATTCGCTATACCTCTGATAACCGTGTAAAACCTGGCTTACTGGCCCACAGTCTTGCCATCAGTTATTACGCAAGTAAAGGCATGACAGTTTACGACTTTATGGGCGGCAGCGGCCAATATAAACAATCGCTATCACATCAAACCGAATCTCTCGTTATTTCGAGCTTCCAGCGCAAGCGACCCGACTTTTTAATTAATCGACTCATCGATAAATTCAAGGCTAGCCGGACTAAAAAACAGCTCCTTCATGACAACTACTACTGATTTTGTAAAAAGCGCAGTTTGGTATTCAGGCGTATCATGGTTTAACCGCTTACTGGGGTTAGTCTCCGTCTTTATTCTGGCGCGGTTATTGTCGCCGGCTGATTTTGGCGTGATGGCCTCAATAATGGTAGTTATACAGCTCGCACAAACCTTAAGTGATGCCGGATGTGAGCAATATTACATTCAAAAGCAACAGGCCACCGAGCAAGATCTTGTGCTCAGTTGGAGTGTTAACCTTGTACTCAAAACGGGTATGTCAGCCTGTATTATGATCGCGACTGCTTTGTTACCGTCGATGGGCCTTTCTGACACACTGCAAGCACCATTGTTTGTGCTGGCCATGCTTCCTTTTCTTACTGCTCTGACAAATAAAGAAGTGATGGCTCTGAAAAAACGCATTCAGTTTCATCGGTTTTCTCACTTATTGGTTTTTTCTCAACTCGCGGGTAACCTCACCTCCATCGGCTTAGCCGTAATGCTGCACAGTTACTGGGCTTTGGTGTATGGCGTTTTACTCAACACCTTAGTGTATACCGCGCTAAGCCACCTTTTGTTACCCTCGAAAATGGCGTTTACGTTACAACAATGGCGTTTACCCTTCCATTTTGGTAAATGGGTGATTCTCAGGAGTGTGGTAGGCCACACACGAGCTAAGTTTGATATTTGGTTTGCAGCTTCAGTGTTCACACCATCTGAACTTGGTGGTTATCAAATAAATAAAGACATATCGGTAATGCCAAGCAGGGAAATTCTTGGCCCGGTTCAGCAAGTCGTTTTCAGTGGGGTGGCGAGTCACCCTCGACATTCAACCGCGCAAATTAATCATATTTACGGTGCCTTGTTTCTCCTACTGTCGATAGCCACAGCCATGACAACCGGGCTGTCGGCGCTGGCAACGCCGCTCACGCATATTTTATTAGGTGAACAGTGGCTAGAGTTTGCGCCTTTACTTCACTACTTGGCGATTATGCTCGTCACATTCACCATTGGTAACTTCTACAGTGACGTATTAACCGCAACTGGGTACGTTAAGTCTTTATTTATATTCGATTGTTTGAGTCTTGGCGTTTCATTAGCCCTGTTAACCAGTTTTACCACATGGTTAACTCATGCCGCCGATCTAGCTGTTTTTCGCTCAGCAACGGGCCTACTTGTTATAGGCGGAGGCTTAGCTTGGATGGTTGTTGTATTAAACTTATCTTTCTTACGTACAGGGCGATTAATTTTCACCGCTCTTGTCCCTGCAATTGGCATGTATTTATCTCTGCAACCTTTGGCGGGGCTGGCGTTGTCCCCTCTGGCGCACGTTGCATTATCAATCGTTGTGGGAGTCTTTGTTTACTCGTTGATTTGGGTAATAATGTTGTTACTTGGAACGCCTGACCGCCAAGACAAAGACTATCTTACATCGCTAATTAAAAGGATTAAAAGCCGGTAATGCACATGCAGTTGAGCCTATTTTTGGATCGCGATGGCGTGATAAATGAAGAAGTGGATTATTTGTACAAAGCCGAAGACTTCATCTTCACTCGTGGCTGTATTGATGCATTGCAAAGCTGGAGCAAGGCTGGCCACAATATCTTCATTGTGACCAATCAATCGGGCATCGGTCGAGGCTATTACACCGAAGACGACTTCGCTCAACTCACACAATGGATGTTAACGGTTATGGCGCAACACAATATATCCATAACCGATATTGCTTATTGCCCTCATCACCCAACAAAAGCTCTACCGCCTTACCAGCTTGATTGTGATTGTCGAAAACCTGCTCCAGGGATGTTTAATCAACTCATGCAAAGACACAATATTGCACCACAGAATGCAATAATGGTGGGGGATAAAACCACAGATTTAGCGGCCGCCGAAGCAGCCGGTATTACAGAGTGCTATCTGGTAAAAACCGGCCATAAATTCGACGAGCGCGATGTTCCCGAGAGATGGCATATCTCCGACACCTTATCAGATGTCATCGCAACGCGGTTAAGAGACGGAGCAACAAAGTGAAGAACTCTCCACTGTACAACAAAACCGTACTCGTCTTAGGTGAAGATACCCGAAGCTTTTTGTCTGTTATTCGCTCTCTCGGTAAAGCCGGCATGCAGGTCGATGTGGTTGGCTTTGCCAATAACAGCCCGGCCTTAGCATCGCGTTATATTCGCAATGCGTATATGATCAATTACCAGGCATACAGCGCCGAAGAATGGCAAACCGAAGTCGAGAAAATACTCTGCCATCAGCTTTATGATTTGGTTATACCTTGCGACGAACGCGCTATGTACCCGCTCTTCAACTTGCAAGAAAAACTCGATATACCTACCTGTTTCGCCATCCCTGATACACACCAAACTGCGCCCTTATTTGACAAAGTTGCCACTCGTGAGCTGGCACAATCATTGGGTATTAACGTCGCCCAAGGTAAAGAGGTCAACCTTACTGAAGTTGCATCAAGTGACATTATCAAGACATTCGGTTTACCTGTGGTTTTGAAGCCGGCTAAGTCATACGAGTCAGACAAACTCAATCAGCGCAATAGCGTGGTGATTGCCCGTTCAGAAGCGGATATTTCAGCATTCGCCGTTCACAGCCCTGAATGCCTTATTGAGCAATACTTTACCGGTTACGGAATGGGCGTATCGATACTCTCTGCCAACGGGAAAATTAGCGCAGCTTTCGCTCATAAACGCGTGGCCGAACCAGAAAAAGGTGGCGGCAGCTCATATCGACGTGCTGTGCCCTTATACCCCGACATGCTCGACGCCTGCCAGCGCTATTGCTTGGCACTTCAATATACCGGTGTCGCCATGTTTGAATTTAAATACAACGAGCAAACCCAAGACTGGATACTGATAGAAGTCAACGCTCGCTTTTGGGGTTCACTGCCATTAGCAATTTTTGCTGGCGTAGATTTCCCAGCTCTACTGGCACAGCATCTACTCACGCCTGAGCGAACGTTTAAACTCAAATATAACAGTGCGGCACACGCGAGAAGCCTGTCAGCGGACATTTATGATATCAAGAGTGAATGGGATGCTCTGCAAGCTCAAGGCAAGTCTGTGGCAATTAAAGCCACGCTTTCTCGACTACTCGGATTTACGCGGTTATTAACCTTTCAAGACACCATAGACTCTTTTGCATGGGACGACCTAGGGCCATTTAAAGCAGAGTTAAACGCATTATTACCCGACAGAGTACACGCAAAAATTAATCGTAGATTAACCTTGGAAAACCGGCTAAACCAAGCGATTAAGTTGATCAACGCCATCGCCCTAGAAGAAATTATTGTGCTTTGTTATGGCAACATTATGCGTTCGCCTTTTGGCGAATTATATCTGCGTCCACTGCTCAAGAAGAAAGGCCTGGGTCATATCAAAATTTCCTCAATGGGCCTTCATCAACACGAAAATCGCACTTCGCCCGAGCGCTGTGTGCAGTGTGCAAAAACCTGGCAAGTAGATTTGTCACAACACCGTTCTCAATGGTTAAAGCAGCACCACATTTGCAAAGATACGCAACTTATTTTGTATTTTGACCTAAAACAGGCGTATTTGTTGGAAAGTTACTACCGCGACTATAACGCGATAAACCTCGCGTGGTTTGTCACCGCTCCCTTGGGCCCATTAAGTGAAATTGCCGACCCCTACGATGCAGATGACGCATACTTGCATGCTTGTTATCGTATGATCACCAATGCAATAGACAATTTTGCGGATTACTGTCGTGATGCCCAACGAAAAAGCTAAGCTCGATATGCAGAAAAGAAGGACGAATTAAGGTGTCTCTATCGCTTTCACGCCCCCCTAAACTCGCTATTGTGATCCATACAGAAGAAGAGTTTGACTGGTCTGGCGCATTTAACCGGCAATCAACGCAAGTCACACATGGCGAAGCTTTACAGCACCTCCTCGCAGAACAAATACAACTTGGGGACAAGTTTACACTGGCAATGGATTACCCTTTTGTCACCAGCGCACAAGGGCGCGCTTGTATTGATGCGATGAAACATGAAGCTGGGCAGCACATCGAATTTGCTACCCACTGTCACCCTTGGGTTAACCCGCCGTTCGAAAACAACGAGTCCATCGTTGACGAAAAAGACTCTTACCCGGGAAATTTATCGAAGGAAATGGAACACGCAAAACTGGCCACCCTAACCGACGCCATTGAATCGGCGAGCGGACACAAGCCAGTTACTTATTTAGCAGGCCGCTATGGCATAGGCAAAAACACCCATTCTATTTTGACCCAACTGGGCTACAAAATTGACGTCAGTGTTAGCCCATTTGCTGACTTTCGCCACCAGCATGGTCCAGACTTTAGCGCGTTCAACAACGATATTCAGCGTACAGGGCAACTTATTTCCTGGCCTCATACCAGTGCAGTCGTGTCTTTGTCGCCGTCATTAAATCGGTTTTACAACCAGCATCCTGAGCAATATTACGATCAACGTTTTTTGTCTAAGTTAAAGGCAAAACTGTTAAGAGCTAGGTTATTACGTTTATCACCTGAAGGATTTTCACTGAACGATTTAAAGAAAATCACCCTCAACCAGCTTAAACTTGGACAAGAGTATTTCATCTTGTCTTTTCACTCGCCCAGTGTGAAAGCCGGTTTAACGCCTTATGTCACCTCTGAAGGCGACGCAGAAGCTTTTAAGCAAAAAATACGCGACTACACAGCTTGGTTTAAACATGCGCTATCGGGCAAGTCTATTTGTGTAAATGAGGTAGGCGAGCCATGAGCAACCCACCGTTGCTATTCAGCGTAATCATTCCTAGCCGCAATCGTCCAGACGTGTGCCAGCGCGCGATTCATTCTGTACTGGCGCAAACCCTGACTCAATTTGAAATTATCGTGGTGTGTGACGGCGCCCTTACCCAGTACGAAGAAGCATATCGCACATTGTGCAATACCGACCCAAGAATAAAACTGCATATGTTGCCTCAACGACAACATGGTCACGGCCCCAGTTTTGCGCGAAACACCGGTGTATCACTCAGCCGTGGAAAATACATCGCATTCTTGGACGATGATGACTTGTGGAGCGATTCTGAGCACTTACACACCGCAGAAAAGGCCTTGGAAAATGCAGATAACCCTCAGGTATATTTTACCCATCAGTTTGCCTGTTTTGCCGATGGCACAGAAAAAGCCAATGGTGTTTGGGTTGACGAGTCTCATTATCAGAGCTTTGCAAAAACACTGACTGCACAATGCGTGAGTGTCGATGCACGCAAATTGTTAGAAGCGGGGAAATTTTGTCATTTAAATTGCACTATTCTCTCGCGGGAGCTATTTGATAAAGCCGGTGGATTTGATGAACATTTACGCTACGAAGAAGACAAAGATTTGTATTTCAGAGTATTGCGAGCATCGGACAGTGTGCTATTTTCTCGCCAACATATTGCGCGTCATTTTGTTCCGGTAAAAAGCTCGGCATCTACAGACGTACAGCAAAAAAACAAACTGCTTTACCAATTGTCTCTTTATCAAAAAGCACTCACGCTATTTCCAACCAGTCGTCGCATTAAACTCGACCTATATTATGTGCTACAACACTTATGCTCTCTGGCAATAAAAGAAACAAACAGTGAAGAAGCCCAATACTGGGCCAAGATGGCGCTAGCTGTGAATTTTAATATCAAGTGGGCACTGTACGTACTTAAACTACACTTATTAAAGCGCTAACCAATCGAGCTAGCAAAATACCTTGCCATCAAGGTGATCGCGGCGGGGTTTGGCCTGGCAAGAGTTTTGGCTTTTTAACCACGGTATACAAGGCCACCACACAGCCCAATACAGAGAAGTACAAATCGTTGTAGGCAGAACTGAGTGCAGCCCCTGACGCATAAAAAACTAACAAACTTAATCTCAGCATTTCTGCGGCATTCGATTGCCACGCTTCTGTGGCGTTTTTGATGATATAACCGCATGCCAGTAATGCAGAAAGTGCAATAATGCCGTACCAAAATAGGCCAACAAACCCAGTATCTGCGAGCACTTGGAAGTAGATACTATGGGCAACAAAAACGGGGTCGCCCACTTGAAATACCGGGCTAGGGATAAAGCTCACTTTATCCCACTCTGAAACAAAGCTATAAGCGGTGTTGCGATTGGTAAAGGTGGCATCGAACCCTCCACCAAAGAAAGGGTGCCTCATGGCCATCAATATCGCCAGTTTCCATGATCTCACCCGCCCTTGGAACGAGTCGTCTTCTCCGGCATCCGAAATACTCTCCATGCGGTTAAACCAATCATCGGAAAGGATCGCCAGTGCGCCTCCGGCAATCATGCTAAACAGAAAGCCATCGCGAAACTTATGCTGCGACTTCAACCAATAAAACAGCACAAATATTGCCAACCCCAAAAAGGCCCCACGTGAATTTGAGCCTAAAATAAACATGACGTTGAAGAACATTAAGCCAAACAACCCCAGTGATAAAAGGCGTTTGTCTTTGTACTCACGCGCCAAAAACAACACCAGCGGCACACACATCAGCGATGCCAACGCAGACAAGTTGTTATCGTTAAAAGCTGGGGTTAAGCCAAAGATATTATGGCCACCGAATGATGCAACAAACTTCATGCCGTCAAGCATAGCAACGGTGGCGAATGATAGGGTCACTCCCCAACAAATCGCCTCGAAGTGTATTTTTTTACGCGCGATAAAAGCGATGAATACAAACAAAAGAATGGTGCGCCAAAAATAATTAAAGCGATACCAAACGATAGGCCCATCACCATTATTCAAAAAAGAGCTAATTAACCCGTGTATTAAAAATAGAATAACAAACACAAAGATGGGCGAACGAGGTAAGATGTTTTTGCCTCGATGTATCATGAAACTAACGATTGTCAAAACCGCGAATAAGAAGTTCCATCTTACACTTGTGGCTAACCCACCATACACCCAGGTATAAGGCGGCACCAAACCTGACCATACCCATAGCGAAACCGACAAAAACGGCTTGCGCAATGCGGCATAAACCAGCAGTGGTAAAATCCCTAAGAGTATGATGTCGCGCATTAATCGTCCTTGCCGTCAATTTTCAACGCGGCGAGCACTAAAAACCCCACCATGAAAATTTCAAATACAAACACAAGGTTCTCAATCATAACGCGAACTCTCTCTAGTCTCTTTTCTGCCACGAGGTATCGTGCGTAGTAAGCATTTGGGCTAGCTTCTCAATGCGTTCACCGTTGCCATACCAAGTTAAATTGCGTGTTTTGACCGTTTGCAACGCCCCTTCCGAAATACGTTGCCGTAAAGCCTCATCGTTAACAATACGCTCTAATGCGGTCATCATGGCACTAAGATCACCACTTTCGAATAACAGGGCATTTTCCTCGTGCTGCAATAGCTCGCGAATATTTGGCGTATCGGCAGCCACAATCGCTTTTTTCATTGCAAGATACTCAAGTAACTTCAGCGGCGATGCCCATGGCGTAACCGCAGGCTGTATCGCGATATCCATCTGATGAAGCCAATAGGGAATGTCTTTTCTACCCACTAGCCCAGTACAAATAAATCGATCTGAGAAACCAAGCTTATTGGCAAGTGCCTTTAATGTGTCGATGACTGGGCCATCTCCCACCACCAATAAGCACGTATCATCACGTTGCTGAGAAGCAATCAACTTCATGACTTCATCTAAATGGTGCCACTCTCGACAAAACCCGACAAAACCGATAACAAGCTTACCTGCAAAACGCGATTCACGCTGTTCTGTGGTGTGGGCGTCGAACACTGCCGTATCGACCCCATTGGGGATCACATGAATTTTGTCCGCCGCTACTCCAGCGCTTTCGACATAGCGAGCAAGTACGTCAGTGACCGGTAACACCACATCAGCATGACGCCACGTATAATGCTCGCTCCATCGAGACAGCCACTTGATGCTCACTCCGCCATACTCAAGACGTTCGTCATACAATGGCGCGTTTACTTCGAGAATTAACGGCAGTTTAAACAGCTTCGCAACCCAGATGCCAGCCGGAAACAAAATATTGTATCGTTCGTAAATCACGTCGGGTCGGTTTTTTAACACCTTAACCAGTAACTTAATAAACGCGAAAAAGGTATAAGAGAACTCTAACAGCTCATACACGGCCTGAGGCATGGCTTTTTTAAGCTTGGTCACCCAGCCGCCATCACTACCAAAGCTCGCCGACTCTGTCAGTTTAGGCGCAACAATATCAATGTCATGTCCCAAGGCGTTCAACACCTTTAATATCTCAGAGATATGGACATATTGCCCGTCTTTAGACGCGACCCTGTGGTGATATAAAATTTTCAACCCAAACTCACTTGTTATCTTTTAGTCTGTTGCAATAAATCGTTAAACAGCTTGCGTAGCCCAGCGGTAGTCTCTTGCCAGCTGAAACGCTCTGCGTATGCACGTGTTGACGCTCTTGATGGTTTGTTGGCCAACAGTGTGTTTACACCCTCAGCAATCGCTTGTGCATTGCGCTCTACCAACACCCCTGCCTCACGACTGGCAACCACTTCAGGCGTGCCCCACACTTTGGTTGCAACCACGGCAGTGCCTGATGCCATCGATTCTAATAACACATTCGCCCAACCTTCACGACTCGACGCCAGCACGGATACATCTGCGGCTTGAAACCATTGGTTGAGTTCAGACTGCGCAACACTACCAATTAATTTCACTCTATCTGCTACACCTAGCTTAGCAGCACGAGCTAGCAAGCTCATTTTATCTGGCCCGTCACCGGCAATCACTAATGTTGCATCAGGGATCGACACCAGTGCATCGATGATCAAATGATGCCCTTTACGCTCAATTAACCAACCTACCGATAAAATAAGGGAATGGTGAATGCCTCTCGCCTTTTTTGCCGCCTGTTGTTGCTCTTCTGTTGAGGCTGAAAATAGCGCTAAATCAACCCCATTTCGGTAAACCCCAACACGTTGCTCGTCAACGCCAAGGGCGACCATTTCGTCTTTTAACGCCTGACACACAGTGAGATTGTGAGCGGCCTCATCACAGACCTGTAAAATCATTGCTTTGGCTCGTTCATATTGAGGAACCAAATTGATATCTGTTCCACGAGCTGTGCAGGTAAAAGGCAAACCCGCTTGTTTTGCCACATCCGCAATTGCCACACCATCAGGGAAGTAATAATGCCCGTCAATCAGGTCTGGCTCATAGCGTAAACGCAGTGTATCAAGCTGCCGTTTTATCGCGCGCTTTAAGAAAAAAGGCGTTAGGTACATGCCGATTTTCGGCAGCACCAAATAACGAGGGTGATACACCTCAATACCGTCGATTACTTCCTGTTTGGGAACATTGGCATATTTAGCATACTGGCCAAAAACCGAATGAGAAAACGGAAACCAAGGCACGGGCGCAATCACTTTGGCGCTAAATTCAGGATAGTCTGCAAGTAAATGTTTGAGACGTGTATGAATAAAGATACCGTGTTTTGGGTCGTTGGCGTTGGGGTATAAGGTCGTAATCGTTAACAACTTCATGAGTTATCTCCTTGCGACACCCCAGCTGACGCAGATTCATCTGCTTTTGGTAAGAGGCAGTCTAATACTTGCAGCGCCCCTTCCCAACTGTAATATTGCTCAACCCATTTTCGATTTGCTACCCCACACTCCTCAGCCGTAGTGGGTGAGGTAACAAGGGCTTGTAATGCATGAAAAAAGGCGGTTGCATCGTCAGTCACATAAGGTATTTGGCATTCAGGCAACTGAATACCTTCTTGTGCCATGTGTGTCATCACAACCGCTTTTGACATTGCCATAGCTTCCAGTACTTTATTTTGTACTCCGCGAGCAATTCTGAGCGACGCAACACAACAGGCAGCTCCCTCAACGAAGGGACGCACGTCAACAACTCGCCCCGTGACTACCACACCATCAACTGACGAAAGCGCGGTAACCGCTTCGGTAGGTTTGCCACCCACAATGTAAAACTGAAAGTCGGGAAATTGTGATTTAAATAAAGGCCACACTGATTCCACAAACCACACTACCGCATCGACATTTGCCCAATAATCCATGGCACCAACAAATGCGATGTACGGCTGATTTTCAGCGGGTTTATCTGTGTAGTCGAATTGAGCTTCGGGATTAAAATAGTCGGTGTCGACCCCATTGGGGATCGTCATGACTTTGTTTTGATGAGCGGTAGGCGATAACGAAGAAAACAATGTGCTTTCTTCTGCAGACACAAAACCAATGCGGTCCATCTTAGCTAAAAGATACTGCTCGTATTTGGCAAGCAATTGATACTCTCGTTTGTATATCAATGCCGACAGACCTTTTTTAGCTTCGGCATATTGACGCCATTTGTCGGAATCAATATCAGCCATATCCACCACTTTTAGCGCATCAGACAACCCGGCAACATCCAGGAATTGGCCCATTGACGATGAATAGCAAAACGCGCGCTCAATGGTGTTTGAGGCTACCGTTTCCGCTATCCATTGATGGCAATCAGGGCTGTGATAATGCGCAATCGAAACTGGTTTTTGCGTGAGTAATGCTCGTATTCCCGAACGCCAATAAGGCCGCTGACTAATATCGAAAAACGCACTCGATGCACAATACTCGGCGACCTTGTCTTGGTAAGCTAAATCTTCTTTCGCATCAATAAAACACGCTAAATGCACGTCGAAGCGCCCACTCAACCACTTCAGAATATTGTAGGTCGCAATCTTGTCGCCTTTGTCCGGCGGAAACGGAATGCGATGACAAACAAACAAGATGGCACTCACAGTTTTGCCTCGTCGTTGTCCTCATTAATCAGGAATTGCGCCAACATCATTATTGTCCATAAAGAAGCGGAGTGGTCAGAGCGGCCAGATACATGAGCGTGTATTTTCTGTCGCAATACCGCCATATCAAAAATTCCACTTTTTTCGACGGCGCTTGCGGTAATTAACGCCGTCATTTTGTCTTTAAGCGGGCCTCGCAACCATTCAGCCATCGGTACACTAAAGCCCATTTTTTTGCGATATAAATTATCATGAGGCAAATGAGGCTCAAGCGCTTGCTTAAATCGAGCTTTGCCCTCACCGTTCTGAATATTCATCTCTGACGGTAAACGAAACGCCCATTCAACAAATTGGTGGTCAAAAATCGGCACGCGTACCTCTAAGCCATGAGCCATACTCGCCCTGTCGACTTTGGTGTGAATATCTCCGGTTACCCACGTTTTATAATCGAGATATTGAATCTCTTTTAATGGGTCGGTAAACGCCTTACCTTTCAAGAGTTCATCAAATACCGATTTTGCATCATAACCACTTAACTGCGCTTTAAACTCACGACTATAAAGCTGTTTACGTTCGTCTTTGCGCAACTTGCTCATCGAGTTCAAATAAGCCTCTGAGGCGTCCATCGACAATGACTGAAACGTTGTTTTGGCACGCAAGAACTGAGGCGCCCAATCAAGCTTTGGATAAAGCGCTCCGAGTACGCCGAAGCAGTATTTTCTTATAGCGAGCGGAATTTTGTCTCGCCATTTCTGCTCAGCCAAATGCATGCGATATCGGCGGTAACCGCCAAACAGTTCATCGCCACCGTCTCCAGACAAGGCAACCGTGACATGTTGACGCGCCAATTGACATACCCGATAGGTCGGCAACGACGACGAGTCGGCATAGGGTTCGTCATAAAGCGTATACATGGCGTCGACCAAATCAAAATCTTCATGATTGACAACATCTACGTGATGAAGGGTTTTATATCGCTCTGCGACAAGGGCGGCAAATTCAGTTTCGTTGTAGTCTTGTACGTCAAAACCAATGGCACAGGTGGTCACTGGCTCGGTTTGAAGTTGTGACATCATGGCGACAATTGCACTGGAATCCACCCCACCCGATAGAAAGGCACCAAGCGGCACTTCTGATTCCAGCCGAATATTCACAGCTTCTTTTAAACGTTCAATCAGGGCTTCGTTGTTAACAGAAGACGCGTCGAATTGTGGCTGCTGCCAGGGTAAATCCCAATACTGAACTGGCTCTGGGCACACACCGGAGGTTTGATCAATCAGTAAGTAATGGCCCGCATTGAGTTTTTTAACAGCGCGGAAAATCGATTTAGGATCAGGGACGTAACCAAAAGTTAAATAGTCTTCTATGGCTTGATGACTTAACGTTCGGTCGAATTCTGGGTGCTGCTTGAGGACTTTAATTTCGGAGCCAAATATAATATCGCCAGAGGCTAATTGACTGTAATGAAGAGGCTTGATACCCAGGCGATCTCTGGCGACAAACAATTGATGTGTACGTTGGTCCCACAGTAAAAAGGCAAACATGCCGCGCAAGTGAGATAAGCAATCTACCCCCCACTCTTCCCACGCATGAACAATGGTTTCTGTATCGCTATGTGTTTGATATTGATACCCTTTAGCCTTTAATTCATCTGCAATGTGTTGATGATTAAAAATCTCACCATTAAAAACGATCACCACGTCTTTGTTTTGATTGTAAAGTGGTTGCTTGCCGCCTTCTAAATCAATAATTGAAAGTCTGCGATGTCCCAGGCCAATGCCCGCGGTGACATGATAGCCTTCAGCGTCAGGCCCTCGGTGCGCTTGCGCCCTGTTCATTAATTGAAGGGTGACTAAATCTGGCTCACGCGCGGTGTCAAAAGAGAGCCAACCACTAATTCCACACATTGTTACGCACCTTTGTTATACAGAGCCAAATAGGCATCAACCATGGCCTGTTCACTAAAATTGTGAATGATTTTGTCTCTCGCCTTTGCCCCTTTTTGATGCCACAAGGCTTGTTGCTGAAACGCCTCTAGCAATGCCTTTGCCAGCCCGCCTTCATCATCAGATGCTACGGTTTTTCCTACCGATTCATCGACAACCTCGGGCATGCCACCTACATGTGTAACAATGGCTGGTGTCGCACATGACATCGCTTCAAGCAATGTCATCGGAATACCTTCTCCGAGCGAAGACAACACAAAAACACTGAATTTTTGATAATAACTCAGTACGTTCGATTGAGGTCCAGCAAACACGACTTTATCCGCAAGCCCTAGCCTTTCAGATTCTTGGCGCAAGGCGGTTTCGCATTCCCCACCTCCAACAATATGAAGTAATGCTTGAGTCTCGAACGCAGGATCTTGTTTTCCTGCCAGAGCAAAACTGTGGAGCAACAGAGATTGGTTTTTAATTGGACTAAGTCGCCCAACATGACCAACCACAAAGTGATTTTGCTCAACGCATGACGGTACAAAAAAGTCTGTATCTATGCCATTTCGAATCAAGGCACATTTTTTCTTTTTCAGTGCCACATCATTCAATAACCAGTCGTGTAATTCTTTTGAAACGGCAACAAATTTGTGTACAAAAGGCGCCACTAAGCGCCGCAACCACTGGTACTTTTTATTGCTGCCATTAGGGTCATAAATATCACGCCCGTGCTCAGCGTGAATACGCGTGTTCACTCTGGCAAACCAAGCAACCCATTGCATTTCCAGGGTTGCCAAATTATAGGTATGTACAATATCCGGACGGACTTTTTGTACGCAGTGGTAAAAGCGCTGATACAAGCGCCAGTCATGGCCAGGGCGTTTGTTTAACGTGACAATTTCTACCCGCTCGGGCAACAAGGCTCTAAACTCAGATGAGTAGTCAGTTAGACATATCACTGTGTGTTGGATGTCTGCCGGTAAGCGATTGACACAGTTGATCAGAACGCGCTCTAAGCCTCCAATATGCAAACTATAGACAACATGACAGATATGCATTTAATGACTTACCCCTGTTACTGAGCGAGTTCTCTAGACAAAGGCGCTAATAAAGCCAGTACCGAACTGGGTGATTCGAGCTCAGTAGCATCAACGACAATATAAAAGCCATCAGCGTGTTTGCCATTGAGTTTACGCTTAAACTGCTGCAATTTTATCGTAAGTTCGTCAGCGCTTTGAGAACATTTGATTTGGTAAAAGCTCAGCAAATACCGCTGTTCGCCACCAACATTGACAATATCAGCGTACTTCACCGGCACACCGTCAAGATCTCGGTAGCCCAAGGTTCGCTGTGACCAATATTCAGTATCGAACAAACGATGCAAGCTACTCACCACCTCTTGACCGTCTTCCTCACTGCGATATTGAATATACACTGGCACACCTTGAATGAGCCCTTGCCAATCCTGAGTGTCATACTCTGGTTTCATTGGCCAAGACAATGGCGTTTGTTGAGCTTCAGGAAAAACGCTCATCACTTTTTGATTAATGGTTTTGTCGAGATTAACGGAGGTTTTTGGCAAGGTGATCAACGACACGACCAAAGGCAACACTAACACGCCAACAATCAGAATCGTCAATATCCCCGACGTTTCCGTCACGTAGTAGCTCCGAGGACAAGGCGGGACTTTAGGGGGCTTTTCGCTACCAATATTGCCGATAAAGAACAGCACAATAAGCACGAACAAGAAGAAGAACCAACCATAAACCAAATGGTCTGCGCCAACCGCATGTTCCATGTTAGACAAGTAGCCTATCAACACTATCCCGAACGCTCTGACACCATTAGCCAAAATCGGCACAATGGCACTGACAACGACAAAGGTCGCACGCTTCCATATGCGTTGATAATTTAAGTAAGCGAACAAGACTCCCAAGGCAAAGGTACCGATGAGGAAGCGAATACCAGCACAGGCCTCTGCAACGTGGAACGTGCCATTGGGTAAGTACAAATAAAGCCCGTCGCGATAAACCGGAATATTGAACACATTTAATAGATAAACCGAAATATCAGCAGTCACGTCTTGTAGCCACGGCACCAGTTCTTCGCCAAAGGGCACACAAAACAGTAAATACGCCATGGGAAATAAAATCACACGAAATGCTTTATGCCCCACAAGCATCCATACAATACACACCAGAGAGCCATACGCACATAAGTGCATGATCAAATTAATGTCGAGCGCATTCGCAACAAAGAAGACAACTTGACCAAGAAGTAAAAAAGGCAATAGCCACCACACCGGCGACAAGGTGAGGTTTTTGATAATAGGCTTTTTTTCGTAAATCAAATAAAGCGTGATTGGAAGAATAAAGAAACAGTGTTTAAAGGTTTCTGATGCTATCCACACCGACACCATATGCTGCAGCGTTGGCCAATAAACAAGCAGCCATACGGTTAAACACGTATTGGCTAAGGCAATAAACAACCAAGGTTTACGGTGCATGTTTTCACTGGATTCATCCTGATTGTGATTTACGATGTTGTTTTCCATCCTTGAGGTGCCTTACACAATTCTACCGTTAGCCCAAAAAACGCGAAAGAAACGGGCCAATAAACCGGCTGACTGACAGAGGTAACTTTTTCCACGCGTTGATAAAAAATCGATATTTTGGATTATTGGGGCTCAAATTCGGTAACGCTTGGGCGTTGATCAATTGCACGTAATAGTGCAATGGCTTTGGCTCGATACCCCATGTTTTTTTGTAATGCCCAGAGCCTGAATCATTCTTACTGCGGCCAAAATCGAACCACTCACATTGGCGTTCTAATTTGCTATGGCACATGAGCTGGTAATACATATAGTCATTGCTCTTCAGCGCTCGCGCATCCTGAATTCCCCCACCGTAATAGGGCATGACCACATCTTTGTAATAGAAATTAAGCACCGCCGACACAGGTTTGTCTTCGTGCGTCACTACTAGTACGTCTGTGTGTTCTGGAAAAACCTTTATCAGGTCTCTGAAATATTGCTTGGGAAATACGGGCGTACCCAAATTGCGTACACTTTCTGAGTAAATTCGGTGTGCTGTATCTACGTCTTGACTAAAACGATGCGCCAAGCCTTTACCCAGTGATTGCCTTACGTTGGCGCGCTGCTTCTTTTTAATGCTGAGCAATATCGACGCGTCGTCTTCTTTTAACGGATGAAAATAAGTGGAATGTTGGCAATTAGGGACTAAATCTGGGTTATTGAGCCGTTCAAATGGATAACGAAACTCAATGTAATCAACCGCAAGCTGTTTACCCAGCGACGCCGCCGCTTGTTCTAGTGTACACAGTATGTCGGCATCGTCGGCTATTGCCCCGCCATACACACAAAATGGGGTGGATATCAGCACATGGCCGAACAGTCGGCTCTGTTGCTCAACTAAGGGTAAAACACCGACTAATGTGCCGTCGCTAGCCTCTGCATACAGAAAATGAGCTTTATGCCCAAAAGACATTTCGACAATTTTTGCCCATCCCGAAAGATGAAAAAAGCTGCCCTCGGGATGCTTTTCTACGTAAGCGTCCCATAATGTCGCTTTTTCTGAATCAACAATGAGTGTGTGGACCTGAGTACTCACTTGGGCTGTTCCCCAATCTCATACACGTGACTCATGGTGTTCCACTGAAAGTCGGTCATGAGCTTTTCCAACTTCCCTTGCATGCGGTCGAGGTTGATATAATGACGAAACTTAGACTTTAACGATGCATCATTAATTTTGGGCTGTTTGGGGTCGATTTCCCAAGGGTGAAAGTAAAAGTTATACGGCGCAGACTCGGTTTTAAAATAAGACTGAATGCGTTTTTTAGACAACCAATATGGGAATAACCGGAAATAACCTCCGCCTCCGATCCCCTTGTTCTCACCATTTTTCATCACAGTGGGAACTGGAATTTCGATAATGCCTTCAGGGCGCTCATACTTGAAGCGCGGCCAATCGGGAACGCCGTATAAGTCGTGCTGGATAGGGTATGTACTGGAAGAATAAACAAAGCCTAAACGAACCAACTCTTCGTACACCCATTCGTTTGTCTTGTTCACAGAAAAACTAGGTGCGCGATAACCGACTACCGCTTTACCCGTTATGTCTTCCAATATGGCCTTACTGGTTGTGACATCTTGTATGAAGTGCGCGCGGTCCATTTGCGTCAGCCGAGTATGGTCAAGGCCATGGCTGGCAACCTCATGCCCTTCTTCAACCATACGTCGAATCACCGCCGGACACTTTTCAGCCACCCAACCTAAGGTAAAAAAGGTTGCCTTAACATTGTATTGAGCGAATAAATCCAGCAAAACATGGGTGTTGTGATCAACGCGTAGTGGCATCTTGTGCCAACTGTCTCGCTTAATGGTGTTTTCAAATGCCGAAACGTGAAAGTAATCTTCGACATCCACTGTCATTGCACATTTTTGTGTGTTGTTCGTCATCAATCTATTTCCATCTATCGCCTTAACAACTCACTAGCGGCCTCGCCCAAACAAGACGACTTCTACCGTCCGTATAAGAATTAACAGGTCCAACATTAAACTCTGATGTTTCACGTAATATAAATCAAACTTCAACTTTTCCATTGAATCGTTGATGCTGGCGCCGTAGGGATAATTCAGTTGCGCCCAGCCAGCCAAACCTGGCTTAACATTATGACGCTGATTGTAATACGGAATTTCTTTCAGCAGTGTTTCAACAAATTCTGGACGCTCTGGACGTGGCCCGATAAAAGCCATTTCGCCTTTAAAAATATTCCAAATTTGCGGCAGTTCGTCCAGCCGATATTTGCGAATAAAATGACCAATTTTAGTCACCCGATCATCATTTTTGGCGGCCCACTTCGCGCCGTCTTTTTCCGCGTCGGGGCGCATACTTCTGAATTTAATAATTTTGAACAGTTTACCGTTTAGGCCCACCCGCTCTTGCTTATAAAACACCGATGTTTTCGTTCTTAACCCATCGTCCAGGTAAATAGACAAAGCGGTGATAAGCATAAATGGCCACGTAAACAGCAATACAATTGTTGCCAAAAACGCGTTAATGAAATAATCGAGCGCATCGCGCAGGTAATTTTGAGAGATAAACCCATTGGAGTAGATTACCCAACTTGGGTACATCAAATTTACTACAATCTGGCCGGTTTCCCGCTCCATAAAGTCAAGCAAGTCAGTAACTTGAACACCTCGCAACCGGCAATCAAACAAGACTTCCAACGGCAGAGTACCGCGTCGCTGGTCACAGGCGATAACCAGTTCTTCAATGTCATTATCAACTATAAATTGCTGTAAGTTACTGTCGACTTTCAGGTGTACCAGTTTTTCGTTTTTTATACCTTCTTCGCGGTTGTCTCCCATCATCGGGATAAACCCAAGTAGCTCAAAGCCTATTCTGTCAACATCTCGACGCATGCGCTTTTCGATAATCGACGCGCGCTCGCCCGCGCCCAATACAACAATACGAGTCTTGCCCAGTCCCAACAAGCCCAAGCGGTTGGTAAAATAGCGGAACAATACCAGTGTGATAATAATGAAGCTTGCCGCCGTGGGCAGAAAATACGGGTGTGGGTCGAGCGACGTCAGCATAGTGCTGATCAAAAATTGGATAACAAAGTACGACAAGCCAACACTAACGAATATTCGTCGAATTATGCCGCGAAATGTTTCCCGCAACTTAGTTTCGTATAACCCAACAGACAGTGAAGAAATGAGAATCAGGCACGTTAATACAGCTATCATCGCCACTAGACTAGCGACTGCCATAGGCGCTGTGCCGGTATAGTACGATGTAAGAACACTTGCAATGTAAGTGACGTAGCTGATTAATATGGTTTCAGTAATCACTAACGCATTAGAGCGCTTATTCTGGTTTCCAGACTTACCAGCCATACTTAACAAATCCTTGGCGAACTAGGTAAAAATTTAACTTTATAAGCTCGATAGTAACGTACAACACTGTCATTGGACAATATTTTGACGCGTTAATCGAAAAAGATTCACACAAGGCGAGATTTTGTCCACAAATCGGCCACCCTGCGAAGATGCGTGTGCTAAGTCGCTGTTTCTTTTATACTGGATTCTTGCTTATGAGGCTGTTTCGGTAAACAATGACACTTGCCAACGATGCTGGTGATGGAAGACCGAAGAACGGAGAACAGGTTTATGACGGCTGCGGCTGCGCGCAAAAAACAACAAACAAGTGGCAATCTACTTAGCTATGCATTGATTTGTGGGATGACCTTATTGATGTCGGCATGCTCTACAGTTGATGAACTCCCACGAGCAACTCAAATCCCTTCGTATACAACCAACGTTGACGACTACAAATACCTGATTGGCCCTGGCGATACCCTCGATATTTTTGTTTGGCGTAACCCCGAACTGTCCGGCTCTTATTCTGTGCGCCCAGACGGCATGATCACAACAAAACTGGTAGAAGATGTCGAAGTAACGGGAAGAACGCCGACACAACTCGCACGAGAACTAGAAAAAGCCCTGTCAGTATATATTAACAACCCACGAATTACGGTCACAGTAGGAGGGTATGTCGGCCCCTTTAGTGAACAAATTCGCGTGATTGGTGAAGCCACAAACCCGCGAGCGGTCAATTACAAAGAAAACATGACCTTACTGGATTTGATGATTCAGGTTGGCGGCATGACTGATTTTGCCGACGGCAACAACACAAAACTCATCAGAATGGTTAACGGAGAACAAAAAGTTTACGAACTGCGGGTGAGTGACTTGATCCAAAATGGTGATATTGAGGAAAATGTCGATTTACTCCCGGGCGATATCCTTATCATTCCCGAAGCTTGGTTTTAATGCACGGATAGAAGTTATTTTGCATGTTTGATTTTCAACAACTGGTCGATCAAATCCTTGATTACGTTAAAGGAATCTGGGTAAAAAAACGGTACATAATTATCGTGTCTTGGCTCGTCTGCCCCTTGGGCTTTATTTACATTGCCACGTTACCAGATATCTACACCAGTACGGCTCGTGTCACGGTTGATACAAACTCAAACCTAGCCCCTTTTCTCAGGGGTATAGCGCTCACTACGCAGCAAACACCGGAAATGCAGGTGCTGGCCAATCGATTAAAGAGCCGAGAAAACCTCGAAAAAATTGCGCGAGAAACCGACCTGGATGTGACGGTTATCGGCCCTGGCGCATTTGATGAACTCATTAAAAACCTTGGCGAAGAAATACAAATTAATGCCAGTGGTAAAACCAACACATTCGAACTGAAATACAGCCATAAAAACCCTTCTGTTGCGAAGAACGTGATACAAGAAACCCTAAACCTCTTTATTGAAGGGAGTTTAGGTAAAAATCAAACCGAGTCAGACAACGCGGCTCAGTTCTTACAAACTCAAATTGACGAATACGAGCAGCGTTTGGCACAAGCAGAAATGCGTGTTGCCGACTTCAAACGCAAGTACTCGGATATACTGCCTGAAACCGGCACTTATTTTTCGCGCTTAAAATCTCTTGAAGACAATTTGCGAACCGTGCAACTAACGATAAAAGAAAAAGAGCGCCAGGTTGAATCGCTGCAAGAAACCATAAAAACCATGCAAGAGGAAGCCAAGAAAAGTAGCAATGCTCCCTCTAACTCCATTCCCACTAGTTACGACGACCGTATTAGCTCGTTGGAACAAAATCTCGACGAACTGCGATTGCGTTTTACCGAATTACACCCCGATGTGGTTGAGTCAACTCAGTTATTGGAACGCTTAAAAGCCTTGCGCAAAAAAGAAATCGACGATTATCTTGCTAGCATCAACAATGACTCTGAAACCAATAGCCGCAATCCTTTGGCCATCGATATTAGCCAAATAAAAAGTGAGCTAGCTTCGCTCAAAGTACGAGAAGACAACTACGTAAAACAGATAAACGACTTAAAAGCTAAAATTGATTTTGTGCCGCAATTAGAATTAGAACGCAATGCACTTAACCGAGACTACGACATCGTAAAACGGAATTATCAAGAGCTGGTTGCACGACAAGACGCCGCCGAATTAGGCAAAAAGGCCAGCATGTCAGATGAAGACATGAAGTTTCAGGTTATCTCGCCCCCTTCTACCCCGCGCGTTCCTACAGGGCCTAACCGAATATTGCTCTATACTTTAGTGCTGTTGGTGGGCTTTTTAGGAGGCTTTGGTATTGCATTTTTGATCAGCCAGTTTGCCCCTATACTTGTGCGCGCCGAACAGTTGGAAAAAATAGCCGCGTACCCTATTTTAGGACGGGTAACCAACTTAAACTGGAAGAAAGTTAAAAAACAAAACCGTATGCGTTTACTGGTGTTTTTGGGGTCATCTTCGGTAATTTGCCTAATTTATTGTGGGCTTGTTTTATTGTCGCTGTTAAATATTAGTTTAGGGAGTTTAATCTAATGAGTACGATTGAAAGAGCGCTCTCTAAACAAAAAGAAGCACAAGATAAAAACGTGACTGACTCTACCTCTACGGAGCCAGAAGCATCCTCGTCTGAGGTTGTCGATACCCAGTCGAGCCAAATTGAACAACAGTCCAATGAAGGCAACAAAGAGGCAGAGCTGTCTAGCACTGCGTCTTCTGAGTCAGCGCAAACCTCACCCGAAGAAGCACCGTCAAATAATGCAAAAGACAGTGATTTCGAAGAAGACATTGATGTAGTTATCGACTTTCAAACGATTGACGAGAAGGGACTCGTTAACCCAAGCCAGGCCCGCCACCTGATTAACGAAGAGTTTAGAACCATCAAGCGCAAAGTGCTATCGAATGCGTTTGGGCCACTGTCTAAAACACTGCATCACAGTAATATCATCATGGTCACCAGCTCTAAGCCCGGTGAAGGTAAGACATTTACTGCCGTCAACCTCGCGTTAAGTATTGCACTAGAGCAAGACAAAACCGTGTTGCTTGTTGACGCCGACGTACTGCGCCCCAATGTGATGCGCACCATTGGCCACAAAAATCGCGACGGTCTGATAGAGTATCTACTCGGAGAAAGAAGTAGTATTAGCGACGTCATGCTGAATACGAATATCCCGAATTTGCGTATTATTGCCGCGGGTAAACCCCACCACTTGTCAAACGAGCTACTTGCTAGTGACACCATGCTGAAAACCATGGACGAGTTCTCTAATCGCTATAAAGACCGCGTAGTCATTGTCGACACTCCGCCGCTATTAGGGATTAACGAAACCACTGTGATGGCCAATTTGGCAGGTCAAGCTATTGTAGTGTGCGAAGAGGGAAAAACGCGTTTACACGACATCCAAAAAGCCGTTTCACACCTCAACCCAGAAATGGCCATTGGCTTTCTGGTAAACAAATCGAATAGAAGAGATTCTGGCCCAGGCTATTACGGCTATTACTATCGTGAACAAGACGAGGAATAATTTGTTGTCTGTGCCAGGAAGGCAGAAGCTCTCGGCCACTTTTGTAACAGTACTTCTCGGGGGCATAAGCCAGTGGAGTATTGCCGCCGATGTGACTTTTTCTCCTAGTGTAGAGTCGAAGTTGGTTGAGATAAAAAACCAAGGCGACCCCGATGTTGCCACAGGGGATTCCACTAATTTATCTATGATCCCCTCGATGAGCCTCGCCATCGAATCCAAAAAGTTAACCAGTCAAAATACTGCGAGTTACGAATACGTGAGAAGATCGCCATCATCCTCGGCGACGTCTACCGACCGCTTCCTCGAATTTAACAGTCGCAACCAACTGTCATTGATTCAAAACTTTATGTCGTTAAATTTGTCTGCGAGTCAAAGCTATCAGGCAACCAATATCAGTAATCGATTATTCAGCGACGTATACAATGCGCCTGATTCACTCACCAAAAGACAAAGCTACAACGCTTCTCTGGGGCTTAATTTACCTAATGCACCACTGGCCAATGTCAGTGTTACCCTAGGCGCGGGTAAATCCAATAGCGACAACTCAATCAACGGCTCGCCAACAAATGGTCGCTCGTTATTCGCGACTACGTCTATTTCTCCCGGCGGCCGTTATCAAAACCTCAAGTGGAATTTTAACCAAAACTTACGCCGTACATTTCGCTACGACGACAGTCGCTATTCGACTTACACCACAGATTTAACCGGTGATTGGCTATGGACTCGCGGGCTAGGTTTCACCTTTGCATTGAATGACGATGAGTATCGTCGTACATACAGTGATGTCGATGAACAACGAGAAGACACTGAGTCTTGGTTGCGTTCAGCGGGCTTGGGGCTAGTGTTACGCGCTCAAGATAATTATCTACGCGTGTTGTACAACGCCTCTCGGGAATTAGAACAAGGCCAAGAAGACGAACGAAGCGAGCACTATCTGTCGGCTAATTTTGGTGTGTCGTTGAGCCCAAGAACCTCATTAGATGGTAGCTATGGCCGCCGTTTTTACGGCAACACAAAGAGTTTTTCTCTGTCTCATAACCGCAAGTTTTTCCGCTCACAAATTAACTACAGCGAACAATTAACAAGCAATGAAAACAACTTAGACGACAGCCTGTCTAGTGGTGTATTTGTTTGTCCATTAGATTATATCGACATCAGCGATTGCGGATTCACCCAAGATTTAGACTATGAAGTGACGGCAGAACAAACGTTTGTTTCTTTTGATGACATGAATGACCAAATCGACGATACCATCAGGGTGAGAAAAACACTGCTAGCCACCCTCGGATACAATTTTAATCGGTTTTCAGTGTCGACTCAGTTTAGTCGCGCTGAGAACGATGTATTAGACTCAAATCAAGACTATGAGACCGATAGAATTAATCTGCAACTCAGCTATCGGCTAGGTGCACGTTCTACTTTTACCAACTCGGTTACCTACTATAAAACCAAGCGTTATGGAGACAGTGATGACGAGTCGGTGACGTCTCCCGTTGTAACCAGCCGCTCTCGAACTTGGCAAATGATCAGTAGCCTTCGATATAACTATGGCAACACGCTAAGCTTTATCGGCTCTGCACAGTACTTGAATTATGAAGCACCCGCCTCATATGACGGCACCACCACAGAGAAGCGAATTACTCTATCTCTCATCTATAGCCCGTCGGCTAAAAATCGAAGTAACACCGCCCCCACTACATCAACGGCAGGCGCGGTAAACAGCAGCGATGCTTTAAACTAACCACTCCACTCATGCGATAAGCGCAAAAAGAGCAACGATTAATCTTGCTCTTTTTGCCGTACGTAAGTGCGATATTTCTTTTTAAGTAGTTTATCGATGTATTGGGTTAACTTGACTTTGTGCTTTATGGCGTCATCGAGTGCGTCAACCAACTCCCCTAGTAGGGCTTTGTAGTAGTCGACATCATGAATGTTATTCCCATTCGGCGAACGCGACACAGGCATAGTGTATGGTTGATCTAACGTTGGTGAATCGGTAGAAGAAGACGGCACATACAACTCCCCTTTTAACTCCTCCACAACCGAATCAACATGCTCTTTTCGAATGTGGTTCACGTCTTCCAAAAAACCAAACAATAAAACGCGGTCCATCAAGGTGTTCACCTTTCGCGGTACCCCTTTGGAAAAAGCATACACTGCGGCATGGGCGTCATCATCTAATAGCTCATCTCCCTCCCAGCCACTCTGAAACAACCGATACTCAATGTAGTCTTTGCACTCTTCCGCTGACAATGGCGCTAGATGACAAGACGCCACAATACGCTGCCTAAATTGTTCCATGTTCGGCGCTTGTAACGCTTGTTGCAATTCAGCCTGACCCAATAAGAAACTCTGAAGCAAGGGTTTGCCATTCGATTGGAAGTTCGACAACATTCTCAACTCTTCCACCGTTTCAATTGGCAAATTTTGCGCTTCATCAACGATCAGAAGCGCACGTTTACCTTGGTCATGCAGCTTGAACAGGTATTGTTCCAGAACTTTTAACTTGTCAGCTTTCGACTGGTTAGCTATTTCGACCCCAAACTTACTCACGATTAAAGACACCAACTCATCTGGCGTTAACTTAGGTGTGACAATTTGAATGGCAACAATGTCTTCTTCAACATCGGCAAGCAAATTGTTGGCAATCGTGGTCTTCCCTGTGCCAATTTCACCTGTGATGACAATAAAGCCCTCAGCTTGTGACAAGCCGTACTGTAAGTAAGAGAGCGCTCGTTTGTGTAACCGACTGGCGTAAAAAATACTCGGGTCAGGCGTTAACTGAAAAGGTTTACTGTGCAGTCCGTAATGGCCTTCATACATGATGTTGTGTCCTTTTTATCGTGCCACTTAGGTATATTGCTCAACAATACTGGCGATAATGCCCGTTGTAGATACACCGTCTTCAAAGTGCATAACTTTTACTTCCCCGCCATTGGCTAACACGGCTTTGCCTCCCGCAATATCTTCCACTTTATAGTCGCCGCCTTTAACCAATACATCAGGTAATACGGCACTGATCAGTCGCTCAGGTGTATCTTCTGAAAAAGGAACAACCCAATCTACCGCGCCAAGGCCGGCTAATACCGCCATACGACGTCCTAAATTATTCACTGGGCGGCCAGGGCCTTTTAGCTTGCTGACAGAGGCGTCGGTATTCACGGCAACAATGAGTCTATCGCCAAGTTTCGCTGCGGCTTGAAGGTAAGACACATGACCCGCGTGTAAAATATCGAAACAACCATTGGTCATCACCACCTTTTCGCCTCTGGCTTGTGCTTCTTTTACGGCAATAATCAATTGATCTTCGTTCATAACACCGCCGTCCAAAGCCGCGTTTTTGCCTGTTGCGATAGCCAGTTCAGTGGTTGTGACGGTAGATGTACCCAGTTTGCCAACCACAATACTGGCAGCGATGTTGGCCAACACACATGACTGTTTCAAAGACTGCCCCACAGCCATAGACGCTGCCAAGGTCGAAATAACCGTATCGCCAGCTCCCGTTACGTCATACACCTCTTTTGCCTTGGCGGGTAAATGGAATTCAGGAAGCTCGCCTTCAAACAGTGTCATACCCTGCTCAGAGCGAGTCAGTAACAACGCGTCGAGATTAAGTGCCGTTTTCAATTGTTGCGCTTTTTCGATCAATTCGGCTTCAGATGCTGTTTCGCCCACAATAGCCGAAAATTCACTCATATTTGGCGTGATTAACGTTGCTCCCGCGTACTTTGCAAAATCACTGCCTTTAGGGTCGACAACAACCGGCTTATTAGCCTGTTTCGCCAATGAGATAAGCGTTTGTACCTCGCTCAAACACCCCTTGGCATAATCAGACAACACCACTAAATCGCAATCGGCTAACTGGGCTGCAAACCCTTGATTCAAAGCCTCTTTGTCTACTTCTGCAAAGCTGCGTTCAAAGTCCATACGCAATAGCTGCTGGTTTCGGCTCATTACTCGTAACTTGGTGATGGTTGCAAACCCATCACATGGAGTGAAGTGGCAATTCACCTCATAGCTTTCCAGCTTTTTCGTAAGAATACGGGCATTTTCATCATCGCCCACTAAACCAAACAAACTCACGTTGGCGCCTAACGCAGCAAGGTTAATTGCCACATTCGCCGCGCCCCCTGGTCGATCTTCAGTGTCGGAGATATTCACTACCGGTACCGGTGCTTCAGGGGAAATTCTGCCAGTGCCGCCACTCCAATAACGGTCGAGCATTACATCGCCAACAATCAGAACACGCGCTTGAGTAAAATCTGGTAAAGTCATGGGGTTACCACTAAAAAAATAAACTGGAGCAAGTATAACAGTGAACGGTACGGATGAGCTAACCTCGACCAAAGATTGGTTTGTGTATTTGGTCGAAAATAAGCATCAACAACTCTATGCGGGGATCACCACCAACCCCACTCGTCGGTTGCGGCAACACAATGGAGAATTAACAGGCGGCGCTAAGGCGCTAAAAGGGAAAGGCCCTTGCTATTTCCGTTGTATTTTTAAAGTAACGGGAAAGTCGGAAGCGCTTAAATTAGAACACTGGATCAAACGGCAGCCCAAAAAGACCAAGTGTAAATTAATTGAGGGCGAAATGCCCCCAACCTTTGTGACTGAACGAGTAGCCGTGAACTAGCCTATGTGATAATGCCGCTGATTATCATCGCCAATCCAATGCTGAGAATAAACTCAACGGCGGCAATCCCCACATTGTGTTGTTGGTCCACTTCCTGACGAAAATTAAGCCCTGTTAAAATAACCCGCTTGCATAACGCCGCCAACACCCACAAAGCCAAAGACAAGATCACGCTGATCACTAACCACCCTGTGATATTGCTCACATATCCGGAGGGAGAATACACTAGCAAGTCACCCGCCGAAGACACTATCATGGCTGTTCCGAGTAAATTACCAGAATACTCCAGTGCCAATGCCAGTTGGCCCTTTCTCAAAGCGCCTTGAAAGGAATCGTTCTGATTATTCATCGCGTAACGCACTTCATAAATGCGGGTCATCACCAGCATCAGGGTTAATACCACCGCAAAGCCACTGGTTATCGCGATAATTGCGTTCATATCACTACCATCCACCCACAGCATCATACTGCGCAGTATGATCGCACTGGCGACCACATTGGCGGCATCGGCCAATGCTACACTCACACTCTTCTCACTGATCAGCTTTTCGGTATCCATACGGTCGAGCACCAGCTTGTCGAAGGCAAAGCGACCAATTTTCACCAGAATGATACCGATGACACCAAACTTGAGCATACCAATGGCGGCTTCGTCGTACCCTTGGCCAACGTGCCGCCCGACCACAGAAGCCAACACGATGCACAACGACAACATACTTCCTGCCACGCTAATGCCAAAGGCAAAATTGTCTTTTATCCCTAGCTCTTCAGCGACAGAATTTTTCCGCATGAACCCAGAGAGCCACTTCATCAGCAGCAACAGTAATATAGCAAGTGCAACGTCGATAGCGACGTATACGCCTAAATCAGACGTTAATGGCACCAGCTTTACTAACGCATCCATTACATAACCTCTTGTTTTCGTGTTTTCGGCGTGGGTTATCTCACTGGAGCTTATCAGGCGTTTGTGCCAGACTCCGCTTATATAACTACAGCGCAAAATTAAAGTGTCATATTATGCCTAGCACAACAATAAATAACAGTGTTATCAATCAACAAGGTGAACAAAACTGGCTGCGACTGCCTGCGCAATACCAGCATGCCTTAGCGGCACACAAAAGTGAGATATGCCACGCTTTCGGCTTATCGGCCTTTATTGCCGAACACTGCATTAGTCATCCTGAACGGTTGCAGCATATTATTGACCACAATTGGCATAACCACATTGATATTGCGCAAGTGTGCCAAACCCTTGCTCCCGAATTGGAAAACATTGAAAAAGAAGCCGATTTTCATCGCGCCTTGAGAGCCTTTCGGCAATTACATATGATCGGCGTGGCTTGGCGCGACCTCATGCAGCGTCAAAGTATTCAGGCATCGCTGGAGCAAGTTTCACAACTCGCTGATTGTCAAATAATGAGCGCTTACCACTGGCTTTATCAGCAACACACACAGCTATATGGCGTGCCCGTTGGCTCCCATGGCCCACAACCCATGTTAATCATTGGAATGGGAAAACTCGGCGGTCGAGAGCTTAACTTTTCCTCCGACATCGATTTGATCTTTTGTTACCCAGAAAAAGGGGAAATTGCGGGCAAGCGACGTGCACTCGAACACCAGCAGTTTTTCACTAAACTGGCGCAAAAACTCATTGCCGCACTCAATAAAGTTACCGCCGATGGCCAAGTATTTCGAGTAGACATGCGCTTGCGGCCATTTGGAGAAAGCGGCCCTCTGGTGATGCATTTCGCGGCGCTGGAAGATTATTATCAAGAACAAGGGCGGCAGTGGGAAAGGTTCGCGATGCTCAAAGGGCGCATCTTAAATGAAGAGACCCCGTACACTGAGCAGTTGTCGCAAATATTGCACCCGTTTACGTTTCGCCGCTACCTCGACTTCACCACCCTAGACGCTATACGCGAAATGAAACAACTCATTGCAAAAGAAACCCGTCGCAGGCGCTTAACCAACAATATTAAATTAGGGGCTGGCGGTATTCGAGAAGTAGAGTTTTTTGCCCAAAGCTTTCAACTTATTCACGGTGGAAGAGAGGCAAAACTGCAAAGTAAATCTTTAGTCGCGACGCTACATGCTTTGCCAGAGTTAGATTTAGTAGACGAGGACGTGACCAGCAGTTTACTCGACGATTATTTCTATTTGCGCAAGCTAGAACATACCCTGCAAGAATTTAACGACGAACAAACCCAAACTCTACCTGATGCACCTTGGGCACAATCTGTTTGTGCATCTGTGATGGGGTTTACTGACTTTACAGCCTTGTTAACCCACACAGAGTCTGTAATGCAGCGCATTAATCAACATTTTAATTCTATTATTGAGCAACCCAACGATGTTGATCACGATGACGACAACCTATTTCAACGCTGTGAAGATGCGTGGCTGTTAGCGCTCCCAAAAGACGACATTATCGCGCTCATTCAGCCGCCCCTATCAGATCAGCAAGCTGAAGAGGTTTATCACACACTGTTTAATTTTCGCCATCAGCTTCGTCAATATCGCATTGGTCAACGAGGGGAAGATTCGCTGAATAAGCTCATGCCAGAAATTATTTATCTGGTGTTAACCAAACATGCCCATCAGCCGGTCGCGGTATTAAAACGCATTTTAACGGTTATCAACGCCATTACTGGCAGAACAACCTACCTAGACTTGTTGCTTGAGAACCCCGACGTCAACGCACAGTTATTCCGATTGTGCGAAAAAAGCGATTGGATCACACAACAAATTAGGCAATTTCCTCTGCTACTTGATGAACTCTTGTCTCCCGTTTATCTGCAAGCACAACAGACCGATATTGCTCAAGCCTATCTGGATTATCGCAGTGAGCTACAACAGCTCACCTTACGCATAGAGCCTGATGATGTCGAAACCTTAATGGACCAATGGCGACAGTTTAGGTTATGCCAGCAATTGCGCATTGCTGCAGCAGATATCTCAGGCTCGTTGCCTGTGGCCAAAGTGAGTGACAAACTCACCGCACTTGCCGAAGTGGTACTCGACAATGTCATACGTGCGGCTTGGTACCAGATCACAGAAAAATATGGTGCACCGGGTCATCTCAAAGACGGTGAGCAAGGCTTTGCAGCCATAGCCTATGGAAAAATGGGAGGTTTTGAACTCGGATACGGCTCTGATCTCGACCTTGTTTTTATCCATAATGCGCCTCAGCAAAGTGATACAAATGGCCCTAAGGTTGTGTCAGCCCAACAATTCTACATTAAGCTGACTCAGCGCATCATGCATTTACTCAATACCAATACGCTGTTGGGTCAGTTATACGAAACAGATTTGCGCTTGCGTCCGGCTGGGAATGCGGGGCTATTGTGCTGCCATATTTCGGGTTTCTCCCATTACCAAGAAAACGAAGCATGGACATGGGAGCATCAAGCTCTGGTGAGAGCGCGCGTTGTATATGGCGACGCCGAGTTAAAACAAGCCTTTACCGACATCCGACAAGCAACATTATGCCGCCAGCGACCTTTGGCACAACTGGCACAAGATGTTTCGGATATGCGGGCAAAAATGCGTCATCACTTACTGAAAAACACGCAGGATGGCGTAGATTTAAAACAGTGTGAAGGCGGCATAACAGACATTGAGTTTATTGCTCAATATTGGGTATTGGCCCATGCCCATAATGCGGTAATGTTAACTGAATGGTCGGATAATTTGCGCATTATTGAGTCGGTCAAAACCGCGGGGCTCATTGACGACGTTGATGCGATTGCGCTCCAGCAAGCCTACCTCACACTGAGAGACTCCTATCACCACTTAACGCTTTCAGGTGAATCATTGGCAGCAGAAACTGACCAGATCAACCAAAGCCGCATCACTGTAACTAAGATTTGGGATCGCTTATTTGGTCATATTGATAAGCGCGAATAACCCTTGCCGTCAGCAAAACCGGTTATCGCGCAACTCGGCACGAATTTTTTAGGTAATCCGTGTGCTCTGAAGTCACCACAAGAGAACGTTGGTCAGGGCATATGTAGGCTTTAACTTCGCCTTCAAAATTACTGTCGATCGCGCTCGCAATCTGACTCAGACTACCGAGAATTGTATCGTCCATTTGAAACTGGTGTTTGATCACAAAATCTTGGTCAAGCCCCCAGATGACGCGCATTCCCTCTTGTTGTGCGTATGAAGTAATGGCTTCACGCAGGGTATTTCCCGCTTTGAATGTGCGATACTTTTGCTCGCCTTCCCACTTTGTGCTGACAGGTTTTAAGTTCCCGCTAATTGCAGTCAGTTGTTCATCAACCGATAAGTCTGAATTGGGCAAGTCGAGAGCAAACTCACTTTTTTCTTCATCTTTAGGATCGGTCGATGTCATACGAAACTCTCGATAGAAATCGCTCAAACCTTGAGACACTGACTTTTCTTTCGGGCCATCGACCGGTACAGATGACGATGAGTTACTTAACTGCAATTGAATGACCACGCCCGCAACAATCACCACTACTAGGGCTAACGCTAAATGTTTAGCCCAAAATAACGAACTAGAAAATGATTTCTTTGCCATAACGCCTGGCGACTCCGCGTTGTTGCTTCATTTCACAATATGTCATGTCGTTCCATCATGCCTCAATAATTGCAGGCTGACAAATACATGCACTGCGACTTACTACCGAAGAATTACTTCCGACGAAACAAGCACAATCTTAATACAAACTGGCGTCGTTTGGATCGGGACGCGTTTTAAAGCGCTTGTGCATCCACAAGTAACTCTCTGGTTGCTCGTTCACAATGGCTTCAATTTTTGCATTTAAAAATGTTAACGCCTCTTCGTCTCCCATTTCGGTCATCTCTGGGATCGGTGGATAAAACTTCACCTTGTACCCATTACGCGTGTATTGCGACGTCACCAACAAAGGTACGCAGTTAGCTCTACGGGGAAACATCAAGGTCGCTGTGGTTGTCGCGGTGTCTTTCACACCTCCAAAAGGTACAAAAACACTTTGCGCTCGTCCGTAATCCTGATCGGGTAAATACAAGCATAGCTCATTCTGGTCTAATGCTCCCAACAACGCGCGCGCGTTGCGTTTGTGAATCATGTACTTGTTTGAACGATTTCGACCGTGATATTGCAAGTAATCCATCAAGGGGTTGTTGTGCTTGCGATAAAACGCAATTGCCGGTTGCTTATAGCCCACAATGCGACAAGCAAACTCTAAGTTCATGTTGTGCAGCGCCATACCAAACACGCCTTTACCTTGAGCAAGAACCGCTTCTACGTGTTCAAAGCCCTCAATTTCTGCGTGTTTTTGAACTCGCCACTTAGGCCACCACCACCCCATTGCGGTTTCAAATAACGCGTTTCCGGCTCGGCGCACATTTTCTTGCACTAAGCGTTCACGCTCAGCCTCTGGCATTTCTGGGTACATTAATTCAATATTTCGTCGGGCGACTTTTACTCTTGAACTGGCCAACTTACCCAGTACCCATCCCGTGCCCCGACCTAACTGAGTTAACACCGGAAACGGTAACCACGTTAATGTGTACAAAAGACCGGCCCCAAACCACACAGGCCAGTATTTGGGCGCCAAAAATCCCCATTTAAACGAGGGAGGCGTAATTGCTGCTGACAAATTGCTTTCCTTTATTTTGCTTTTTGCGCAAGGTTGTTATGATGAAGCGCGATTGTAACCGATATTTGGACTGCGATTGTAACTTAAAACTACCAACGTGCGCGATCATAGGATGGTATGACTACACAGTTAACGACAGAGATAAAAGCAGCATGGAATGCCGTCCCGTCGGGTATTCTATTTATCACTACTGACAGTCGCGTGCTGTTTGCGAATGCAGCCGCTGGGCAACTGCTTGGGCTAGAGCCTTCAGATTTAGGTGCCCCCGTGCTATTAGCGCACATAATTGGCCGCGACAACGCCAGTTCAATCGCCTCTCAGTTGCAACGCTGCGCATCGCCGCTGCGCGTCGACCTCAATGACCCAAATGTTAGTGTGTTTTGCGCCTATTCTGATGAATTTGCAGGGTGGGTGATGCATGTTACAGCCACAGAACAAAAGCCCAGCATATCTAAAACTATGGTGAATCAGAGTGAATCATCAGTTTTGTTTTTGGATGAGGACTTCAACATAACCTGGGGCAATGAGCGCTTTTTTGCAATATCAGGGCTTAAAAGCGACGACATTACGGGGATGCCCGCGTTTAACTGGATAAATCAAACAGCTGAGCACTGTGACGAAGACAAAGCCAAAGCGAGTATAAAGAAAACCGACTTATTCCGTTTACAAGTGTGTCACCAGCACCCTATTTTTGGCGAGTATTGGGTTGCCGCATCAATAAAAAAACAGCCTCAAAATGACACCGCCTCATATTTTTTGATCGAAACCGATATTACCGATCAGGTTTTGCTTAAACAGCAGCTCCAACAAGCCTATCAGTTGCAACAGACCATTTTAGACAATGCGAACTTGTTACTGATTACGACCGACAGTGACGGCGTGATCCAATCTTGCAATAAATTTGCAGAACAACAACTCCACACTTCGGCAAAAGACTTAATCGGCAAAGCATCTCCAGACCAATTTTTTAATCACGCCACGCGACAAGCCGTACTCGCGCACCTTGCATTACCGGCGCCAACGAATGAACGCAAGCTCACACAATTGATCAATCGAGCCGCGTTGCGCAATCCGATACACGATGCTGAATGGCCTTGGGAATCCAGCAACGGTGATATTTTATCAATCAGCTGTTCTATTGCCCCCATCACCCTGTCTCATTCAGATCAACCCCATTATCTCTATGTCGGCAAAGACATGAGCGCGCTGCGCAAGGCCGAAGCCACCAGTAATAGGCAAAATGAAATACTCAAAGCGACTGGATTTATGGCTAAAATTGGCGGTTGGGAGTACGACTTCCAGTATGACCAACTCACGTGGAGCGATAGTATCTTTGACATTCACGAGCTGCCGTACGACCACCGAATAGACATTAAAGACGCCGTAAACTATTACACCGGTGAATCGAAAACAGAAATCAGCGATGCCATTAACCTCGCTTTAGAAACAGGCAAGCCCTGGGATTTACAATGCACCTTTAGAACCGCCAAAGGAAAAGACATTTGGGTAAGAGCGGTGGGCGAAATTGAATATAAAAATGGCCAACCTATTCGTATTCGCGGCACGCTACAAGATATTTCACAGTTAAAATTAGCCGAAGAGAAGGCGCTGGAAAACAGCCGGGCTAAATCGGCTTTCTTAGCCAATATGAGCCACGAGATTCGTACCCCAATTAATGGCATTATGGGTATGCACGAATTGATTGCCGCCGCAGGGTTAAATGAAAAACAACAACAATACCTCGACTTGGCTAAAGAAAGCGGCAATGTGCTACTAGAACTCATCAACGACATTTTGGATGTGTCTAAGATTGAGGCAGGGAAGCTGGATATCGAAAATATCGTGTTTGACCTGCATGCGCTATTGATCAGTGTAACTAAGGTTAACCGTTTAAAAGCCAACGAAAAAGGCCTATCGCTCACCTTGGATGTCGCGCCAATGACACCCAATTACATGAAAGGTGACCCGGTTAGATTGCGCCAAATACTCACCAACCTATTGTCAAACGCCGTGAAGTTTACCGAAAAGGGCGAAGTGTCACTCACGGTAGCTTGCAAGCGCAATAAAGTGACCTTCGATATTACCGATACGGGCATTGGCATTCCGAAGCAAAAGCTATCACAACTGTTCAAACCCTTTGAACAACTCGATACTTCGACCACACGCCGCTTTGGCGGTACCGGCTTGGGCTTAGCCATTAGCCACCAGCTCACGTCGTTAATGCAAGGAAGTATCACTGCCACCAGTGTATCTGGCAAGGGGTCAACGTTTTCTGTCACTCTGCCTTTGGTGTCACAAGAAGCACAACAAGAAACGCTTCCCAGTGATACTCCCTCACCGATATTACTGGTTGCAAACAGTGAAGCATTACATGCTTACTGGCAAAAATTAGCATTACATTGCGCCTGTTCTTTAACCCATGTGAGTGATGCAAAATCGGCAATGGCATGGTTAAAAACAGCGTCTCTGCCGGTTACCATAGTGGTTCAACGTGAATTAGAAGGCATGAATGGCGCGGAGTTTTGTAAATTACTCAGCCACCATCCTAAGTATCAACATTGCTTGATTATTGGCACTGCGTCGAAGTGGAAAATTGGTTTAGCAAGCGAGTTTGATAACGCAGGTGCAAACGGGTATTTCACTCCCACCCTATCAATGAACACGCTAAGCGAAAGACTAAACCAAGCAAAATTTAATTCCCTACCCGATTTATTCCACACCGATTTAGGCAGCGTAGAACGCCAACAAAATGAAATTGAGCGCTTCCAAGGTGACCGACGTGGTCATGTACTATTGGTAGAAGACAACAAAATTAATCAACTGGTTGCCGCTGAACTCCTCAAGAATCTTGGCTATTCTCACGATATCGCCAATAACGGGCAAGAAGCCATTGAGATGCTAAACAAGCCTGCATCCAAGTACCAATTAGTGCTTATGGATTGCCAAATGCCAGTAATGGATGGTTATCAAGCCAGTAAAATTATCCGCCAGTCGCCCGAACTAGCCGCGTACCATCACATCCCAATCATTGCCTTAACGGCCAACGCCATGAATGGTGATCGCCAAAAGTGTGAAGCCCACGGCATGAATGGTTACTTATCGAAGCCTGTAACACTAAGCGCAATGGCAAAAGAGCTAACGAGAATAGAAAACCTGACGTAATCTTTGGTGAATTGGGCCTCACTTCAATAGTGAGTATCTATATATTTGAGTTTCTTCTCAAAACTTTCCAGATCAGATTCTGACTGATAGTCGAAGTGGTATTGGTTGTGGAAACCAAAACGAAGATGCACACGTGCGTCTTCGATATAAAGGGTGTAACCGTCAAAATCTGTGAACGCTGTAATACCTTCTAAAAAATACTTTTCGTCTTTCACTTCAGCGTGATTGCGGATCTTGTCAAAAATTCTCAATAAAAACTTGCTGTCTAATTCGTTCTTCACTCGATTACCTCGCTAACAACTGATACTAGGTGAATACGTGCTAGGCGGAAAAATGATCACGATACTGTGGGCTTGTCACACATTGGCCCAGCAACATTTTGCCCTATGATTGACAAAGGCAACACCAGTATTAACGCCTTAAAAAAACACTTTAAGACTCACGGCTGCCATTGTCGACTTGGTATCATTTTCACCAAAAAGATAATCACCTTCAAACCGAATTGCTAAATGGTCGGTAAAATAGTAGTCAAAACCCAGCCCGAGGATCATGGCTAAATAGGACTCATCAAAACCACAATACACATTCATTCGGTCGACGATAGATCCACTCCCCCCATTACACCCAATGTCGCCATCTTCACTAGGCTGGCTAGCAACATTTGCTTGACCCACTCCTACGCGATAAAACAACTCTCCGGTTTCATTACCGGCTTTGCCCAGTAACCCTAAATAGTAAACATCAGCATCGAGGGAAATTTGGCCATGCTCGGCACCACTGGGTATCGTTTTCCCTGACAACAAACTTAAATAGCCTACTTCTACATCCCATTGCGGGTGAATGCTATATCCTAAGCTCGCGCGCCAACCTGTTGCATCTTTTGATACCGGATTGATATCAGTTGTTGACCATCCCGCGCCCACAGAAACAAAGCCTGTAGCAAAAACCGGCCAACAGCAAAACGCCAACGCCATAACGCATCCTTGCTTAAGTCGATGCATGGAAAACTCCCGAATATAAAAAAATGGAACTGTTATTATTTGCTATGCACGCTGATTTAAGCAAGTGACACGGGGTATCGCAAATAATACCGCAACGACCATCTACACTTCCTTGCGTATTGTTAATGGATATACGTTATTTAAATTAAGCCATTAAACATATTAAATACAAACACCTAGGCATTATTTCCGCCAAGTGAAACAAATTATTTACAGGGAAAAAACGCGAATATTTGATCTTTTGTTAAAACGGTGTAGTATTAGCTAAAACAACTGGTCAGATGAGCGGATGAGTTATTATGAGTATCAGAACTAGCTTAAAGAAAGTATTGCCACCAATTTCAGTCACCGAACAAGAAGCGTTAGACGCGGGTGACATTTGGATTGAGTCTTCAATCTATCAGGGTAAACCTGATATGCAGGCACTACGTGCTATTCCTAAAGCCGAATTAAGCGCTGAAGAAAAAGCCTTTCTAGAAGGCCCTGTTCAAGAATTACTTGGCATGGTTGACGACTTTGAGTTGGGCAACGGCAAACATATTCCTCAGGAAGTCCTCGACTTTTTGGGTAAAAACCGTTTCTTCTCGATGATTATCCCTAAGAAATTCGGCGGTCTTGAGTTTAGCCCTTACGCCAACTCGACAATCGTAGCGACTATCGCAGCGAAAAGTGGTGCACTAGCGGTAACTGTAATGGTACCTAACTCGTTAGGTCCTGGTGAGCTATTGATGCACTACGGCACCAAAGACCAACAAGATTACTGGCTACCACGCTTAGCTGTGGGCGAAGACATTCCTTGTTTTGCACTAACCAGCCCAGAAGCCGGTTCAGATGCAGGCGGTATTCCAGACGCAGCCATCGTCACTAAAGGCGAGTGGAACGGCGAAGAAGTCATTGGTTTGTCTGTGACTTGGGACAAGCGTTACATCACACTAGCCCCCATTGCCACGGTACTTGGACTTGCTTTCAAAGTATTCGACCCAGACCAACTTCTTGGCGAACAGCTTGAACTCGGTATTACCTGTGCCTTGCTACCTAAATCACACCCAGGTGTTGAACTCGGTAATCGCCATGATCCTATGGGCGTGCGTTTCTACAATGGTACCACTCGTGGTAACAATGTATTTATTCCTATGGACTTCATTATCGGTGGTCAAAAGAACATCGGTCGCGGTTGGCAGATGCTAGTAAGCTGCTTGGGTGCAGGTCGTGGTATTTCTCTACCTGCCATGGGTACAGCAACATCACAAGTTGCCCTTAAAGGCACTGCTGAGTACTCATTTGTACGTGAACAGTTTGGTTTGCCAATTGGTCGCTTTGAAGGTATTCAGGAAAAATTAGCTGAAATTGCAGGTAAAACTTATTTGGTAGAAGCGATGCGTGTACTCACTACAGAAGGTTTGGGTTTAGGCCTTAAACCATCAGTAGTAACCGCCATTGCCAAATACCACATGACTGAGCTTGGTCGTGACGTGTTAAACGCGGCAATGGATGTACAAGCAGGTAAAGCGATTCAGCGCGGCCCGCAAAACACGCTAGCGGCTGGCTACAATGCATTGCCTATCGCAATTACTGTTGAAGGGGCGAACATTCTTACTCGTAACCTGATGATCTTCGGTCAAGGTGCGATGCGTTGTCACCCATATTTGAAAGAAATGGTTGATTTGATTTACAGCAACGAAAAATCGGCTGACGGTCAATTCAACAAAGTATTGCGCAAAACGATTGGCTTTAGCGTGAAAAACGCATTCCGCAGCTTGAGCAAGAGCTATTTGCCGTTTACTCGCGGTTCAGAGTCTTCATTGCCTGAAGTACGCAAGTACGAAGCGCGCTTGAATGCCATTTCTGCAAAGCTAGCGCCTTTGGCTGACTTATCACTGGCTGTGCTAGGCGGTGATTTGAAAAAAGCAGAACTACTTTCTGCGCGCCTAGGTGACGTGATGAGTTATTTGTACGGTGCAATGGCAGCAATTCGTTATTACGAGCAGCGCGCTGAAAACCGTGCTGAAGCTAAGCCTTACTTCGACTATGCAATGCAATGGTCATTACAACAAGCTGAGCAAGCCTTGGTTAATTTTGTGAGCAACTTCCCGAACACTGCTACACGTGGCTTGATGCGCCTACTAACGTGCACCTACAGCAACAGTGTTTCAGGTATTAGCGATGACTTGGTACGTGAGCTTTCTATGGCTTCGTTGCAAGACAACGCCACCAAAGACCAGTTGACGCACTTAGTTAAACCAATTGCTGGCGACGGCAACGACATCAACGAACAAGCGTTCAAAGCTAAGCACGCCGTGTTGCCTCTACTTGGTAAAGTGCAAAAAGCGATGCGTAAAGAGCCGGTTATCCCATTCATTTCTTTCGAGAATGTGGTTAACAAAATGGCTGAGCGCGGTGTTATTACGGCTGAAGAAGCAACGAAACTGCACGATTACAACGAGAAGCGTAAACTAGCGGTTCGCGTAGATGAATTCACTTTTGACTTGGAACTGCTTCCTGCCGATGGCAAAGAAGTGGCTCAAACAGAAGAGAAGACTGCAGCATAAAACCTGCAATGTGTGTGTGAGAAGGCGGCTACTTAGCCTGTCTCTTGATCACAAGTCAGCCTCAAGAGAACGGGCCAAATCGTAACCTTCAAGGATGGTTTGTAGTTTGAACCATCCTTCCCATAGGGCTTTTATTGACGCCTT